>NZ_JBHUSC010000017.1:0-62211 GCF_042673805.1 Streptomyces sp. NPDC057010 | reverse complement strand
CGCGGGACGCGGTTGCGTCCCGCGGGCGGGGGTCCGGCTAGGCCCGAGCCGCAGCGGCGGCGTCGGCGGCCTGGGCCTTCAGCGCGCGTTCTACGCCCGCGCGGGACTCCGAGACCAGGCGGCGCAGGGCCGCGTTCGGCTCGGCCGAGGACAGCCACGCGTCCGTCGCGGCCAGGGTGGCCTCCGAGACCTGGAGGGACGGGTACAGGCCCACCGCGATCTGCTGGGCGATCTCGTGGCTGCGGGTGTCCCACACCTCCTTGACCGCCGCGAAGTACTTCGCGGTGTACGGGGCCAGCAGCTCGCGCTGGTCGGTCTGCACGAAGCCGCCGATCACCGCCTCCTGGACCGCGTTGGGCAGGTCCGAGGACTCCACCACCGACGCCCACGCCTCGGCCTTCGCCTCGGCCGTCGGACGCGCGGCGCGCGCCGTCGCCGCGTGCCGCTCGCCCGCCGCCGTGCGGTCGCGCTCCAGCTCCGCCGTGATGGCCGCCTCGTCCGCGACACCCGTCGCGGCCAGCCGCTCCAGGAACGCCCACCGCAGCTCGGTGTCCACGACCAGGCCCTCGACCTCGGCCGCGCCGTCCAGCAGCGCCTTCAGGTAGGTCAGCTGCCCCTCGGTACGGGCCGTGGCCGCGAAGGCCCGCGCCCACGCCAGCTGGTGGTCGCTGCCCGGCTCGGCGGCGCGCAGGTGCTCCAGCGAGGCCTCGGTCCAGGCCGCCAGGCCCTCCTCGCGCCACGCCGGGTCGCCGTACAGGTCGACGGCCAGCTTCACCTGGCGGTGCAGCGACTGGACCACGCCGATGTCGGACTCCTTGCCGATGCCCGACAGGACGAGCGCGAGGTAGTCGCGCGTCGCCAGCTCGCCGTCCCGCGTCATGTCCCAGGCCGAGGCCCAGCACAGCGCGCGCGGCAGGGACTCGGTGAAGTCGCCCAGGTGCGCCTTGACGTTGGCCAGCGAGACCTCGTCGAGGCGGACCTTCGCGTAGGAGAGGTCGTCGTCGTTGAGCAGGACGACCGCCGGGCGGGTCCGGCCCGCCAGCTCCGGCACCGCCGTCAGCTCGCCGTCGATATCCAGCTCGACGCGGTCCGTGCGGACCAGCCGGCCGTCCTGGAGCTCGTACAGGCCGACCGCGATGCGGTGCGGGCGCAGCACGGGCTCGCCCTTGGCGCCCGCCGGCAGGGCCGGGGCCTCCTGGCGGATCGCGAAGGAGGTGATGGAGCCGTTCTCGTCGGTCTCGATCTCCGGGCGCAGGATGTTGATGCCGGCCGTCTCCAGCCACGCCTTCGACCAGGCGGCCAGGTCGCGGCCCGAGGTCTCCTCCAGGGCGCCCAGCAGGTCGGACAGGCGCGTGTTGCCGAACGCGTGCGCCTTGAAGTAGGCCTGCACGCCCTTGAAGAAGGCGTCCATGCCGACGTAGGCGACGAGCTGCTTGAGTACCGAGGCGCCCTTGGCGTACGTGATGCCGTCGAAGTTGACCAGGACGTCGTCCAGGTCACGGATGTCGGCCATGATCGGGTGCGTGGAGGGCAGCTGGTCCTGCCGGTACGCCCAGGTCTTCATGGAGTTCGCGAAGGTGGTCCACGCGTGCGGCCACTGCGAGCCCTCCGCGTACGCCTGGCAGGCGATGGAGGTGTAGGTGGCGAACGACTCGTTCAGCCACAGGTCGTTCCACCACTCCATGGTGACGAGGTCGCCGAACCACATGTGGGCGAGCTCGTGCAGGATGGTCTCGGCGCGCACCTCGTACGCCGCGTCCGTCACCTTCGAACGGAAGACGTACTGGTCGCGGATGGTGACCGCGCCCGCGTTCTCCATGGCGCCCGCGTTGAACTCCGGCACGAAGAGCTGGTCGTACTTGGCGAACGGGTAGTCGTACGCGAACTTCTCCTGGAACCAGTCGAAGCCCTGCCGGGTCACGTCGAAGATCGCGTCCGCGTCGAGGAACTCGGCGAGCGAGGGGCGGCAGTAGATGCCGAGCGGGACGGACTGACCGTCCTTGCCCTCGTAGGAGCTGTGCACCGCGTGGTACGGGCCGACGATGAGCGCCGTGATGTACGAGGAGATCCGCGGGGTGGGCTCGAAGGCCCAGACCCGGTCCTTGGGCTCCGGCGTCGGAGAGTTCGAGATGACCGTCCAGCCCTCGGGGGCCGTCACGGTGAACCGGAAGGTCGCCTTCAGGTCGGGCTGCTCGAAGCTGGCGAAGACCCGCCGCGCGTCCGGCACCTCGAACTGGGTGTACAGGTAGGCCTGCTGGTCCACCGGGTCGACGAAGCGGTGCAGGCCCTCGCCGGTGTTGGTGTACGCGCAGTCCGCGACGACGCGGAGCTCGTTCGCCCCGGCCGCCAGGTGCGTCAGGGCGATGCGGGAGTCCCGGAAGACGGCGGCGACGTCGAGGGCCTTGCCGTTGAGGACGACCTCGTGCACGGCCGGTGCGACCAGATCGATGAAGGTCTCGGCCCCGGCCTCGGCCGACTGGAAGCGCACGGTGGTCACGGAGGGGTAGGTGCCGCCCTCCTGCGCGCCGCTGAGATCGAGTTCGATCTCGTAGGAGTCGACGGTGAGCAGCTTTGCCCGCTGCTGAGCCTCTTCACGGGTGAGATTCGTGCCTGGCACGCGGTCATCTCCTTCGATGGTTACGTTCCGGCCCATCCTTCCACGCGCGCAGGGCCACCGCGCCGGAGTAATCCACCGGCGAACAGGGACGACGGAGGGGCGGCACCGAGAACGGTGCCGCCCCTCACCTGCCGTGCGCCGGGCTCAGCCCTGGCGGAGCTCCTCGGCGACCAGTTCGGCGATCTGGACCGCGTTCAGGGCCGCGCCCTTGCGGAGGTTGTCGTTCGAGAGGAACAGCGCGAGGCCGTTGTCCACCGTCTCGTCGGCGCGGATGCGGCCCACGTACGAGGCGTCCTTGCCCGCCGCCTGGAGGGGGGTCGGGATCTCGGACAGCTCCACGCCCGGGGCGTCCTTCAGCAGCTCGTACGCGCGCTCGACGCTGATCGGGCGGTCGAAGCGGGCATTGATCTGGAGCGAGTGGCCGGAGAAGACCGGCACGCGCACGCAGGTGCCGGAGACCTTGAGCGCCGGGATCTCCAGGATCTTGCGGGACTCGTTGCGGAGCTTCTGCTCCTCGTCGGTCTCGAACGAGCCGTCGTCCACGATCGAGCCGGCGAGCGGCACCACGTTGTAGGCGATCGGACGCTTGTAGACGGCCGGCTCGGGGAAGTCCACCGCGCCACCGTCGAAGGTCAGCTGGTCGGCGGCCTCGGAGACGGCGCAGGCCTGGCCCTTGAGCTCGGCGACACCGGCCAGGCCCGAGCCCGACACGGCCTGGTACGTGGTGGCGATCATCGCGGACAGGCCGGCTTCCTCGTGCAGCGGGCGCAGCACGGGCATGGCCGCCATGGTGGTGCAGTTCGGGTTCGCGATGATGCCCTTGGGGCGGTTCTTGATCGCGTGCGGGTTGACCTCGGAGACGACGAGGGGGACCTCGGGGTCGCGGCGCCAGGCGGAGGAGTTGTCGATCACGACGGCGCCCTGCGAGGCGACCTTCTCGGCGAGGGCCTTGGAGGTGGCGCCACCCGCGGAGAACAGCACGATGTCCAGACCGGAGTAGTCCGCCGTCGAGGCGTCCTCGATGGTGATCTCCCGGCCCTCCCACTCGAGGGTGGAGCCCGCGGAACGGGCCGAGGCGAACAGCCGCAGCTCGTCCACCGGGAACTTCCGCTCGGCGAGGATGCCGCGCATGACTCCGCCGACCTGTCCGGTGGCTCCGACGATTCCGACCCTCACGGTGACTCCTTTTGCTCCGTACGACGCGGGCGCGCGTGAAGCCATCATGCGTTCGACCCCACGAGCCTTGTCCAATCCATTGTCCGAGGAGCGGACGGTGTCCGGCGCATGAACCCGTGTGACGAGTCCGTGGCGGGCGTGTTGCAAAGCCCCTGAACGGCCGTTTTGCCCGGTCGGAGCTGGTTAGCGTCCGATCTGTCACGACCGTTATGCGGACACGACCGACCGCATTGCGACCCATCCGACTCGGGGAGATCCACCGTGCGCGCCATCCGCCACCGCCGCCGGTCCATACCGGCACTCGCCGCCCTCGCGGCCGCCGCCGTCGCCGCACCCGTCCTGCTCACCGCCACTCCGGCCGCCGCCCACCCCCGCGAGGGCCGGCTCGCCAAGGAGCTGGTGGAGGAGGTCACCGCCCGCGGCGCCTACCGCCACCTGGCGAAGTTCCAGCAGATCGCCGAAGCCAACGGCGGCAACCGCGCCGCCGGCACGCCCGGCCACGCGGCCTCCGCCGCCTACGTGCACGACACGCTGAAGAAGGCCGGGTACGAGGTCTCGTACCAGGACTTCGACATCCACGAGGCGCACACGAAGACGGAGAAGACCACCGTGCTGGGCGCGCAGGGCCGCGAGCTGGCCACCGCCGCCTTCACCTTCACCAAGTCCACCCCGGCGGGCGGTCTGACCGCCCCGCTCGCCCTCGCGCGGGTCGACGAGACCCCGGGCTGCACGGCCGACGACTACCCGGCCGGAGCCTTCACCGGGAAGATCGCCCTGGTCAAGCGCGGGGCCTGCACCTTCGTGGAGAAGCAGAAGGCGGCCGCCGCGGCCGGCGCCCTCGGCGTCATCGTCTACAACCACAGCGGCACCACCCCGGTGCGCGGCGGCTTCTCCTCGCCCGCCGAGGGGATCATCCCGAGCGCGGGCATCACCCTGGCCGACGGCGAGGCGCTGACCGCGGCCGTCGGCAAGGGAGAGGTGACCGTACGCCTGGAGCTGGACCAGGAGCACGTGAAGAAGACCACCCGCAACGTGATCGCCGAGACCCGCGGCGGCCGCTCCGACCGCGTCGTCGCCGTCGGATCCCACCTGGACTCGGTCCCCGAGGGCCCCGGCATCAACGACAACGGCTCCGGCTCGGCCGGTCTGCTGGAGGTGGCGCTGAAGCTCGCCGAGGAGGGCGCCAACAAGAAGGGCAAGGGGCCCGCCAACAAGGTCCGCTTCGCCTGGTGGTCGGCGGAGGAGCTGGGCCTGCTGGGCTCCGAGCACTACGTGGCGCAGCTGTCCGAGCAGCAGAAGAAGGACATCGCGCTCTACCTGAACTTCGACATGATCGCCTCGCCGAACCCGGCGCAGTTCGTCTACGACGGCGACGACTCCGACAAGACGGGCGCGGGCGCGGGCCCGGCCGGCTCGGCGCAGATCGAGGCGCTGATCAACGGCTTCCTCGACAAGAAGGGCAAGCCGCACGAGGGCAGCGACTTCGACGGCCGCTCCGACTACGGCCCGTTCATCGAGAACGGCATCCCGGCCGGCGGCACGTTCACCGGGGCCGAGGGCATCAAGACCGCCGAGCAGGCCAAGCGCTACGGCGGCACCGCGGGGGCCCCGTACGACCCGAACTACCACGGGGCGGGCGACACGCTGAAGAACCTGGACCTCAAGGTCTTCGACACCAACCTGGACGTCATCGCGCACGCGGTCGGCACGTACGCCGAGTCCCTGCGGTCGCTGGGCAGGTAGGCGCACGCGGGAAAAGCCCGAAGGGCCGGTGCTCCGGGGAGCGCCGGCCCTTCGGTTTTCCTCCGTACTACGGGAGGACCTTCTCGATCTGCACGCTGCCGGTGCCGGCGGCGGTGCCGCGGGCGTTGAGCAGCTCGACCTGGCCGAAGAACTGACGGCCCTCGGGGGCCGCGCTGTTGACCAGGACGTTCGCCGAGACGGACGCGGAGGCGCCGTTGGCGAGGTTCACCGCGGCGGCATCGTCGACCTGGACGGAGCCCAGGGCGGCCGAGAAGTACACGTCGCGGTAGTCGTACGTGGTGGAGCCGGCCGGGACCGCGTAGCCGATCACCTTGACGGTGTAGGTACCGGCGGCCGGGTTGGCCAGGCTCACGGCCTCCTCGGAGTCGCCGTCGGCGGAGGAGCCGACCTTGACGCCGTCCTTGTAGACCTCGAGGTCGAGGTCGGCGCCGGTGTCGGACACCTTGCCGATGGCCACGTCGAGGCGGGAGACGCCCTCGCCGATGGTGACCTCGGAGGTCTGGGTCTCACCGTTCGCGATGGTCGGCTTGGCGACCTTCGCGGAGCCGAGCGGGCCGCCCTTGAGCTTGCCGCCCGAGATGGCCGCGGCGTCGTTCTTGACGGTCCACTGGACGGGCGACGGGGTGCCCTGCTTCACCTCGGGCAGGACCTTGACCGCGGGGTCGAAGGCCGCGCCGAGCACGGAGACGTCCAGCTTGAACGGGTTGTCGAGCAGCGGCGACGTGCGGCGCGACTCGACCTCGATCTCCCAGACGCCCGGGGTCGGCTCGGGGTACGAGCGCAGGTCGGGGCGGCACTTGTTGGCCGGGTTGTCGTAGTTCGGGTAGCACTGGGTGGTCGCGCTGTCCTCGACGCCCACACCGTACGGGTGGATCGAGATGAAGCGGGTCTGGCTGCCGGCCGCGAGACCGCCGAGGGCGACCTCGAGGGACTTGGCGCCCTGCGGCACGGTGACGAAGTACGACTTGTGGCTGTTGCGCTGCACGGAGGAGGTGTCCGACAGCGTGAACGACGGCTTCGCCAGCGGGGTGGAGACGACGACGGTCGACAGGATCTGCTTGTCGATGCCCTCGGTGGTCTCGTCGTCCAGCTGCAGGATGCCGCTGTGGACGCCGCCGGTCTTGGCCTTGGCCTCGACCTTGATGGTGACGGGCTTGTTCAGCGGCAGGGTGACGTAGTCGTAGCCGCCGACGACCTTGAAGGTGCCGTCGTTGTTCCGCCAGCTCAGGTTGTGGCGGGTGCCGTACTTGACGCCCGTGGTGCGGGTGACGACGACGTCGTAGACCTTCTTCTGGCCGACCTTGAGGCCGCCCTCGCGGTCGTAGACGCCGGTGCCGAAGCCCGGGGTCTTCAGGAACTGGTCGATCGCGGTGTCGACCGGCGCCTTGACGGTGAACTCGTTGGCCTTCGCGCCGCGCTGGATGGACTCCCACGCGCCGGGGACGTTGATGAGACCGGAACCCTGTGCGTGGGCCGGGACATCGTCGATCTTCTTGGCGGTGCTGGTCAGCGCCACCCGCAGGGAGGCCGGGTCCAGCTTGATGCCGTGCTGCTTGGCGGCCGAGATCAGCAGGGCGCTGGCGCCCGCCGCCTGCGGCGAGGACATCGAGGTGCCCTGGAGCATGCCGTAACCGGCCGGGAGGTTGTAGCCGGCCTCCTTCACGGGCGCACCGGGCAGCCAGGTCTGGATCGTGTTGATCGAGGCGCCGGGGGCGGTGATGGTGGGCGTGAACCCGCCGTCCTCACGCGGACCGCGCGAGGAGAAGGGGAACATGTTGTACTTCTTGGTCACGCCGGAGCCGTAGTTGGCGGCCCAGGTCTCCTTGGAGACCGCGGCGCCCACGGAGATGACCTTGTCCGCGAGGCCGGGGTCGCCGATGGTGTTGATGCCGGGGCCCTCGTTGCCCGCCGAGATGACGAGCTGGACACCGTAGGTGTCGATGAGGTTCTTGTAGAGCTCGGAGCGCGCGTTGTTGCCGTCGTTCAGCGCCGGCAGACCGCCGATGGACATGTTGACGATGTCCACGCCGCGGTTGACGACGAGGTCGATCATGCCCTCGGTCAGCGCGATGTTGGTGCAGCCGCCGGACCAGGAGCAGGCGCGCGAGGAGACGATCTTCGCGCCGGGCGCCTCGCCGTTCATCGCGCCGCCGAAGAGGCCGTTGGCGGAGGTGATGCCGGCGACGTGCGTGCCGTGCTCGGACTCGATGATGCCGACGTTGACGAAGTCGGCCTTCTTGCCGACCCAGTCACCGCCCAGCGGGTCCATCGGGACGTCCTTGCGGATCTCGATCACGAACGGGATGCGCTCGGCGACCTCGGTCGCCGGGTTGTCCGTGCCGAACCAGCCGATCTGGTAGCCGTCCTTGTACGGCTTCATCGGCTCGTTGTTCGTGAAGTCGCCGTCCTGGTCGGTGTCGACGCGGACGGTGCCGGCGGCGGCGTCGTAGAGCAGGCCGAACCGGTCGGTGGTGTCCCCGTCCCGGTTGACGTCGCCCTTCATGTCACCGTTCGCGGTGATCGACTCGCTGAAGCGGCTCCACTGGTAGCTGCCCTCGGGGGCCTTCCAGCTCTGGCCGCCCGCGGTGAAGGTGCCGCCCGTGGCGGTGACCGGGGTGATCTGGGCGCGCCAGGTGGCGTCGCCGTCGGTGATCGGGTCGGTCGCCGTGACCCAGTCGACGATCTTGCGCTCGCCGGTGGTGGTCTTCTGGAGGGCCGGGTGTCCGAGGTCGACGCCCGAGTCCATGATGCCGATGGTCACGCCGCGGCCGTCGGCCTGCGGGTTGTTCTTGACGAAGTCGACCGCACCGGTCTCGAAGGACGGGTTGTACGGGTTCTTCGCGGGGGTGTTCTTGTCCGGCGCCGGGTAGGCCTCGGCCGCGGTCTTGGTGGCCGCGCCCTCGGTGTGGGCGTCGGGGCGCGGGTCCGGCAGCTGGATCTCGTGCCGCAGGTCGATGCCGTGCACCGAGGACAGCTTGGCGGCCGCCTTCAGGGCCGCCTCCGCCTTGCCGGTGGGCAGGGTGGCGCGGACGTAGCCGAGGTTGTCGTACGTCTTGCCCACCGAGGCGCCCTGGACGGCGTCGAGCTGCTCTGCCACCTGCTTGGTCTGGCCGGGGGCGGTGGCGACCATGACGGTGACGTTCGCGTCACCCTTGGCCTTGGCCTCCTGGAGCAGTTCGGCGTCGGCCGAACCGAGCTTCTGCTCGGCGGACTTCACCGCCGGGTTGGAGCCCGGCTTGTCGGCGCCGGTTGCCGCGAAGACGGGCACGGATCCGGTGGCCGCGAGGGCGGCCACCAGTCCGGCCGCAGCCGCGACGCGCGCGACGCGCCGGGCCCCGGGTATGGGGCTTGGGGATTCGAGGGTCATCAGCATCCCTGGTAAGTGAAAGAAACGGTCCGGATTTCGGTGCCGGATGACCGGTCAGCTTTGCGCAAGCGACAGCCCTTTGGGGAGGGTTGTCATTGACCGAGACCTGCCATGGCGGACACTCGCCAGTGCGGGGTTTGCGCCAGTGCGGCCATGTCGGGGCATACCGGTGTGAACCGAGGGTGCTGAAGAGGGTATTTGTCGACTTACCCGCCTTGCCGTGACGAACGGTCTCAGAGCGGGTGTGACAGATTTGGCGCGCTCAGCGCTCGCGCGTGCGCGCGTAGTGGCGCGAGGCCTTCGCCCGGTTTCCGCAGGCGGCCATCGAGCACCAGCGACGGGTGCCGTTGCGCGAGATGTCGTGGAAGTGCAGGACGCAGGTCTCAGACGCGCACTTGCGGATCCGGTCGGGCGCGGAGCCGAGCAGTTCGAGGTAGTCGCGCGCGGCCGTCCAGGCCGGACCCCAGGCCGGATCGGCGAATTCGGCGCGCTCGCCCGGTCCTTCGGCGGTCAGCGTGGCGCGGATGCGGCCGTGCTCCAGCACCGCGTCGACCAGCGCCCGGGCGCTCTCGTCGGACGGGTCCGCCACCGCACGGGCCAGCGCCTCGCGGGCGGTCAGCAGGTGGACCAGGGTCGCGGCGTCTGCGCGGAAGCGGTCGGCGAGGCCGGCGCTGTGCAGCCAGATCGAGAGTCCCTCGATCCGGGTCAGCCCGAAGGCCCCGGCGAAGAGGTCGGTGAGCTCGCCCTCGTGCATCCAGCGGGTGTTCAGCAGGTCGAGGGCGACCGGCTCCCCGGTCAGGGGTCGTGGGTCCGCCGCCGTCATGTCCGCCTCCTGATGCCGCTAACCCCTCAAGGGTACGTGAGCGGTTGACGATCTCCCTTCTAACCTCTAACCTCGATTTAGAAGGTTAGAAATCCTCTGGGGAAGGTACTTCCATGACGACAGTCATCGGCACGCTCCGCACCGGCCACGTGGGCCTGAACGTCACCGATCTGGACCGCTCGCTCGCCTTCTACCGCGACGCCCTCGGCTTCGCGCTGCTCGGCGAGGGCAAGGAGGAGGGCCGCCGCTTCGCCTTCCTCGGCCAGGACGGCGAGCTCGTCCTCACCCTCTGGCAGCAGGCCGAAGGCGCCTTCGTCCCTGCCGCGGCCGGACTGCACCACCTGGCGTTCAGCACCGGCGGGATCGAGGAGGTGCGGGAGTACGAGGCGCGGCTGCGTGAGCTGGGCGTCGAGTTCGCGTACGACGGGGTGGTCGCCCACCGCGAGGGTGCGGCCTCGGGCGGCATCTTCTTCCACGACCCCGACGGCATCCGGCTGGAGATCTCGGCCCCGACCGGCGCCGAGGGTGAGCCCGCCCCCGTCACGGGGGCGCCGACCTGCGGGTTCTTCTAATGACCGGGGCATACCACGCGGGGCCGCTGGCCGTGCAGGAACGGGTCGGCGTACGGGAGCTCGCCGAGCACGTCGGCCGCTCGATCGGCACCGGCATCCGGGACGTCGCCGCGGCCTTCCTGGAGCTCCAGCCCCACCTGGTCGTCGGCGCGGCCGACGGCGCGGGGCGGATGTGGGCCTCCCTGCTGACGGGTGCGCCCGGTTTCGTACGGGCCACCGGGCCGGACCGGATCGCGGTCGCCGGCGGGCCCCCGGCCGGCGACCCGCTCGCGCAGGCGCTGGCCACGACCGGGACCAGTGTCGGCACCATCGCGCTCGACCCGCGCACCCGGCGCCGGATGCGGCTGAACGGGACCCTGGAGGTGACGCCCGGGGGCTTCGCCGTCGAGGCCGAGCAGGTGTTCTCCAACTGCCCGAAGTACCTCCAGAAGCGGGAGCCGCTGGACCTCGCCGCCGAAGGGGCCGGCGTCGTAGGGCGGGGGGACGCGCTCACCTCCGGCCAGCAGCGGGCCGTGCGCGGCGCCGACACCTTCTTCGCCGCCACCACGGCGGAGGCGGACGGGGCCGACGTCAGCCACCGGGGCGGGTTCCCGGGCTTCGTGGAGGTGCTCTCGCCGGTGGAACTGGCCTGGCCGGACTACGCGGGCAACGCCATGTTCCTCACCCTGGGGAACCTGGTCGCCGATCCGCGGGCCGGGCTGCTCTTCCCGGACTGGGAGAGCGGGGCGGTGCTCCAGCTCAGCGGCCGGGCGGAGACCGAGTTCGGGGGCGACGGGGAGCGGCGGGTCCGCTTCCGGGTGGAGTCGGTGGTGGAGAGCCTGCATCCGGGGCGGCTGCGCTGGAGCACCCCGGAGTACTCGCCGGCCAACCCGGCGCTCGGCGGTCACCTGGGCAGGACCACCAGGTAGGCGGCGGGCTCGCGGTCGCCGGACGCCGTCAGGGCGGTCCGGACGACCGCGGCCTGCTGCTCGGGCCAGTCGCGGAGCTTGCGCGGCGTGATGTGGATGACCGTCACCCCGAGCCGCTCCAGGGTCTCGCGCTTGCGCACGCACTCGGACCACTCCTCGTCCTCGCCCTGGCGCGGGGCGCGGGTGTCGATCTCCACGGCCACGGAGTGCTCGGGCCAGTAGGCGTCGACCCCGCCGAGGTGGGGGCCGCCGGGCAGCCGCAGGTCCACGTTCCAGACCGGCTCGGGGAGTTCGTAGCCCCGTACGAGGTGGTACAGCCGGTCCTCGGCCATGGCCCGGCCCTCCGCGAGGAGGGACTCGACGGCGTCGACCACGTGCGGCCGGTTCAGCAGCCGGGCCACGGTCAGCTCCCGCACGACGGCGGCCGGTTCGCAGTGGCCGGCGCGGACGGCCTCGCTGAGCAGGCGGCGTACCGTGCCGGCGTCGTCGAGCTGGGCGACGGCGTCGGCCACGGCCCGGGCGACGGGGGCCACCGGGAGCCCGGTCACCTCCTGGGACCGGGGCGGGGTGTGGGCGCGCACGATCCGCACGTCGCCGGTGGAGCGCAGCCGCCGGGTGCCGGGGACGAGGACGTCGATGTGCGAGAGCGCGAGCAGCGCGGGTGCGGAGGCGAACCGGTAGAGCGCGAGCGCCGCCAGCCCGGTGATCATGGCCTCGCCGCCGCGGCGCCCGGCGTAGAGCAGGGCGGCGTGCAGGCGCTCCTCACTGGTCGCGGGCCCGGAGTGGAGCAGGAACACCCCCGGCAGGATCTGCTGCCAGGGCCGCTCGGCGGCGTCCGAGGCGGTGACGCCGTGCTCGCGCAGCTGGGCGAGGGTCAGCACGCGGGGGCGGCTGCCGGTGAGGTGGGCGAGGGGGAGGGGTGCGTTCTGGTTCATGACGCGGTGATTCCCTCAGGCCATGGCCTTGCTAACCCCTGTTACACGCTCGTCGGCAAATCCGGACAAGCCGGGGCTAAAGTACGGGCGTTCGACGGCCGATAGGCTGCCCCGCCGCTTCCTGGGGCTCCGCCCCAGACCCCGCGCCTCAAACGCCGGCGAGGCTGGATTTGGCCGGCGTTTGAGGAGCGGGGGTCCGGGGGCGGCGCCCCCGGCAACGGCGCCGCAGGCTAGCTGCCCGCCGCCGCGTCGCAGCGCTGCGCGCGCAACGCTCGGGCCAGGTCGTCGCGGGACTCCAGGACCAGGCGGCGGAGCGCGGGGGCGGCGTCCGGGTGGGACGTGAGCCAGGCGTCGGTGGCCGCCACCGTGGACTCCGGGTCCTGGAGGGCCGGGTAGAGGCCCTTCACCACGTCCATGCCGATCTGGATCGACCGGTCCGACCACACCCGCTCCAGCACCGCGAAGTACGGCTCCGCGTAAGCCGCCAGCAGCCCCCGCTGCGAAGGCTGCTGCATGCCGTTGATCGTGGCCTCGACCAGCGCGTTCGACAGCGCGTCCGACTCCACCACCGCCGCCCACGCCTGGGCCTTGACCGCCTCCGACGGCCGCGCCGCCAGACACCGCACCTGGTGCCGCTTGCCCGACGCCGTGTCGTCCCGGGAGAGTTCGGCCCCGAGCGCGGCTTCGTCCACCGCCCCGTGCGCGGCCAGCGGCAGCAGGAAGTCCCACCGCAGCTCCTGGTCCACCTCCAGCCCGTCGATCCGCGCCGAGCCGTCCAGCAGCCCCAGCATCAGCTGGAAGTCGCCCTCCGTCGCCGCGCTCGCCGCGAAGAAGCGGGCCCAGGTCAGCTGGTGCTCCGACCCCGGCTCCGCCAGCCGCAGCTCGTGCAGCGCGCCCGCCGCCAGCTCCCGGCCGCCCTGCTCGCGCCGCTCGGGCGCCGTGTAGTGGGTGACCGCCGTCAGCGCCTGCGCGTGCAGCATCTGCAGCACGCCGACGTCCGTCTCCCGCCCCGCGTGCGCCAGTACCAGCGCGAGGAAGTCACGCGCCGGCATCAGCCCGTCCCGCGTGAGCCCCCACAGCGCCGACCAGCTCAGCGCCCGTGCGAGGGGGTCCGTCAGGTCGCCCAGGTGCGCCCGCAGCGTCGCCAGCGAGCCCTCGTCGAAGCGGACCTTGCAGTAGGTCAGGTCCTCGTCGTTGACCAGGATCAGGTCGGGCCGCTCCCGCCCCGCCAGCTCCGCGACCACCGTCCGCGCCCCCGCCACGTCCACCCCGGCCCGCGCGTAGCGCACCAGCGTGCCGTCCGGCTCCAGCCGGTACAGGCCGACCGCGACCCGGTGCGGCCGGAGCTCGTCGCCCTCCTGCACCACCGCCAGTTCGGTCACGCGCCCGTCCGCGTCGTACGTGACCAGCGGGGTCAGCACGTTCACGCCCGCGGTCTGCAGCCAGGCCCGCGACCACTCGGCCATGTCCCGCCCGGAGACCTCCGCGAGCACCGACAGCAGGTCGTCCAGCGTGGTGTTCCCGTACGCGTGCGCCTTGAAGTAGCGCCGCGCGCCTTCCAGGAACGCCTCCCGGCCGACGTACGCGACCAGCTGCTTCAGCACCGCCGCACCCTTGGCGTAGGTGATCCCGTCGAAGTTCAGCTTCGCGTCCTCCAGGTCACGGATGTCGGCCGTGATCGGGTGCGTGGACGGCAGCTGGTCGGCGCGGTAGGCCCACGCCTTGCGGCTGTTGGCGAAGGTGACCCACGCCTGGTCGAAGCGGGTGGCCTCCACCAGTCCGAAGGAGCCCATGAAGTCCGCGAAGGACTCCTTCAGCCACAGGTCGTCCCACCACTTCATGGTGACCAGGTCGCCGAACCACATGTGCGCCATCTCGTGCAGGATGACGTTCGCGCGCCGCTCGTAGGAGGCCTGGGTGACCTTCCCGCGGAAGATGTACTCCTCCCGGAAGGTCACCATCCCCGGGTTCTCCATCGCGCCCAGGTTGTACTCCGGCACGAAGGCCTGGTCGTACTTCCCGAAGGGGTACGGGTAGTCGAAGATCTCGTGGAAGAGGTCGAAGCCCTGCTTGGTGACGAGGAAGACGTCGTCCGCGTCGAAGTGCCGGGCCAGCCCCTTGCGGCACATCGCGCCGAGCGGGATCGTCAGGTCCCCGCGCGTGTAGGTGTCCGTCACGTAGTGGTAGGGGCCCGCCACCACGCAGGTGATGTAGGTCGAGATCGGCTCGGTCCGGGCGAACCGCCAGACACCGCCCTCCCGTGACTCCTCCGCACCGTTGCTCCACACCTGCCAGCCCTCGGGTGCGGTCACCTCGAAGCGGTAGGGCGCCTTCAGGTCCGGCTGCTCGAAGTTCGCGTACACCCGCCGGGCATCGGCCGGCTCGTACTGGGTGTAGAGGTAGACCTCGCCGTCCTCCGGGTCCACGAAGCGGTGCAGGCCCTCGCCGGTCCGGCTGTACGCGCAGTTCGCGTCCACCACCAGGACGTTCTCGGAGGCCAGCCCGTCCAGGGCGATCCGCGCCCCGTCGAAGACGGCGGCCGGGTCCAGCGCGCGCCCGTTGAGGGTGACGGAGTTCACCGAGGGGGCGATCAGGTCCGCGAAGGTGGAGGTGCCGGAGGCCGCGGCCCGGAAGCGGATCGTCGTCACCGAGCGGAAGGTCCTGGGGCCTTCGGCCGGCTCGGCCTCGTCCACGGCCGACCGGACGTCGAGGACCACCTCGTATCCGTCGACGGACAGCAGCTCGGCCCGCCGACGGGCCTCGTCTCGGGACAGGTTCTCTCCGGGCACGTGCACTCCTTCGTGCGTGATCGTGTTCTTGTGACGAATCCTCCCACGGTGGGAATGCGTACGGCCCGGGTCTGGTTGGCGACGGAGGACATGAGCCAGTGATGCCGTTTTTCCGACTGAGTACCGAGGACTGAGGAGAGACATGACCGACACCCAGGTGCGCGAGAAGACCCCGGTCGACTTCTGGTTCGACCCGCTCTGCCCCTGGGCCTGGATGACCTCCCGCTGGATGCTGGAGGTCGAGAAGGTCCGCGACGTCGAGGTCCGCTGGCACGTCATGAGCCTGGCCGTGCTCAACGAGAACAAGCTCGACGAGCTTCCCGAGCGCTACCGCGAGCTGCTCGGCCCCAAGGGCTGGGCTCCGGTGCGCGTGGTGACGGCGGCCCAGCAGAAGCACGGTGACGAGGTCACCGGCAAGCTGTACACCGCACTCGGCACCAAGATCCACAACGAGGACAAGGGCCCCACCCGCGAGGTCATCGCCGAGGCGCTGGCCGAGGTCGGCCTGCCGGCCGAGCTGCTCGCCTACGCCGACTCCGACGAGTACGACGAGGTGCTGCGCGCCTCCCACAACGACGGCATCGACCGCGTCGGCCAGGAGGTCGGCACCCCGGTGATATCCGTTCCGGGCGCCGAGGGCGATGTCGCCTTCTTCGGCCCGGTCGTCACCCCGACCCCGCGCGGCGAGGCCGCCGCCCGGCTGTGGGACGGCACCCTGCTGGTCGCCTCCACCCCCGGCTTCTACGAGATCAAGCGCACCCGCACCAAGGGCCCTTCCTTCGAGTAGCCCCGGATCGCGTCACGCACAGAAGACCCCCGTGAGTCACGTCCTCACGGGGGTCTTCCGCTGGAAACACCCGCACGCGAAGGTTGAGAAGACGATCACGAGGCGGGCGGCTGTGGGGTGCCGATCAGCCCTTGGCGGGGATCAGCAGCGGGGTGTTGGCCTTGGCGTCGGCGTAGCGCTTGGCCACGTCCTGCCAGTTGACGACGTTCCACATCGCCTCGATGAAGTCCACCTTCTGGTTCTTGTACTGAAGGTAGAAGGCGTGCTCCCAGGCGTCGAAGACCAGGATCGGGGTGCTGGCCACACCCACGTTGCCCTGGTGGTCGTAGACCTGCTCGACGACCAGGCGGCCGCTGACGGGCTCGTACGCGAGCACGCCCCAGCCGGAGCCCTGGGTGGCGGAGGACGCGAAGGTCAGCTGCTTCTTGAACTTCGCGAACGAGCCGAAGGACTCGGTGATCGCGTCGGCCAGGTCGCCCAGGCCGTCGGCCGCGGTGGGCTCGCCGCCGCCCTCTCCGGTCTTCGGGCTGGCCATGTTGTGCCAGTAGATGCTGTGCAGGATGTGGCCGGAGAGGTGGAACGCGAGGTTCTTCTCCAGGCCGTTGAGCGCGCCCCAGTTCTCCTTGTCGCGCGCCTCCTCCAGCTGCTCCAGCGTGGTGTTGGCGCCCGTGACGTAGGCCGCGTGGTGCTTGTCGTGGTGCAGCTCGATGATCTGCGGGTTGATCACCGGCTCCAGCGCCGCGTAGTCGTACGGAAGCTCAGGAAGCGTGTAGATGGCCATGCGTGTATCCGGTCCCCTCGGCGTGCCAACTGCTTATTGCAACCAATGCGCAACTGCACGCTAGCAGTATCTATTCCGGGTCACACGTAAGGGTCGCCTGAGTGCGAAGAGGCGGGCCCCGTGCAAGCGCACGGGACCCGCCTCGGTTGGTGTGGGGCCGTCAGACCCGGGCCGCGGCCCGGCGGCGCTGCATCACGTAGCCCGTCGCCGCGAGGGCGATCGTCAGGCCGCCGGTGAAGACCACCTGGATCCGGGTGTCCTCGTCCAGTGCCATCAGCACCAGGACCCCGGCCACCCCGGCCAGCGCCACCCAGGTCAGATACGGGAAGCCCCACATCTTCACGACCAGCTTCTCCGGGGCCTGGCGCTCCAGCCTGCGGCGCAGCACGAACTGCGAGACGGCGATGAAGCCCCAGACGATCAGGATGACCCCGCCGACCATGTTCAGCAGCCAGGCGAAGAGGGTGTCCGGGTACCAGTAGGACAGCAGCACGGTGACGAAGCCGAAGCCCGAGGAGGCGAGCACCGCGCGGCGCGGCACCCGGCCGCTGACCTTGCCCAGCGCCTTCGGACCCTGGCCGCGGGAGACGAGGGAGTAGGCCATGCGCGAGGAGCCGTAGACGTTGGCGTTCATCGCGGACAGCAGGGCGATCAGGATGACCGCGTTCATGATCTGGCCGGCGGCCGGGATGCCCAGGTGGTCCAGGGTGGCCGCGTAGGGGCCGTCCGCCGTGACCGCCGGGTCGTTCCACGGCAGCAGCGTGACGATCACCAGCATCGAGCCGACGTAGACGACCGCGATCCGCCACATGGTGGTCTTCACCGCCTTGGCCACGCCCTTGACGGGGTCCTCGGACTCGGCGGCGGCGATGGTCACCGTCTCCAGCCCGCCGTAGGCGACGACCGAGGCCAGCAGGCCGACCAGCAGCCCGTCCACCCCGTTGGGCAGGAAGCCGCCGTCGTGCAGGAGGTTGGCGCCGGCGGGGGAGGAAGTGCCGGGCAGCAGGCCCAGGACGGCCAGCACGCCCAGGCCCAGGAAGAGCCCGATCGCGCCGATCTTGAGGGCCGCGAACCAGAACTCGAACTCGCCGAAGTTGGAGACGGCGGCCAGGTTGGAGCCGCAGAACAGGGCCATGAAGACCAGCACCCACATCCACGAGGGCGTGCCCGGGAACCAGCCCGTCATGATGTGCGCCGCGCCGATGGCCTCGATGGCCACGCCCACGCACAGCAGCGTCCAGAACATCCAGCCGGCGGTGAACCCGGCCCACGGGCCGATCGCCCGCTCCGCGTGGACCGAGAAGGATCCGGAGGCCGGGTTGGCCGCGGACATCTCGCCGAGCATCCGCATCACGAACATCACGAGCAGCCCGGACGCGGCGTACGCGAGCACGATCGAGGGGCCGGCGGCGGCGATGCCGGCGCCGGAGCCGACGAAGAGCCCCGCGCCGATGACCCCGCCGAGGGCGATCATCGAGAGGTGCCGCTGCTTGAGGCCGTTGCCGAGGGGGGACCCGGCCGCCGGCTCGTGCCGCTGTTCGGGGGGTGCGAGGGTGCTGCTCTGGCGCATGGGGGCGTGCCTGTCCGGTGTGCGGTGGGTTGGTGCGAGGGCCTCAGTGTGTCGAGTGTCCGCTCAGCGGATGTTCTTCGTCCGATATCCGGACATCGGATTCACGTATCGTGATCATGTACGTACGCTCGGGGCGCCGGGCGGGCACCGGATCGAGGGGGTCGCCGGGATGGACCGGACCGTGACAGCGCTGCGCAGCAGTGGCCGGGGCGTGCTCGTCACCGGCGCCTCCCGGGGCATCGGGAGGGCGGTGGCGGCCGCGTTCGCCCGGCAGGGCGACCGGGTCGCGGTGCACTGCTCCACCCGGCAGGCCGACGCCGAGGAGACCCTCGCCGGGCTGGAGGGGGAGGGGCACGTCCTGATCGCCGCCGACCTCGCCGACCCGGCCGGCGTCGAGGAGCTGGCGGCCGGGGCCGACGCGGCGCTCGGCGGGGTGGACGTCCTGGTGAACAACGCCGCCGTCATGGTCGCGCACCCGCTGCCCGAGACCTCGTACGAGGACTGGCAGGAGGCCTGGCGCCGGACCGCCGCGGTGAACCTCTTCGGCGCCGCCAACCTGAGCTACTGCGTCTCCCGCCGCATGATCGGCGCGGGCCGCGAGGGACGCATCGTCAACATCGGCTCGCGCGGCGCCTTCCGGGGCGAGCCCGACCACCCCGCCTACGGCGCCACCAAGGCCGCCCTGCACGCCCTCGGGCAGTCGCTGGCCGTCTCCCTCGCGCCCCACGGCATCGCGGTCGCCTCCGTCGCGCCCGGCTTCGTCGCCACCGAGCGGGTCGCCGGCCGGCTGGACGGCCCCGAAGGCGAGCACATCCGGGCCCAGAGCCCCTTCGGCCGCGTCGCGGACCCCGGCGAGATCGCCTCCGCCGTGCTCTACCTGGCCTCCCCCGGCGCGATGTGGAGCTCGGGCACGGTCCTCGACGTCAACGGGGCCTCCTACCTGCGCACCTGAGCCGCGCGACGCGAACGGGACGGGACCCCCACGCAGCGGCGTGTAGGTCCCGTCCCGTTTCCCGTGGGCGAGGGTCAGGCCGCCTCGCGGCGCGCCCGCACCTCCCGCACCCACGCCACCAGCAGGACCACGGCCGCCGCGCCGGACGACCACAGCAGCTGGGGCCGCGCCGAGTCGTCGAACAGCATCAGGACCAGTACCGCGCCCATGCCGGCCAGCGCCGCCCAGGTCGCGTACGGGAAGAGCCACATCGGCAGGGTCAGCCGCTCCGGCATGTCCCGCTCGATGATCCGGCGCAGCCTCAGCTGCGAGACCGCGATCAGCGCCCACACGAACAGCAGCACCGCGCCGACCGCGTTGAGCATGTAGAGGAAGATCGTGTCCGGCCACAGCAGGTTCAGCACCACCGACACGAAGCCGAACGCCACCGAGGCGAAGACCGCGCGGCGCGGCACACCGCTTCCGGAGACCTTCAGCAGCGCCTTCGGCGCCTCGCCCCGCTCGGCCAGCGAGAACACCATGCGCGAGGACCCGTACAGGTTCGCGTTGAGCGCCGACAGCAGCGCCACGAACACCACGATGTTCATGATCTGGCCGGCCCCCGGGATGCCGATGGAGTCGAGGACGGCGACGTACGGGCTCTGGCCGGGCTCCAGCGAGTCCCACGGCAGCAGCGTCACGATGACCAGCATCGAGCCGACGTAGAAGAAGAGGATGCGCCACACGGCGCTGCGCACCGCGCGGGACACGGACCGCGCCGGGTCGTCCGACTCGGCGGCCGCGATGGTGACGACCTCCAGGCCGCCGAAGGCGAAGACGACGGCGAGCATGCCGGCGACGACCCCGCCGATGCCGGCCGGGAAGAAGCCGCCGTGGCCCGTCAGGTTGGCCATGCCCACCGGGTCCGTGTCGGGGAGCACGCCGAAGATCGCGAGGGTGCCGAGGATCAGGAAGAGCACGATCGCGCCGACCTTCAGGGCCGCGAACCAGAACTCGAACTCCCCGAAGTTGCGCACGGCGGCCAGGTTGCTGGCCGTGAAGACCACCATGAAGAGCAGCACCCAGACCCACTGGTCGACCGACGGCACCCAGCCGTGCGCGATCTTCGCCGCGCCGGTGGCCTCCACGGCGAGCACCACGACCAGCAGGAACCAGTACAGCCAGCCCGCCGAGAAGCCGGCCCAGCGGCCGAGGGCCTTCTCCGCGTAGACGGAGAAGGAGCCCGACGCGGGCATGGCGGCGGACATCTCGCCGAGCGCCCGCATCACGAGCATGGCGAGGACGCCCGCGAGGAGGTAGGAGCAGATGATGGCCGGTCCGGCGATGCCGATGCCGGCCCCGGAGCCGACGAAGAGCCCGGCGCCGATCACGCCGCCGAGGCCGAGCATCGTCAGGTGACGCTGCTTCAGGCTGTGGCTGAGGGGTTCCGGGGGCAGGTCGGGCAGGTGTTCGCGCATGAGGGGGTTCGTACTCTCGATAGGCAAGCGACGCTGGGGGCTGCGCAAGGGACGGGAGGGATTGGCGGGAATCCACAGTCTGGCCGGAGGGCGCCCATGGGCGCAAAAAGGATGTGTCGTCGATTGTTCCCCGTGATGGGGATCACTCCAACTCGGGTGTAGTGCGGGACCTTTGTCCAGTCCCCACCAAACCCGCCGGTATGGCTTTGTCCCGGCCGGTGGTGGGTCGGCGGCGCGGCGCGCACTAGCGTCACGGTGTCCCCTTGATCACCACCCCTCCCGGAGCCCGTCATGAGCACCGCTTCCGTCTCCTTCCGGCCCGGCGCCGTCCTCGCCGACCTGCTGCCCGCGAGCCGCGTCCGCGACATCGCGCTCGTCGCCGGCGGAGCCGCGCTGACCGGACTGGCCGCCCAGATCGCGGTGCCCGTCCCCGGCTCCCCCGTCCCGGTCACCGGCCAGACCTTCGCCGCGCTGCTCGTCGGCACCGCCTTCGGTGCCCGCCGCGGCTTCCTCTCGCTGGCGCTGTACGCCCTCGCCGGCGCGGCCGGGATGCCGTGGTTCGCGAACGGCACCTCCGGGGCGGGCGGCGCCTCCTTCGGCTACGTGCTCGGCATGCTGCTCGCCGCGACCCTCGTCGGCGCCCTCGCGCGGCGCGGCGCCGACCGCTCGGTGCTCCGTACGGCGGGCACGATGGTGCTCGGCTCCGCGGTGATCTACGCGGTGGGCGTGCCGTACCTCATGGCCGCCACCGGGATGTCCCTCGGCGTCGCCGTCGCCAAGGGCCTGATCCCGTTCCTGATCGGCGACGCCCTGAAGGCGGCCCTGGCGATGGGCGCCCTGCCGGCCGCCTGGAAGCTGGCCGGCCGCCGCGGCTGACGCGGCCGCCCGTCCCCGGATCCGCCGGAGCCCGGCCCGCCTGAGGAGGCGGGCCGGGCTCCGGCGTACGTGCACCACGGGGCGCGGGCGGGTCAGCCCTGCAGCGCGGCCCGCTTGCGGCGGAAGTCCAGGACCACGCCGATGGCCACGACCACACCGGCGACCAGGGTGGACAGGGTGACCACCTCGCGGTTGGCGTCGTCGACGAACATGTAGCCGATCACGAACATGATCAGGCCGGCGGTGGCCCAGGTCAGCCACGGGAAGAGCCACATCTTCACGGTCAGCTTCTCCGGGGCCTCGCGGACCAGGATCCCGCGCATCTTCAGCTGGGTGAAGCAGATCACCAGCCAGACGAAGAGCGCGATGGCACCGGAGGAGTTCAGGAGGAAGTTGAAGACCGTGTCCTTGAACGCGTAGTTGAAGTACACGGCGATGAAGCCGAAGACCGTGGAGCCCACGATCGCGGCCACCGGGACGCCGCGGGAGTTGACCTTGGCGAACGCCTTCGGAGCGTCGCCGCGCTCACCGAGCGAGAAGGCCATGCGGGAGGCGGTGTAGAGGCCCGAGTTCAGGCAGGACAGCACGGCGGTCAGGACGATGACCTCCATGATCGTGCCGGCGTGCGCGATGCCGATCGAGTCGAGGGCGGCGACGTACGAGCCCTTCTCGGTGATCGACTTGTCGTTCCACGGGAGCAGGGTCAGCACGATGAAGATCGAGCCGAGGTAGAAGACGCCGATCCGCCAGATGACGGAGTTGGTGGCCTGGCTGACGGCCTTGCGCGGGTTCTCCGACTCGCCGGCGGCGAGGGTGACGATCTCGCTGCCCATGAAGGAGAAGACGACCATCAGCACACCGGTGAGGATGGCGCCGTACCCGTTGGGGAAGAAGCCGCCGGCGTCGGTCAGGTGCGCGAAGCCCGCGCCCGGGTTGTCCGAGCCGGGCAGCACGCCGAAGACGGCGAGCATGCCGATGACCACGAACGCGCCGATGGCGACGACCTTGATGCCCGCGAACCAGAACTCGAACTCGCCGTACGAGGCGACGGAGCCGAGGTTGGTGGCGGTCAGGACCGCCATCACGATCAGGGCCCAGGCCCACTGCGGGACGGCCGGGATCCAGCCCTCCAGGATCGAGGCGCCGGCGGTGGCCTCCACGGCCAGCACGACGACCCAGAAGAACCAGTACAGCCAGCCGATGGAGAAGCCGGCCCAGCGGCCGAGGGCCCGGTCGGCGTAAGCGGAGAAGGAGCCCGAGTTCGGGCTGGCGGCGGCCATCTCGCCGAGCATCCGCATCACGAAGACGACCATCGCGCCGACGAGGGCGTACGAGATCAGGATGGCGGGGCCGGCCTTGGCGATGCCGCCACCGGAGCCGACGAAGAGGCCGGCGCCGATGACGCCGCCGATGGCGATCATGGACAGGTGGCGGTTCTTGAGACCGGCCTTCAGACCGTCGGAGGACTGGGCGGAACCGGGTTCACCGGTCGGGTCGCCTGCCTTCTGAAGGGTCGTCGTGGAGCTCATGGACGGATCCTTAGGTTCTCGGGTTTCGAGCCCGGGCATTCAAACCTGAGATGAACGCAGGACGGAAGACCTCAATCCGGATCGTTGCGATAGGACGAAAGTCCAGGACCTCGGTCCCGCCGTGTCCCATCTGCGCTCTTTGGGTTTACTTGAGCTTTAGAAGTGACTTACGCGACACCCGCTGAGGGCTGTCGGACCCCTTCGTGCCACACTCGTCCCATGCGCGTGTACCTCGGATCCGACCATGCAGGCTTTGAGCTCAAGAACCACCTGGTGGACTGGCTCAAGAACAACGGCCACGAGCCCGTCGACTGTGGGCCCCACATCTACGACGCGGTGGACGACTACCCGCCGTTCTGCCTCCGCGCCGCGGAGAAGACGGCCGCGGACGCCGACAGCCTCGGCATCGTGATCGGCGGCTCCGGCAACGGCGAGCAGATCGCCGCGAACAAGGTCAAGGGCGTCCGCGCCATCCTGGCCTGGAGCGTCCAGACCGCCCAGCTCGGCCGTGAGCACAACAACGCCAACGTGATCTCCGTCGGCGGCCGCATGCACACGCAGGACGAGGCCGTCAGCTTCATCGAGGCCTTCCTGGCGACCCCGTACTCCGACGAGGAGCGCCACACCCGCCGCATCGACATGCTCTCCGCCTACGAGCAGACCGGCGAGCTCCCCCCGATCCCGGCCCACCACCCGCAGGGCTGAACCGCTTCCGGCCGTGCCACCCGCAGAGAGGGTGGCACGGCCGTTTCCTTTGAGGAGCACGCAGTGCCCGAGGGGCATACGATCCACCGCCTCGCCGAGGACCACCTGAAGCGGTTCGCCGGGTGGCCGGTCGCCGTCACCAGCCCCCAGGGGCGCTTCGCCGAGAGCGCCGCCCTCCTGGACGGGCGGGTCCTGGACGGCGTCGACGCCCACGGCAAGCACCTCTTCCTCGGGTTCGAGGAGAGCGGCTGGATCCACATCCACCTCGGGCTCTTCGGCAAGTACGCGATCGGCCCCGCACCCGCCCCGCCGCCTACCGACACGGTCCGGCTGCGCCTGGCCAACGACGACCACTTCTCCGACCTGCGCGGCCCGACCACCTGCGCGTGGATCACCGACGAGGAGAAGGGCGCGATAAGCGCCCGGCTCGGCCCCGACCCGCTGCGCCCGGCCGACGACCCCGACCGTGCCTGGGCGCGCATCTCCCGTTCGCGCACCACCGTCGCCGCCCTGCTGATGGACCAGAAGATCGTCGCGGGCATCGGCAACGTCTACCGCGCCGAGGTCCTCTTCCGGCACGGCATCGACCCGTACCGGCTCGGCAAGGACCTCACCCGCCCCGAGTGGGACGCCATGTGGGCCGACCTGGCCGCGCTGATGCGCGAGGGCGTCCGCAAGAACCGCATCGACACCGTCCGCGACGAGCACCTGCCCGAGGCGATGGGCCGCCCGCCGAGGGTGGACGACCACGGCGGCGAGGTGTACGTCTACCGGAGGGCGAACCTGCCCTGCCACATCTGCGGGGGCGAGATCCGCACCGCCGACCTCGCCGCCCGCAACCTCTTCTGGTGCCCCGGCTGCCAGACCCGCTAGCGCGGAGCCGGACGGACGGGGCGGCGGCCGTGTCAGAACCCGTGCGGGAGCCAGGGCGCCACGTCCCCGACGAACGCGCGGGAGGCCTCCGCCACGGCGCCCGGGCGCGGCTCGCGCACCCGGCCCGCCCCCGCGAGCGAGGTGAGGGTGATCCCGCCCAGGTACGCGGAGCCCAGCTCCCGGACCGAGAGTTCCAGGTCCGCCGGCTCCTCGGTCCGCGTGCACTGCGCCCCGCCCTTGTCGTCGGCCACCAGCCGCCACCGCCCCTCGTTCCACGGGCAGAAGGCGTCCTCGACCTCCATGACCACGTCCAGCGGGGCTCCGTAGCTCCGCGCCTCCAACGCGGCCGGCAGGTCGACCAGCCGTACGTACAGCGAGTCCCGCGTGTTCGGCTTCGACCTGCGGACATCGCTGACCAGGTGCAGCAGCGGGTCGTCCACCGGCCGCCGCTTCGCCCGTACCGTCCACGTCAGGTCGATCCCGAAGAGGTAGCGCCACAGCGCCGCGCCCGTCACCGGGTCCAGCGCGTCGAGATCGAGCACCTCGACCTTGCCGTCCGAACCGCTGTGGTCCCAGTCCGGATGGACCCGGTAGCGGGCGTACCCCACCACCTCGCCGTCCTCCCGCTCGGCGACCACGCACTTCAGAGGGGAACCCCCGTTGCGCAGGGCGGGCGCGTCCAGCAGCGGGAGGCGCTCCCAGCCCGGCTGCCGGGCGACCATGCCGGGCCGCTGCGGGACCAGCGCCGCGTACACCCGCTCGCAGTCGGCCAGCGCCTGCTCCGGATCGACCAGCCGCAGCCGCACCCCGTCCGTGCCCGGCGGCACGGAGAGCCCGACGCGGGTGGTGTCGACGTCCACCGCCAGGACGTACGTTCCCGTGCCGTAGCCGAAACGCCCGTAGATCGCCGGATCCGACGCCGTCAGCACGGCGAGCGGTTCGCCACCCGCCCGGATGTCGTCCAATTGGCGGCGCATCAGCGAGCTCAGCACACCGCGCCGCCGGTGCGTGGGGGAGACCCCCACCATCGTGACCCCCGCCGCCGGGACGAGCGCCCCGCCCGGCACGGAGAGGCGGAAGCTGAAGGCCCCGGCCGAGCCCACGCAGGTCCCGCCGTCCCAGACGCCGAGCGAACGTTCCGTCTCCGTCAGCTTCCTGTAGAGCTTTCGCTCTTGCGGGACATCGGCCACGCCACCGAACGCCAGTTCCAAGTGGCTGTACCAGACATCCCACTCATCAGCCTGCAATACGCGCATCTCAAGAGCCATATGGCCATGCCTATCAGCACATTCCTGCCCAGTCCACGCGTTTTCGGGCGCCGGCGGGGCCCCGGTCCAGGGGTCCCCCTGCGCATCCACAGCGAGGATGGATAGGGTCCCGAAGCAATGGCCGGAGCCCGTGTGGAGACCTTCCTGGCCCGGACGCGCATGCTGTGGCACCGGGCCCGCACCGCCCTGCGCAAATCCGCCGTCGACTACTTCCGCGGCGACGCCTCCGACTGGCTCGCCTTCGCCGGCCTGCTGCTCACCATCCCCGGCTTCGCCTTCGGCACGCTGATGCTGCCCGTCTGGTTCTCGCCCTCCGCGCTCGTCCTGCCGATCGTCGCCGGGGGCCTGCTGCTGCGCCCCGCGTCCCTGCTCGCGCTGTACGCGGCCTCCGCGACCGCGCTCATCGTCGAGGCCCTCGTCCTCGG
This sequence comes from Streptomyces sp. NPDC057010, assembly GCF_042673805.1. NCBI lineage: Bacteria > Bacillati > Actinomycetota > Actinomycetes > Kitasatosporales > Streptomycetaceae > Streptomyces > Streptomyces sp. NPDC057010. Next base: position 36,037 of record NZ_JBHUSC010000017.1, on the reverse strand, counting down.
CCCCTACACCCAGGGCCCGGCGCGGGTCACGCCCGGCACCGTCCTGGTCGTCGCGGCCTGCGGGTTCTTCGGTCTGGTCATCGCGCAGTTCCGCAGCCGCGTCGGCGTGCCCTGGCGGCGCGGCGGCACCATGCTCTTCGACCTGCGCGAACGGATCCGGGTCCAGAGCAAACTGCCCGCCCTGCCGCGCGGCTGGCACCGCGAGATGGCCCTGCGCCCGGCCGGCGGCCAGTCCTTCTCCGGCGACTTCGTCGTCGCAGCCCGCACGAACGGCGGCCGGACCCTGGAGATCGTCCTGACCGACGTCTCCGGCAAGGGCATGGAGGCCGGCTCCCGCGCGCTCCTGCTCTCCGGCGCCTTCGGCGGACTGCTCGGCGCCCTGCCCCCGCACGGCTTCCTGCCCGCCGCCAACGGCTACCTGCTCCGCCAGGACTGGGACGAGGGCTTCGCCACCTCCATCCACCTCGTCCTGGACCTGGAGACCGGCGACTACGAACTCCTCTCCGCCGGCCACCTCCCCGCCCTCCAGCTCTCGGCCGGCAGCGGCCGCTGGCAGGAGAAGTCCGGCGAGGGCCCGCTCCTCGGCGTCTACGACGGCGCCGAATTCACCCCCGCCCGCGGCAACCTGCGCCGCGGGGACGTCCTGATGCTCTTCACGGACGGCCTCGTCGAAACCGCCGACCGCGACATCAGCGAAGGCATCGACCGCCTCACGGGCGAGGCCGACCGCTACGTCGCCGCCGGCTGGGAAGGCGCCGCCTGGCACCTGATCGAAAAGGTCGCCAAGGACGTCAACGACGACCGCGCCCTGCTGCTCATCCGCCGTTCGCCCTGACCGTCCGGTGGGGTTTACCCCACCCCCGGTCGACCGGCTCGCGCCATGGCCGCCGCCCCACCGTGATCCGTAGCGTCGGAGCCACGATCAGGCGATGCACGAGAGGCGGCACACCATGGGGCTCCGGCGAGCGAAGCGGCAGCAGCGGTCCGAGGAGGCGGCGGGGTACGGAACCCCGGCGGGACACGACACCTCGGCGGCCGTCGAGCTGCGCGGCGTACGGCGCCGGTACGGGCCGGGGGACACCGCCGTGCACGCCCTGCGCGGCATCGACCTCACCCTGCCGCGCGGCAGCTTCACCGCCGTGATGGGACCCTCCGGCTCCGGCAAGTCCACCTTCCTCCAGTGCGCCGCCGGACTCGACCTGCCCACCGAGGGCTCCGTCCGCCTCGGCGGCACCGAGATCACCGGCATGAACGAGAACCAGCTCACCGAACTGCGCCGCAGCCGCCTCGGCTTCGTCTTCCAGGCCTTCAACCTGCTGCCCTCCCTCACCGTCGAGCAGAACGTGCTGCTCCCGATGCGGCTCGCCGGCGGCCGCCAGGACCGGGCCCGCGCCGCCGAACTGCTCGCCCGCGTCGGCCTGGAGGGCAAGGGCCGGCGCCGCCCGGCCGAACTCTCCGGCGGCCAGCAGCAGCGCGTCGCGATCGCCCGCGCGCTGGTCACCCGGCCCGACGTGGTCTTCGCCGACGAACCCACCGGCGCCCTCGACACCACCACCGCGGCCGAGGTCCTCGCACTGCTCCGGGCCGCCGTCGACTCCCTCCACGCCACCGTCGTCATGGTCACCCACGACCCGGCCGCCGCCGCCCACGCCGACCAGGTGCTCTTCCTCGCCGACGGGCTCATCGCCGACCGGCTCCCGCGCAGCTCCGCCCAGACCATCGCCGCCCGGATGACCACGCTCACCGCGCGCCCGGCCACCGCCCCGGCGTACGCGGGAGCGGCCGCCTGATGCTCCCTCGCCCCAACGGCCTGGCGCGGGCGGCGGTGCGCTTCCGCCCCGCCGCCTTCGCCGGCACCTTCATCGCCCTGCTCATGACCGTCGCCATCGTCTCCGCCTGCGGCATCCTGCTGGAGACGGGAGTACGGGCGAGCGTCCCGCCGACCCGGTACGCCGACGTCCCCGTCGTCGTCGCCGCCGACCAGCAGGTCCACCTGCGGGTGGGCCGCGGCGACGGCGCCTACGACGTCGCGACGCCGGTCCCGGAACGCGCCCGGGTCGACGCCGCCCTGCTGGAACGGCTCGCTCCGCTGGGCCGGGCCGTGCCCGACGTGGTGTTCCCCGTACGCAACGAGGCGGGCGCCACCCTCGAAGCGTCGGGCTGGGGCTCCACGGTCTTCACCGGCGCCCGCCTCACCGCCGGCCGCGCCCCCGCCGGCGCGGACGAGACGGTCCTGGGCGGCGCCCCCGGCCCCGACCGCGTCACCCTCGACACCCCCGTCGGCAAGCGGGAGTTCCGCGTCGTCGGCCACACCGACACCCCGGGCGTCTGGTTCACGGACTCCGGAGCCCGCACCCTGTCGGGCCACCCGGACACCCTGGACGCGATAGCCCTCCTCCCGCCGCCCTCGGCCGCCCCGACCGCCACGGCACCCGGCACGGCGCCCGGCACCGGCGAAGCGGCATGGGCCGGGCGCGTCGCCGACGCGGTCGACGGCAGGGCCCTGGTGCTCACCGGGGCCGCGCGGGCCATGGACCGGCAGCTCAGCGGGGCCCAGGAGGTACTGGCCGGCATCGGCGGGTCCTTCGGCGGCGTCGCCGCCCTCGTCGCCGTCTTCACCGCCGCCGGAACCGTCGCCCTCTCCGTCGGGCAGCGCTCCCGCGAATACGCCCTGCTGCGCGCCGTCGGAGCCACCCCGCGCCAGATCCGCCGCACGGTCGCCACCGAAGCCCTCCTCATCGCCCCCGCCGCCGGAACCCTCGGCTGCCTGCCCGGCATCGCCCTCGCCGCCTGGTGGTTCGGCGAGCTCAAGGCCAAGGGCGCCATCCCCGCCCCCGTCGAGCTCACCGTCTCCTGGATCCCGCTCGTCACCGCCATCGGCACCGCACTCGTCGCCGCCCTGCTCGCCGGCTGGACCGCCGCCCGCAGGCCCGCCCGCATCCGCCCCGGCCAGGCCCTCGCCGCGGCCGCGGTGGAACGCCTCCGGCCCGGGTGGATCCGTACGCCCCTCGGCCTGGCAGCCCTGGCCGGCGGGTCCGCCTGCGCGGGCCTCGCCGCCACCGGGACCGGAGAGGACGCCGCCAACGCCGCCCTCGGCGTCGTCATGCTGTTCATGCTGGCCGTGGCCCTGCTCGGCCCGCTGATCGCCCGCGCCTGCGCCGCCGTACTCGGCCTCCCGCTGCGCGCCGCCGGCGCCGCCGGCTCACTGGCCGCCGCCAACTCCCGCACCCACGCCCGCCGCCTCGCCTCCGCGATCACCCCGATCGTGCTCGCCATGGCCTTCTCCTCCACCCTGGTCTTCCTCCACACCAGCCAGGACCGGGCCGTCCGGCAGCAACAGCAGGCCGGGCTGCTGGCCGACCACGTGATCACCGACCCCGGCTCCGGGGCGGCGGACACGAGCGGAGCCCTCATCACCCGTACCGCCGTCCTGGCGGAACTCGGCTCCGGCGGCGACCGCAGGCTCGAATCCGTCTCCGCGCAAGGGGTCTCCGGCGACCTGGCGAGCGTCCAGGACCTCGGCGTACGCGAGGGCAGCCTCGACCGCCTCGCCCCCGGCAAGGTCGCCGTGGACCGCAGCGTCGCCGACTCCGCGCACGCCGCCGTCGGCGACCGCCTCGACCTGCGCCTCCCCGACGGAACCACCGCCACCCCCGAGATCGCGGCGATCTACACCCGCGGCCTCGGCCTCGCCCAGGTCACCCTCCCCGCCGCCGACCTCGCCGGCCACACCACCTCGGGCCGCCCCACGGAACTCCTGGTCCGCGGCCCCGCCCCCGAAGGACTGGGCCCCGTCACCGACCGCGCGGCCTGGACCACCGCGCAGGACCTCGACCGCAGCCTCAACGCCTGGGCCAACACCACCATGGCGGCCGTCCTCGGCGGCTTCGCCGCCCTCGCCGCCGCCAACACCCTCGTGATGACCGTCCTCGACCGCCGCCGCGAACTGCGCATGCTCCGCCTGGTCGGCTCCACCCGCCGCCAGGTCCTGCGGATGCTCCGCTGGGAGGCCCTCCTGATCACCGGAGCCGGCATCGCCCTCGGCACGGCGATCGCCCTGACCACCCTCATCCCCCTCACCGAGGCACTGACCGGCGCACCCCCGCACATCCCGCCGCTCCTCTACGGCTCCTTCGCGGGCGGCGCCCTCCTCCTCGGCCTGGCCTCCACCACCCTCCCCGCCCGCCGCGCCCTGCGCCTGGGCTAGTCGAAGCGGATGTGCCGTACCCCGACGAGCGCGCGCCGGAGCCTGCCCCGGAGCGCGCCGTCGGTGTCCGGCGCCAGGCGGAGCCCCGCCGAGGCCGCGACCCGGTCGGCGACCCGGGACACCGTCAGCCGGTCGGTGGCCAGGTGCTCCGCGAACTCCGGAGCGCGCAGCGCCGCCAGACACCCGTCCAGCCGGGCCACGGCGAAACTCTCCCGCTTCAGCCCGCGCCCCAGCCCCCGCTCGCGCAGCCGCCGCAGTACGGTCTCCCGCTCGGCCAGCAGCGCGAAGTGCCGTACCTCGTGGCCGTGTTCGCGCAACCGCCCGACGGTCTCGGCGAAGTAGGCCGGCTCCGTCACGGTCATCGGCACCAGCACGGGCCCCGGATGCCGCCGGGCCACGAGGTCCAGTACCTCGAACACGCCCTGCCGCCACGCCGCAAGGTCCTGGAAGTCCCCGCGCAGCTCGGCCGGCATCATCCGGTGCAGCCCGAAGCCGACGTGCTCCGGATCGCACACGACGCTGCCCGGCAGCCGGCGCCGGATCTCGTGGGCGGTCTGCGTCTTGCCGCCCCCGAAGGGGCCGTTGAGCCAGATGATCACCGGGCCGCCGCCGTCCACGGGCCGATCCCCAGCTTCCCGGTGTTCCCGAGGTCGACCGGGCGGCTGAGCCGGAGCCACAGGCGGGGCGCGCCGGGCCGGGGCTCGACCTCCACGATGCGCGCCGACACCGCCGGCACGGTGGAGTCGGTGACGAGGTTGCGCCACACCATCGCCACCGAGGCGGCCTGCCCCGGGGCCAGCGTCACCCGCTCCGGCGGCGCGTCGACGTTCGGCGCCCCCGTGGTGATCCCGGCGGCACCGTGCTGGACGGAAACCTCGACCGGATCGTTCCGGTCGTCCCGCAACACCACGCTCGGATACCCCTCCAGGACGTACGGCTCCGCACCGCAGTTCACCAGCCGCAACTCCGCGACCCGCAGCCCCATGGCCGCGTCCCCGCCGCCCTCGACGACGCGCACCCCGCCCTCGGGACACGCCGCCTCCTCGGTCGCCCGCGGCGAGGCGGGCGGCGGCGAGTCGGGCCGCGGCACCGCGGGCCCGGTCTCCGCCGCCGTCGGCCTCCCGACCGGCCCGGCCGTCGGCCCCGGCGCGGCCCTCGGCGGCGGTGGCGTCCCGCACCCCGCCAGCACCCCGGCCACGACCGCGCCCCCGACCAACCCCCGCACCCACCGCTCTGCGATCATCCCCCGACCCTACGACCGCCATCCGGCCGGCGGAGGCCGGCCGCCGTGCCCAGTACCGGGGGCGGGGCGGGCCAATCGGGTGCGATTGGCCCGTTCCCCCCGGTCCGGCCGACCCTACCGTGCCCCCATGGACCGCACGCTCGCCGCCGACCTGGCCCGCCTCCCCGACCTCCTCGACGCCACCCGCCGCGCCGCCGCCGACGCCCTCGCGACGCTGGACGCGCGTCCCGTCGTACCGCCCGCCGGGGCACCGCACCGCCCCGAGTCCCTCCCCGAGCACGCCGCCGGGGCCGCGGCCGCCCTCGCCGCCTTCCAGGAGCGGTGGGAGCCGCGGCTCTCCGCCTCCGCGGGCCCCCGCTACCTCGGCTTCGTCACCGGCGGCGCCACCCCCGCCGCCCTCGCCGGCGACTGGCTCACCGCCGCCCACGACCAGAACTCCAACTCCTCCTTCGACGGCGCCGGCCAGGACCTCGAACGCGAGACCGTCGGCTGGCTCCGCGCGCTCTTCCACCTCTCCGACGCCCACACCGGAACCTTCGTCTCCGGCGCCACCATGTCCAACACCACCGGCCTGGCCATCGCCAGGGAATGGCTCGGCGAACGCCTCGGCGTCTCCCCGGCCGAGGACGGCGTCGCCGCCCTCGGCCCCGTCCGCGTGCTCTCCGGAGCCCCGCACTCCTCCATCGCCAAGGCCCTCTCCGTCCTCGGCCTGGGCCGCGGCTCCCTCGTGCGGGTCCCGACCCTCCCCGGCCGCGAAGCCGTCGACCCGGCCGCCCTGGACCGGGCCCTCGCCGACACCCCCGGCCCCGCCGTCGTCGTCGCCAACGCCGGCACCGTCAACACCGTCGACTTCGACGACCTCCCGGCCGTCGCCGCGCTCAAGGACCGGCACGACTTCTGGCTGCACACCGACGCCGCCTTCGGCGCCTTCGCCGCCCTCTCCCCGGACCACGCCCACCTCGCCGCAGGCCTCGACGCCTCCGACTCCCTCTGCGTCGACCTGCACAAATGGCTCAACGTCCCCTACGACAGCGCCGTCCAGTTCACCCGCCGCCGCGACCTCCAGGCCCGCGTCTTCCAGAACGCCGCCGCCTACCTCGGCCCCCTCGGCGAACACCCCGACCTCGTCCACCTCACCCCTGAGAACTCCCACCGGCTGCGCGCCCTCGCCGCCTGGTTCACGCTCCGCGCGTACGGCCGCCAGGGCCACCGGGAGATCGTCGAACGCGACATCGCCTGCGCCCGCGCGCTCGGCGACCGGCTCGCCGCCGACCCGGCCTTCCGCCTCCTCGCCCCGGTCCGCCTCAACGTCGTCTGCTTCACCCTCGCCGACGACCCCACCCCGGCCCGCCTGGCGGCCCTCCGGGAGGCCGCCGCCGCCGAGGTCTTCGTCACTCCGACCGTCCACGCGGGAACCGCGGCCCTGCGCGCCGCGTTCTCCAACTGGCGTACGACGCAAGCGGATGTACGCCGGGCCGCGGAGGCCCTCGGCGCAGCAGCAAGGGAGATCGCATGACGAGCCGTCCCCTGACCCTCATCGAGGTCGAGGCCCTGGCACGCACCGCACACGAGGGCCAGACGGACAAGGCCGGCCGCCCCTACGCCGAGCACCTCGCGGCCGTGGCGGAAGGCGTCCGCCTGCGCGGCGGCAGCCCCGAGCAGCAGGCGGCGGCCTGGCTCCACGACGCCATCGAGGACGAGGCCCTCAGCCTGACCTGGCTGGATTCCGCCGCCCTCCCGCAGTCCGTCAAGGACATGGTCCTCGCCGTCACCAAGCGCCCCGGCGAGCAGGTCGAGCAGTACGCGGCCCGCATCCTCGCCACTCCCGGCGCCCTGCTCGTCAAAGAGGCCGATCTGGCCCACAACGCCGACCCCGTACGGCTCTCCGTGCTGGACGGCCCCACCCGCGACCGGCTGTCCGCGAAGTACGCGTATGTCCGCTCCCTCCTCGGGCTCACCGCCCCGTGACCCGCGCACCGCGCCCGAAATATGCCCTGCGCACAGTGCCGTTGGCGGAAACGGAACGATGGTGATTCGTCACGGGGCGGATAGCCGGGCCCTGTTGGTGGGAGGATGGTCCATGTGGGGGTGTGCGCGGCCGTGCGCCCCGGGCCGACCAGGGGACGACCGAAGGTGTGATCAGTAGTGGCCATTTCGCTGTCAGTGGTGGTTCTGTTGGCGGTCATCCTGGTGGTGCTGATCCGCGGCAACCACATCAAGGCGGGCCCCGCCATCGTCGCGGCCCTCTTCGGGTTCTTCCTGGCGTCCAGCTCCATCGCGGACGACGTGAACCGTTTCCTCAACTCCCTCGCGACGATGATCGCGAACATCAAGCTCTAGGGACGCCCCTGGAGGGACGCCCCTAGAGGTCCCGCCGGTCCGGCCGTGTCTCGGGGATGACGTACTGGGCCTGGAGGTCGGCGTTCACCTGACCGCCCAGGGTCATGACGTTCAAGGTGGCGGAGTTCTCATTGGCGATGGCCTTCTCCACCCGCGCCACCAGCCTCGTGAAGGACTCGTCGTCCGAGAGGCCGGCGTACGGCCCCACCCGGGTCTCGAAGTAGACCTGCTCATGGCCGAGGAGCTGCTCGGTCGACCTGTAGTTCTTCCACATCTCGCGGTACCGGTACACGCTCTCCAGCGACACCGAACAGACGACGACCAGGCTGAGCACCGTGGCGGTGATCCTGGCGAACGGCAGGTCGATGTTGACGAGCGCCGGAACCAGCGCACCGCCGACCACGGAAGCGGTCCGCATCCTGAGATGCATGGCCTTCATCCTGACGGCCTTGCGGTCGTACCACCCCTGATACTGCGCGAGCCGCTCCAGATACCGCTCGGTCGCATCCGCCTCTGGCATGCGGGGAGTACACCGACGCGCAACGGCGCCGTCAATGGAAAGGCGTGCCGAGCGCGGGAAATGGCCGGAAACGACCGAGGGCCAGGCCGAGGAAACATCCTCCGACCTGGCCCTGAGCACTTCAGAGCGGGCGACGGGAATCGAACCCGCGTAGCTAGTTTGGAAGACTAGGGCTCTACCATTGAGCTACGCCCGCAACACGCGCGCCGCAGGTCCGGGGACCGCGGCACGGACAGCATCCTAGCGGGTCGGGCCGGGGGAGCGCACACCGCTTTCGCGCCGCGCGCGGCGACCTGCCGGGAAACTCGCGAAACCCCGCGCGTCGGAGGGTCTCCGGGCATGTACCCTACGTGTCGCACCGACGGGGTGTGGCGCAGCTTGGTAGCGCGTCCGCTTTGGGAGCGGAAGGTCGTCGGTTCGAATCCGGCCACCCCGACCACCAGCAGTCTCCCCTCTCCACGCTCCACCGAGGGCCACCACAAGATCGCGTTGTGGGCTGATTGCCGCTTGCGGTTACTATGCAAGCTGCGTGCCCGTGTGTCTGATGTACCGGGCCGAAGTCCGCTGAACCGCTGAATCGCAGCGAGACGGCAGAACCCCCAGCAGTCAGCCACAAGGAGACCGAACCGTGAAGAGCGCCGTGGAGACCCTGAACCCGACCCGGGTTCGGCTCACTGTTGAGGTGCCCTTCGAGGAGCTCAAGGACAGCCTCGACGCGGCGTACAAGAAGATCAACCAGCAGGTCACGGTGAAGGGCTTCCGCAAGGGCAAGATCCCTGCCCGCGTCATCGACCAGCGCTTCGGCCGCGGTGCGGTGCTGGAGGAGGCCGTCAACGACGCCCTCCCGAAGTTCTACACCGAGGCGGTCAACGAGGCCGACCTGAACCCGCTGGGCCAGCCCGAGGTCGACATCACGGAGCTGAAGGACGGCGAGCTGCTGGCCTTCACCGCCGAGGTCGACGTGCGCCCCGAGATCGAGATCCCGGACTACTCCGGCATCGAGGTCGAGGTCGACGCCATCGAGGTCTCCGACGAGGACATCGAGAAGTCGGTCGAGCAGCTGCGCGGCCGCTTCGCGTCCACCAAGGACGTCGAGCGCGCCGCCCAGGACGGCGACGTCGTCACCATCGACCTCGAGGCCAAGGTCGACGGCGAGGTGCTCGAGGACGGCGTCGCCTCCGACGTGTCCTACACCATCGGCTCGGGCGAGCTCCTCGAGGGCATCGACGAGGCCGTCAAGGGCCTGGAGGCCGGTGGCGAGGCCACCTTCACCTCCCAGCTGAAGGGCGGCTCCGCCGAGGGCAAGGACGCCGAGGTCACCGTCAAGGTCTCCAAGGTCTCCGCCCGTGAGCTGCCGGAGCTGGACGACGAGTTCGCGCAGATGGCGAGCGAGTTCGACACCCTCGACGAGCTCAAGGCGGACAGCCGCAAGCGCCTCGAGAACATGAAGCAGTACGACCAGGCCACGCAGGCCCAGGAGCGCGTCCTGGAGAAGCTGCTGGAGCTCGTCGAGGTGCCGATCCCCGAGAAGCTCCTCGAGGACGAGGTCAACACCCGCAAGCACAACCTGGAGCACCACCAGCTCGGCCAGATGGGTCTGACCATCGAGAAGTACCTGGAGTTCCAGGGCAAGACGGTCGAGGAGTTCGACGCCGAGACCAAGGAGCAGGCGGTCAAGGGCATCAAGACCCAGTTCGTCCTGGACGCCCTGGTCAACAAGGAGAAGCTGGGCGTCAACCAGGAGGAGCTCACCGAGCACCTCATGCGCCGCGCCGCCTCCTCCGGCATGTCCCCCGACCAGTTCGCCCAGGCGGTCGTCGAGGGCGGCCAGGTCCCGATGCTGGTCGGCGAGGTCGCCCGCGGCAAGGCCCTCGCGGTCGTCGTCGAGGCCGCCAAGGTCACCGACACCAACGGTGAGGTCGTCGACCTGTCCGACGAGGACGAGGAGCAGGTCGCCGAGGAGGTCGTCGAGGCCGCCGTCGAGGGTGACGCCGAGGCGAAGGCCGAAGAGGCCAAGTAACACCCCGGGCGCAGCCCGCTGAGCAGTACCCGAGCAGTGCCCCGAAGGGCCCGGACGCAGCCGCGTCCGGGCCCTTCGGCGCAGGCCCCGGAAGCCCCCCGGACCTTGCGCTCCCAGCGAACAGTTCGGGAAGCGGGATGGCGTTGTCCGACCTGCGCGTTAGGGTCCATGAATACGAGGGCTCTGCATTACCCGGACGCCGGCGGACACGTCCGCGCCGGCCGGGTGCGCCCCAGAACGAGACGCTGAGACGGCACATGGCCGTCGGAGACGAGCAGGTGGATACGTGACGAATCTGAAGCCTTACGCCGCGGGTGAGCCGTCCATCGGTGGCGGCCTCGGCGACCATGTCTACAACCGGCTGCTCGGCGAGCGCATCATCTTCCTCGGGCAGCAGGTCGACGACGAGATCGCGAACAAGATCACGGCGCAGCTCCTCCTCCTGGCCGCCGAGCCGGAGAAGGACATCTACCTGTACATCAACAGCCCCGGTGGCTCCGTGACGGCGGGCATGGCGGTCTACGACACCATGCAGTACATCCCGAACGACGTCGTCACCATCGGTATGGGCATGGCGGCCTCCATGGGCCAGTTCCTGCTCACCGGCGGCACCCCGGGCAAGCGCTTCGCGCTCCCGAACACCGACATCCTGATGCACCAGGGTTCCGCCGGCATCGGTGGCACCGCCTCGGACATCAAGATCCAGGCCCAGTACCTGCTGCGCACGAAGCAGCGCATGGCTGAGATCACCGCGCACCACTCCGGCCAGACCGTGGAAGCGATCATCCGCGACGGCGACCGCGACCGCTGGTTCACGGCGGAGGAGGCCAAGGACTACGGCCTCATCGACGAGATCATCTCCGCCGCGTCCCTGGTCCCGGGCGGCGGCGGCACCGGGGCCTGATCCCGGCCCCGGCGCGCGAGACCTCGTACGACGTCCCGTACGCCAGCCCGTACCAGGCAAGCCTCAGCCCGCAGAACGCCACCAGGATGGTGAACACCCAGATGCACATGAACAACCTTTCTCCCGCGAGCGGCCTCTACACCGGCCCGCAGGTGGACAACCGCTACGTCATCCCGCGCTTCGTCGAGCGCACCTCGCAGGGCGTGCGCGAGTACGACCCGTACGCGAAGCTCTTCGAGGAGCGCGTGATCTTCCTCGGCGTGCAGATCGACGACGCCTCCGCCAACGACGTCATGGCGCAGCTGCTGTGCCTGGAGTCGATGGACCCGGACCGCGACATCTCGATCTACATCAACAGCCCCGGTGGCTCCTTCACCGCGCTGACGGCGATCTACGACACGATGCAGTTCGTGAAGCCGGACATCCAGACGGTCTGCATGGGCCAGGCGGCCTCCGCCGCCGCGGTCCTGCTCGCCGCCGGCACCCCCGGCAAGCGCATGGCCCTGCCGAACGCCCGCGTGCTGATCCACCAGCCCTCCGGCGGCACCGGCCGTGAGCAGCTCTCCGACCTGGAGATCGCGGCCAACGAGATCCTGCGCATGCGCGACCAGCTGGAGACCATGCTGGCCAAGCACTCGACGACGCCGATCGAGAAGATCCGCGACGACATCGAGCGCGACAAGATCCTCACGGCCGAGGACGCCCTCGCGTACGGCCTGATCGACCAGATCGTTTCCACCCGTAAGAGCAGCGCGGTCTGATCCTTGCCGCCAGTTGGCGTGAGCACGCTGCCGGATTGGGCGGTGTGAACCACGTCAAGGGGGCCCCGTACGGGGCCCCCGGCAAGGTACCGTCGGATATGAGGCACCAGGAGCGCTGAACCAGGCGTCTCCCAGGCGAAGGGGAAGCACCTCGTGGCACGCATCGGTGACGGCGGCGACCTGCTCAAGTGCTCGTTCTGCGGAAAGAGCCAGAAGCAGGTGAAGAAGCTCATCGCAGGACCCGGTGTGTACATCTGCGACGAGTGCATCGACCTCTGCAACGAGATCATCGAAGAGGAGCTCGCGGAGACCTCCGAGGTGCGGTGGGAGGAACTCCCCAAGCCCCGCGAGATCTACGAGTTCCTGGAGAGCTACGTCGTCGGCCAGGAGCCGGCGAAGAAGGCGCTCTCCGTCGCGGTGTACAACCACTACAAGCGGGTCCAGGCCGGCGAGAACGGCGGCGCGCAGGGCCGCGACGACGCGATCGAGCTCGCGAAGTCCAACATCCTGCTGCTGGGCCCCACGGGCTCCGGCAAGACCCTCCTCGCGCAGACGCTCGCGCGCATGCTGAACGTCCCGTTCGCCATCGCCGACGCGACGGCGCTGACGGAGGCGGGGTACGTCGGCGAGGACGTCGAGAACATCCTGCTGAAGCTGATCCAGGCCGCGGACTACGACGTCAAGAAGGCCGAGACCGGGATCATCTACATCGACGAGATCGACAAGGTCGCCCGCAAGAGCGAGAACCCGTCGATCACGCGTGACGTGAGCGGTGAGGGCGTCCAGCAGGCCCTCCTGAAGATCCTGGAAGGCACGACGGCCTCGGTCCCGCCGCAGGGCGGCCGCAAGCACCCGCACCAGGAGTTCATCCAGATCGACACGACGAACGTGCTCTTCATCGTGGGCGGCGCCTTCGCCGGCCTGGAGAAGATCATCGAGTCGCGCGCGGGCGCCAAGGGCATCGGCTTCGGCGCGACGATCCGCTCGAAGCGCGAGATCGAGGCGAGCGACCAGTTCCAGGAGGTCATGCCGGAGGACCTGGTGAAGTTCGGGATGATCCCCGAGTTCATCGGCCGCCTCCCCGTCCTGACCTCGGTGCACAACCTGGACCGCGAGGCCCTGCTCCAGATCCTCATCGAGCCGCGCAACGCCCTGGTGAAGCAGTACCAGCGGCTGTTCGAACTCGACGGTGTGGAGCTGGACTTCGAGCGCGAGGCGCTGGAGGCCATCGCCGACCAGGCGATCCTCCGCCAGACCGGCGCGCGCGGCCTGCGCGCCATCATGGAGGAGGTCCTGATGTCGGTGATGTACGAGGTCCCGTCCCGCAAGGACGTGGCCCGCGTGGTCATCACCGCGGAGGTCGTCCGCTCCAACGTCAACCCGACGCTGGTCCCGCGGATCGTCCCGAAGGACCAGGGCCCCCACGAGAAGTCGGCGTAACGACACGGCACACCACGCAGAAGGGGCGCCCCTGACCGGGGGCGCCCCTTCTGCGTTGTGTCGTGCTCCGCGCCTAGTTCTTCACGCGGGCGGTGTTGTAGAGCTTCGCGGCGAAGTCCGCGGTCTGCTCCAGGGTGTAACCCGGCTTGCCGGCGAGGACGGAGCTCAGGTCGGTGGCGCTCACCATGGTCAGGGTGCTGTAGTCAGCCCAGATGCAGATGGGGAGCGTGAACTGCTTGGGGCCCTGGGTGCTCGCCTCCTTGGCGGTGTACTTGGCCTCCTGGCACTTCATCACGGCGCCCTTGAAGTTCGCCGGGGTCATCGCCTTGGGGGTGCCGACCATTTCGACGGTCATCTTGCTGCTCTCCTTGGCCGAGCTCACCTTGGCCAGGGCGAAGTAGGCGTCCAAGGCCTTCTCCGGGTCCGCGATCTCTCCGTAGACGCCGGAGAACTTGAGGGCCTTCGCCGTCAGGGGGTTCTTCGGGTCGCCGGACTGGTAGTCCATCTCCACCTGGGTGGGGTTCTTGACGCCCACTCCCTCGGCTTCCTGCTTGTCCTTCGCGCTGAACTCCGAGGGCTTGTGCTTCGGGTCCTGCTTGAAGTCGTCCACCCCCGGCGGGGCGACCAGCTTGTAGCCCTTGGTGTCCGCCGCGATGGAGCCGCCGGCGCCGCCGCCCTTCAGGAAGTACCAGCCGCCGCCCGCGATCAGCGCGACCGCGACGACCACGGCGATGATCACACCGGCCTTGGACTTCTTCGGCTGCTGCGGGGGCATCCCGCCGTACGGGGGCTGCTGCTGGTAGCCGTAGGCCGGCTGCTGCGGGTAGCCCTGCGGCGGCACGCCCGGCTGCTGCGGGTAGCCGTACCCGGGCTGCTGGGCGGGCTGGCCGTAGGGGCCCGGCGGCGGCGGGGGCTGCTGCCCGTACGGTCCCGGCTGCTGCGGCTGCCCGTAAGGCCCTGGCTGGTTGTAGCTCATCCCTGCGTCCCCCTTTAGGAACTTCTTATGTTTCCCACATCCTCTCGGAAGATCGACTCCGCGCGGCCTCCGGGGTCCCAGGCGTTACGGAACTACGACGCACGGACCTCCATCACGGCCCGCAGCTCACGGGCCCGTTCGGCGAGCGAGTCGAGGGTGACCGGCGCGTTCTCGATCGGGACCGTGACCGTCACCGTGGTGCTGTGGTCGCCCCATATGCACATGGGCAACGGGCCTTCGGCCATCGCGAGCACGGCGCAGCGCAGCGCGCCGCCCCCGGGCTCCCCGGCCTCGTGCGCGGTGACCTCCGCTTCCGTGGTGCCCATGCCCTTCAGGACCTTGGCGATGTGCGCGCCCGGATCCTCGTCGTTGAAGCGGCCCGCCGTGCCGCTGATCACCAGCTGCGCGGTGCCCGCCTGATCTGCGTACACGGCGACCACCCGCTTCCTGCCGGGCTTCGGCTCCCCTTGCTCCTTCCTGATCGCGTCGACCCGCGGCCCGGAGTCCTGCAGGGTCAGGCCCTGGAAGGCGGCGGGCGGCACCAGGTCGTACCGGCCCATGTCGTCGGGGCCGCCGAGCAGCGCCCCCATGGCGAACCTGCCGGCGGCGAGGGCCGCGGCCGCCGCCACCACCGCCCGCGCGGCCTTGAGGCGCCTGCTCTTCGTGATCGCGTTCATGCACCGCATGAGAAGGGTCGCCCGCCTCCGAGGTCAACGGCCGGTCGCCCTGCGGTATCGATTCGTAACGGGGGTGGGGCCACCCTTATCCTGTGGCTCGTGACCGAGAACACGCAGACACCCAGCAGCCCCGAATCCGAACTGCCGACCCAGTACGCGCCGGCCGAGGTAGAGGCGAAGCTCTACGAGCGCTGGGTAGAGCGCGGTTACTTCGAGGCCGACGCGAAGAGCGAGAAGCCCGCGTACACCATCGTCATCCCGCCGCCGAACGTCACCGGCTCCCTGCACCTGGGGCACGCGTTCCAGCACACGCTCATGGACGCCCTGACCCGCCGCAAGCGGATGCAGGGCTACGAGTCGCTGTGGCTGCCCGGCATGGACCACGCCGGTATCGCCACCCAGAACAAGGTCGAGCAGCAGCTCGCCGAGGAGGGCAAGTCCCGCCACGACCTGGGCCGCGAGGAGTTCGTCGAGCGGGTCTGGCAGTGGAAGGAAGAGTACGGCGGCAAGATCCTCGGCCAGATGCGGCGGCTGGGTGACGGCGTCGACTGGAGCCGTGAGCGGTTCACGATGGACGAGGGCCTGTCCAAGGCCGTCCAGACGATCTTCAAGAAGCTCTACGACGACGGTCTCATCTACCGCGCCGAGCGCATCATCAACTGGTGCCCGCGCTGTCTGACGGCCATCTCCGACATCGAGGTGGAGTACCAGGAGGACGCGGGCGAGCTCGTCTCCATCACGTACGGAGAGGGCGAGGACTCCCTCGTCGTCGCGACCACGCGTGCCGAGACGATGCTCGGTGACACCGCCGTCGCCGTCCACCCCGACGACGAGCGCTACAAGCACCTGGTCGGCAAGCAGATCAAGCTGCCGCTGACCGACCGGACCATCCCCGTCGTCGCGGACACGCACGTCGACCCGGAGTTCGGCACCGGCGCCGTCAAGGTGACCCCGGCGCATGACCCGAACGACTTCGCGATCGGCCAGCGCCACGGCCTGGCCAACATGACGATCATGGACGAGCACGGCGTCATCACCGTCCACGGCCCCTTCCTCGGCCTGGACCGCTTCGAGGCGCGCTCCGCCGTCGTCGGCGCGCTGCGCCAGCAGGGCCGCATCGTCGCCGAGAAGCGCCCGTACCTGCACTCCGTCGGGCACTGCTCGCGCTGCAGCACCACCGTCGAGCCGCGCCTGTCGCTGCAGTGGTGGGTCAAGGTCGAGACGCTGGCCAAGGCCGCCGGTGACGCGGTCCGCGACGACCGGGTCACGATCCACCCCAAGGAGATGGAGAAGCGGTACTTCGACTGGGTCGACAACCTCAACGACTGGTGCATCTCGCGCCAGCTGTGGTGGGGACACCGGATCCCGGTCTGGTACGGCCCGAACGGCGAGGTCGTCTGCGTCGGACCCGACGACGCCGCGCCGACGGGGGAGGGCTGGGTCCAGGACACGGACGTCCTCGACACCTGGTTCTCCTCCGGCCTGTGGCCGTTCTCCACCCTCGGCTGGCCGCAGAAGACCCCGGACCTGGAGAAGTTCTACTCCACCGACGTCCTGGTCACCGGCCACGACATCATCTTCTTCTGGGTCGCCCGGATGATGATGTTCGGTCTGTACGCCATGGACGGCGAGGCGCCCTTCAAGACCATCGCCCTGACCGGCCTGGTCCGTGACGAGCGCGGCAAGAAGATGTCGAAGTCCTTCGGCAACGTCGTCGACCCGCTGGACTGGATGGACAAGTACGGCTCCGACGCCGTCCGCTTCACCCTGGCCAAGGGCGCCAACCCCGGCACCGACGTGCCCATCGGCGAGGACTGGGTCCAGGCGTCCAGCAAGTTCGCCAACAAGATCTGGAACGCGACCCGCTTCGCGCTGATGAACGGTGCCACGATCGAGGGCGAGCTGCCCCCGGCCGAGCAGCTGTCGGCGACGGACCGCTGGATCCTGTCCCGTCTGAACAAGACCATCGCGCAGGTCGACGCCTACTACGACGACTTCCAGTTCTCGAAGCTCAGCGAGGCCCTCTACCACTTCGCGTGGGACGAGGTCTTCGACTGGTACGTCGAGCTGTCGAAGACGACCTTCTTCGCGGGCGGCGAGCCGGCCAAGGCCTCCGCCCGGGTCCTCGGTGAGGTCCTCGACGTCATGCTGCGCCTGCTGCACCCGGTGGTCCCCTTCGTCACCGAGACGCTGTGGACCACGCTCACCGGCCGCGAGTCCCTCGTCATCGCCGAGTGGCCGAAGGACAGTGGCTTCCGCGACGAGGCCGCCGAGGCCGAGGTCGACGGCGTCCAGGCGCTCGTCCGGGAGGTCCGCCGCTTCCGCAAGGAGCAGGGCCTCGACGACAAGCAGAAGGTCCCGGCCCGCCTGGACCTGTCCGCCACGGTGCTGGCCGCCCACGAGGCCGCCATCCGCCAGGTGCTGCGGCTCCAGCCGGAGGGCGACGCCTTCAGCGCCACCGCGACCCTCCCGGTCGCCGGCGCCACCGTCGCGCTCGACCTGTCGGGCACCATCGACGTGGCCGCCGAGCGCAAGCGCCTGACCAAGGACCTCGGCGTCGCCGAGAAGGAGAAGCAGCAGGCCGAGGCGAAGCTCGGGAACGAGGCCTTCCTGGCCAAGGCCCCCGACAACGTCGTGGACAAGATCAAGGGCCGCCTCGCCAAGGCCGAGGCGGACATCGCCCGGCTCCGGTCCCAGCTGGAGACGCTGCCCGCCGCGTAGTACCGGGTGAGAACACGCGAAGGCCCCCACACCGTCGGTCGATGTGGGGGCCTTCGCCGTATGCCTTCCCCGCGCGGGCGCCCGCGTCACAGCAGGCGGCGGCCGAACTGCGCGAGGACCAGCGCCGCCAGCACCGCGTACAGGGCCGCCGGGACCAGCCAGTGGGGGAGTGCCCGCAGCCGGGAGCCGGGGCCGGACAGGTGCCGTGTGACGTACCAGAAGAGCGGGATCATCACCGCCCAGACGACCGCGCACCACGGGCACAGCGCGCCGATCACGTACAGGCCCTGGCCGATCAGCCACACGGTGAAGCCGAAGCCCGCCGCGATCCCGGCCCACAGGCCGCGCCACAGCCACCGCGGGAACCGGGCACCGGCCACCAGCGCGGCCCCCAGGCCCGAGAGCGCCGCGAAGCCGGCGAGGCCGAGCAGCATGTTGGGGAAGCCGAGCAGGTTGCCCTGCCAGGTGGTCATCACGTCACCGCAGCTCAGCACCGCGTTGACATTGCATCCCGGGGTGAAGAGGGGGTCCTCCAGGGTGCGGATGCGGTCGTACGCGAGCACGCCGGAGGCCAGCGTGCCGATCAGACCGCCGATCAGCAGGAGCAGGGCGGTGCCGCGGGAGTGCGTGGTCATTCCCCGACGCTACGAGCGCCCGCCGGGCGGGCGGCAGAGCGGAAGGTCGCGGATGCGCAAGGTCTTCCGACCCGGGTCGCAGTGCCCTATATCACTCTTTATCCGGTCCCGGCTGAACCGATCCGGGGCGCCCACCACGGATGATGGAGGGCATGCACGTCAAGCCCGTCGCCTCGGCGCTCCACTGGGCCGTGGCCTCAGGCCGCCGGCTCACCCGGGGCTGGGCGGGCTCCGCGCGGGCCCTGGACGTCATCACGGCGGTCAGCTGCCTCGCCCTGATGGCGCTGGACCTGCCCGGCCTGGCCGCCGCCGACAACTCGCTCAACGGCCCGATGGCGGCCGCCGTGCTGGCCGCAGGCTGTTCGACCCTGCTGGTGCGGCGGCGCATGCCGTGGATCTCGTACCTCGCGGCGCTGCTGTTCATCGGCTGGCTGCACGAGCTCACCCTGATCCAGTTCGCGCTGTACTCGGTCGGCCGCTACCGAGGCCGCCGGGCCGGGATCCTCGCCACCGTCGGGTACGTGTGCTTCGCGCTGCTGGTGTTCAGCGTGCCGGGCTGGCCCGAGCCCCGGGCCGAGACCCTGAGCTCGTTCCTGAGCCTGGTCGTGCCCATCGGGGTGCTCGCCTCGGCCGTGGGCATCGCCGCCTACCGGCACGACCTGGTGGCGGAGCTGGCCGCCCGGCGGGCCGAGTCCGCCGTGCTCCAGGCGGTGCAGCAGGAGCGCACCTCCGTCGCCCGCGACGTCCACGACTTCGTCGGGCGGGAGCTGACCCTGCTGACGGTGCGTTCCGAGGTGCTGTCGACGCGGGCGCGCGAGACGGCGTACGCGAAGGACTTCGAGGAGCTGGCCGACACCGCGCGCCGGGCCCACCTGGTGCTGAACGAGATCATCGTGCAGCGTGGGGAGCGGGCCTCGACCCCGGGCGTCGACGGGCTGCCGGCGCTCGCGGAGGAGAGCGGGCGGGCCGGTTCGCCCGTACGGCTGGCCATGGACCCGGACGTGAACGGGCTGTCGCCGCTGCGGCAGGCGGCGGTCTACCGGGTGGTGCAGGAGTGCCTGACCAACGCGGCCAAGCACGCGCGGGGGCAGACCATCGACGTGTCCATCGCGGCGGACGGCCCGCAGCTGCGGATCGCCGTCAGCAACGCGCTGCCCGACCGGACGCCGGGCCGGGCCCCCGTCTCGGCGGGCTCGGGCACGGCGAGCATGTCCGAGCGCGTCCGCAGCCTGGGCGGCACCCTGACGGCGACGCGCACGAACGACACGTACGAGGTCGTGGCGACGCTGCCCCGAGGCTAGGGCTCCCTAGGCCTTGGCCGGGACCAGCAGGCCGTTCAGCGTGTCCAGGTCCTCCACGCAGCGGCCCGAGCCGAGGGCCACGCAGTCCAGGGGGTTGTCGGCGACGAACACCGGAATGCCGGTCGAGGAGGCCATGCGCAGGTCCAGGCCCGGCAGCAGCGCTCCGCCGCCGGTCAGGACGATGCCGTGTTCCATCACGTCGCCGGAGAGCTCCGGAGGGCACTCCTCCAGGGTGGTGCGGACCGCCGCGATGATCGTCTCGACGGGCTCGTCGAGCGCGGCCCGTACGTCGGAGGCGCTCAGCGACAGCGTCTTCGGCATGCCGCCGACCTTCTCGCGGCCGCGCACGGTGACGGTGCGGGTCTCCAGCTCGGGCAGGTCCGGCACCGGCCAGGCCGAGCCGATGGCCACCTTCACGTCCTCGGCGGTGCGCTCGCCGATGAGCAGGGCGTGCTCCTTGCGGACGTAGTCCATGATCGCCGCGTCGAGCCGGTCCCCGCCGACGCGAAGGGACTGGGAGGTCACGATGCCGCCCAGGGAGATCACCGCCACCTCGGTGGTGCCGCCGCCGATGTCCACGACCATCGAGCCGCGGGGTTCGGCCACCGGCAGCCCGGCCCCGATCGCCGCGGCCATCGGCTCCTCGATCAGGTGCACGGCCCTGGCCCCGGCCCGGGTGGAGGCGTGGACGATGGCCCGCCGCTCGACCTGCGTGACCCCCGAGGGCACGCAGATCACCATCCGGGTGCGGGGGCGCCGGCCGGGGACCGCCTTGCGCACGAAGTGCCGGATCATCTCCTCGGCGGCCTCGTAGTCGCAGATCACGCCGTCCTTGAGGGGGCGGATCGCGGTGATGGAGCCGGGGGTGCGCCCGATGGTCTCCTTGGCCTCGGTCCCGACGGCCAGCGCGGTGGTGGTGCCCGCCTTCACGGCGACGACCGACGGCTCGTTCAGGACGATCCCGTGCCCCCGTGCGTAGACGAGGGTGTTGGCGGTCCCCAGGTCTATCCCTATGTCGCGGCTGGTCGCTGTCTTGTTCATGCTGGCCTGCGGCATTTATTCCCCTATCTCCTGCCCGCAAGGCTTGCATAACGATCTGGTCGCCCCGCCCGCCGAAAGTCCCGAAACGCCCGGGTCGAAAGTCCCGCGGGTCCTCGTCCGTAGACTGGGCGTGTGAGTGAGCAGCAGCCCGAGAGCGACGACCGCTTCGACGAGTTCGACCAGATCGTGGCGGAGGAATCCGACCGCGACCCCGACCTGGCGGTGATCGAGGCCGGCAGCCGCACCCTGCGCGCGCAGGCCGGGCCGCCGCAGGGCGACCCGGTACCCGCCGCGCCCCTCGACCCGGAGGTGGCGAAGGCGCTGCTGGAGGTCGAGCAGGAGCTCGCCACCCGTTGGGGCGAGACCAAGCTGGAGCCGTCCGTGTCGCGGATCGCGGCCCTGATGGACGTGCTGGGCGAGCCGCAGCGCGCGTACCCCTCCATCCACGTCACCGGCACCAACGGCAAGACCAGCACGGCCCGCATGATCGAGTCCCTGCTGAACGCCTTCGAGCTGCGCACCGGCCGCTACACCAGCCCGCACGTGCAGTCGGTCACCGAGCGGATCAGCCTCGACGGGGCGCCGATCAGCGCCGAGCGGTTCGTCGAGACGTACCACGACATCAAGCCGTACGTGGAGATGGTCGACGCCGCCGAGGAGTACCGGCTGTCGTTCTTCGAGGTCCTCACCGCAATGGCCTACGCGGCCTTCGCGGACGCCCCGGTCGACGCGGCCGTGGTCGAGGTCGGCATGGGCGGCACCTGGGACGCGACCAACGTCATCGACGGCTCGGTCGCGGTGATCACCCCGATCAGCCTGGACCACACGGACCGGCTCGGCTCCACGCCCGGCGAGATCGCCCTGGAGAAGGGCGGCATCATCAAGCAGGACGCGACCGTCATCCTGGCGCAGCAGCCGGTGGACGCCGCCCAGGCGCTGCTGAAGAAGGCCGTCGAGGTGGACGCGACCGTGGCCCGCGAGGGCATGGAGTTCGGCGTGGTCGCCCGCGAGGTCGCGGTCGGCGGACAGCAGCTGACGCTGCGGGGCATGGGCGGGGAGTACGACGGCATCTTCCTGCCGCTCTACGGCGCCCACATGGCGCACAACGCGGCGGTCGCGCTGGCGGCGGTCGAGGCCTTCTTCGGGATCGGCCAGGAGGGTGCGCGCGTCCTGGACCTGGAGACCGTACGGCGGGCCTTCGCCTCGGTGACCTCGCCGGGCCGCATGGAGGTCGTGCGGCGCAGCCCGACGGTGGTCCTGGACGCGGCGCACAACCCGGCGGGCGCGGCGGTCACCGCGGAGGCGGTCACCGAATCCTTCGGCTTCAGCCGGCTGATCGGGGTCGTGGCGGCGAGCGAGGGCAAGGACGTCCGCGGGGTGCTGGAGGCCTTCGAGCCGATCTTCGCGGAGGTGGTGGTGACGGAGAACTCCAGCCACCGGTCGATGGGCGCCGACGAGCTGGCGGCCGTCGCGGTCGAGGTCTTCGGACCGGACCGGGTCCAGGTGGAGCCGCGGCTGGACGACGCCCTGGAGGCGGCGATCACCCTGGCGGAGGAAGAGGCCGAGTACGGAGGGGCCGGGGTCCTGGTGACCGGTTCCGTGATCACGGTGGGCGAGGCCCGCCTGCTGCTGAAGAGGGGCTGAGGGATGCGCACGCTGTGTGCGAGCACGCTGATCGGCGAGTTCTTCGTGATCGGCTTCGCGGGCCTGGTGGCCATGAAGAACCCGGACCTGACCCAGACGGAGGTCTGGGCGGTCTGCGGGATCACGATGCTGCTGTCCGTGCTGCTGTGCGGGATGCTCTCGCGCCCCGGGGCGGTCCAGCTGGGCTGGGCCCTGCAGATCGGCCTGATCGCGAGCGGGTTCGTCGTCCCGACGATGTTCTTCCTCGGTGCCGTCTTCGCCGCGCTGTGGTGGTGCTCGGTGCACTACGGCCGCAAGATCGACACGATCAAGGCCCGCTGGGCGGCCGCGCAGGAGGCGCAGCCCGTGCCCACGGCGCCTGACGCTGCGTGACGGGTCACCGGAACAGCCCTGTAGATTCGTCCTACCGCACCCGTATGCCGCAAGGAGCCGCAACATGACCCAGCGCACCCTCGTCATCCTCAAGCCCGACGCCGTCCGGCGCGGCCTGGTCGGCGAGATCATCGGCCGTATCGAGCGGAAGGCCGGCTGGACCATCCCCGCGCTGGAGCTGCGCACGCTGGACCAGGAGACCCTGGAGACGCACTACGGCGAGCACAAGGGCAAGCCGTTCTACGAGCCCCTCATGGGCTTCATGGCCAGTGGTCCCGTCGTCGTCCTCGTGGTCGAAGGGGAACGCGCCATCGAGGGTGTCCGCCAGCTGGCCGGACCCACTGACCCGATTGCCGCGGCGCCGGGCTCCATCCGGGGCGACTTCGGCACCGTCACCCGGGAGAACCTGATCCACGCCTCGGATTCCGAGGAGTCCGCGGAGCGCGAGCTGAAGCTGTTCTTCCCCGCTCTCTGAGCCCTTCCGGGACACGCTTCGGGCACGCTTTCCCTGACGCGACATCAGCCATATAGCGCTCACGACCTGGGGCGACCGAAGTAATTTCGGTCGCCCCTTGGTATTTCCGGCCACGAGCGGGAACGCCTGGGCAGGACACGACGTCACCACTAAGGGGGCGGGTATCCGTTCCGGCGGGATTGCCGGAGTCCCGTCGCGCGGTGGCCGTACTCACGGCACTACGATGGGGCCTCCACCCACACACCCACCTCGCCGACCTGACAGCAGCCGCTATCAACTGGAAGGCCAGACGCTCCTCATGGGGAACAAGGGGAACAACATGTCGTTCATCGGCCGTGACATGGCGATCGACCTCGGGACCGCCAACACGCTGGTGTACGTGAGGGGCCGGGGAATCGTTCTGAACGAACCGTCCGTGGTCGCCATCAACACGAACACCGGTGGCATCCTGGCAGTCGGCTCCGAGGCGAAGAAGATGATCGGGCGCACGCCCGGCAACATCGTCGCCGTACGGCCCCTCAAGGACGGCGTGATCGCCGACTTCGAGATCACCGAGCGCATGCTCCGGTACTTCATCCTCAAGATCCACAAGCGTCGCTACCTGGCGCGCCCGCGCGTCGTGGTCTGCGTGCCCTCCGGCATCACCGGAGTGGAGCGCCGCGCCGTCATCGAGGCGTCCACGCAGGCCGGCGCCCGCCAGGTGCACATCATCGAGGAGCCCATGGCCGCGGCCATCGGCTCGGGCCTGCCCGTCCACGAGGCCACCGGCAACATGGTCGTGGACATCGGCGGCGGCACCACCGAGGTCGCCGTCATCTCCCTCGGCGGAATCGTCACGGCGCAGTCCATCCGGGTGGCCGGCGACGAGCTCGACAACGCGATCATCCAGCACATCAAGAAGGAGTACTCGCTCCTCCTCGGTGAGCGGACCGCCGAACAGATCAAGATCACCATCGGGTCGGCGTACGACCTCGACAAGGACGAGCACACCGAGATCCGCGGCCGCGACCTGGTCTCCGGACTGCCCAAGACGGTCGTCATCTCGGCCGCCGAGGTGCGCAAGGCCATCGAGGAGCCCGTCAACGCCATCGTCGACGCGGTCAAGACCACGCTCGACAAGTGCCCGCCGGAGCTCTCCGGCGACATCATGGACCGCGGCATCGTGCTGACCGGCGGCGGCGCCCTGCTGCGCGGCCTCGACGAGCGGCTGCGCCGCGAGACGGGCATGCCGATCCACATCGCCGAGGACCCGCTCGACTCCGTGGCGCTCGGCTCCGGCAAGTGCGTGGAGGAGTTCGAGGCGCTCCAGCAGGTCCTCGACGCCCAGCCCCGGCGCTGACCGGCGTACATCCCCTCCATCCGGAGGACAACGCACAAGGATCCGCCGTACGGGTGCTGCCGGGCCCGTACGGCGGATCGTTGATATACAGGCAAAAGAGAATTCCGACGAGGAAGGCACGGCCGCCGCACGTGAGGGACACACGAGAAAGCCGGCTGCTCCTGGTGCTTCTGATCGCCATCGCGTTCGCGTTGATCACGGTGGACATCAGGGCGGGCGAGGAGTCGCCGGTCGACGGTGCCCGACAGGCCGCCGCCGCGGTCTTCGGGCCGGTCGAGAAGGGCGTGTCGACCGCGGTCGACCCGGTCGCCAACGCCATAGGGGCGGTACGGGATTCCGGCGAGCGTCACAACCGCATCGCCACCCTGGAGCGCGAGAACGCGGCCCTGAAGGCCAAGCTGGGCAGCGACTCGCAGACCCAGAGCCGCATCCACGAGCTCGACGAGATGCTCAAGCGGGCCGGCGCGGGACAGTACGGCATCAAGGGCGCCGAGGTCATCGCCATAGGAGCGGCCCAGGGCTTCTCCTGGACCGTGACCATCGACGCCGGCAGCAAGGACGGCATCGAGCGCGACATGACCGTCCTCAACGGCGACGGACTCGTCGGCCGGGTCTCCACGGTCGGCCCCGACACCGCCACCGTGGTCCTCGCCAACGACCCCGACTTCACCGTCGGCACCCGCCTGGAGAAGACCGGCGAACTCGGCTTCGCCACCGGCCAGGGCGACCGCGCCCTGTCCGTCCAGATGCTCAACGGCAAGGCCAAGGTCAGCCCCGGCGACCGCCTCGTCACCTTCGGCTCGCGCGGCAACAAGCCCTTCGTGCCGGGCGTCCCGATCGGCGAGGTCGTCAAGGTCGAGCCCTCGCGCGGCGACCTGACCCGTACCGTCTGGGTGCGCCCGTTCGTCGGCTTCTCGCGCCTGGACATCGTCGGCGTCGTGGTGATGCCGCCGCGCGAGGACCCGCGCGACGCCGTCCTGCCGCCCAAGCCCGAGGCCCCCAAGCCCATCCCGACGGTCACCGTCACGGTCACCCCTTCCGCCAGCGTGCCCGCCAAGCCGGAAGACGAGTAGGAGCAGACCGACCATGCCCTTCAACCGGATCCTGCTCTCGGCCACGCTCGTCGTGGTCGCCCTCGTCACCCAGGTCACCGTCCTGGGCCGGCTCCAACTGCCCGGCGCCGTCCCCGACCTGCTGCTGCTCACCGTCGTCGCCCTCGCACTCGTGTACGGGGCGGTCAGCGGCTGCCTGATCGGTTTCGCCGCCGGACTGCTCGCCGACCTGGCCCCGCCCGCCGACCACGCCGCCGGGCGGTACGCGCTCGTCCTGTGCGTCATCGGCTACGTGGCCGGGCTGGTCCGCCCCGACAACGGACGGTTCCGCTCCGCCTGGGGCCCCATGCTCACCGTCGTCGCCGCGGCGATCGGCTCCACGCTGCTCTACGCGGGCGTCGGCGCCCTCGTCGGCGACACCGCCGCCCGCCACGTGGGCCTGCTCGGGCTGCTGTTCACCGCGACGCTCTACGACCTGCTGCTGGCGCCGTTCACCGTGCCGTTCATCATGGCCCTGGCCCGGCGCGCCGAGAACGACCCGATGGCCGTCGAGGCCGGCGGCGGCCCCGCCAACAAGCCCGCCGACGTCTCCTCCGGCTGGCTCGCCGGCGGCACGGGCCTGCGCATCGGCAGCCAGCGCGGCGGCCTGCGCCTGAAGACCGCCCGCTCCCGCGCCAACAAGGCCGGCCGCATAAAGGGCGTCAAGGCCGTCAAGGGTGTGAAGAGCATCAAAAAGCTGTAGGGAGGAGCGGGCGTGACCAACATTCCGGAGACCGGCCGCACCTCCCGGGTGCAGATCCGGCTCATCATGATCCAGGTACTCGTCTTCTCGATGTTCATCACCCTCGGCGGCCGCCTCTGGTACCTCCAGATCCGCAACGGCGAGGAGTACTACCACGAGGCGCGGAGCAACCACGTCCAGCGGGTCGTCCAGCCCGCCGTGCGCGGATCGGTCCTCGACGCCCGCGGGGTCCCGCTCGCCGACAACGAGACCCGCCTGGTCGTCTCCGCCAGCCGCACCGCGCTGATGAAGATGAAGGACAGAGGCAAGGGAGTCATGACCCGCCTCGCCGACGTCCTGGACATGACCCCCAAGGAGGTCATGGAGAAGGTCCGCCTCTGCGACTCCCAGACGCCCGCCCCCTGCTGGAACGGTTCCCCCTACCAGCCGATCCCGATCACCCTCGAAGCCACCACGCAGCAGGCGCTGCAGCTGCGCGAACGCCCGGAGGACTTCCCGGGCATCACCGCGGAGCCCACCGCCGTCCGCCGCTACCCGGCCCCCGGCGGCGCCCGCACCGCCCAGGTGCTCGGCTACCTCTCGCCGGTCACCGACGAGGAGATCCAGAAGGCCAAGGACACCGACTCGCCGCACCTGCGGTCCGACCAGGTCGGCCGCTCCGGACTCGAACGCACCTACGACAAGCAGTTGCGCGGCAAGGCGGAGGTCACCTCCTACGAGGTCGACAACCTCGGCCGGGTCATGCACCAGACCAAGTCCGACCCGGGCGTGCCCGGCTCCACCCTCGTCACCAGCCTCGACGCCCGGGTCCAGGCCGTCGCCGAGTACGAGCTCCAGCAGGCGATGAAGACCGTCCGCCAGGAGACCGACAACATCACCGGCCGCAAGTACGAGGCCGACTCCGGTGCCGTCGTCGTCATGGAGGCGAAGACCGGCCGCATCGTCGCGATGGCCTCCCAGCCCGACTACGACCCCAACGCCTGGGTCGGCGGCATCTCCGGCAAGGACTACGCCGCACTCACCAGCAAGAACTCCAACTACCCGCTGCTCAACCGGGCCATCCAGGGCCAGGCCCCCGCGGGCTCCATCTTCAAGGTGGTCTCCGCGAGCGCGGCCGTCCGGGCCGGCTACGCCTTCGACGACAAGTACAACTGCAGCGCCTCCTACGACATGGGCGGCCGCAGCTTCGCGAACTTCGAGTCCAAGGGCCACGGACCCATCACCCTCGGCGAGGCCCTCAAGTTCTCCTGCAACACCGTCTTCTACGCCCTCGGGCACAAGGAATGGAAGCGCGACGGCGGCCTCAGCCCCAGGAAGGACGCCCACGACTGGTTCTACCGGACCGCCCGCGAGTTCGGACTCGGCGCCGAGACCCACATCGACCTGCCGAACGAGGTCAGCGGCCGCATCCCCGACCGCCAGTGGAAGCAGCGCTTCTGGAAGGCCAACAAGAACGCCTGGTGCAAGCAGGGCAAGAAGGGCGGCACCTACGTCGAGCAGATCGCCTACGAGAGCTGCCTAGAGGGCAACCAGCTGAAGGCCTACGACAGCATCAACTTCGCCATCGGCCAGGGCGACGTCCTCGTCACCCCCATCCAGATGGCCACCGCCTACTCCGCCATCAGCAACGGGGGCACCCTCTACGACCCCACCGTCGGCAAGGCCGTGATCAGCCCCGACGGCAAGCGCATCGAGATGATCAAGCCGCAGTCCCACGGCAGGCTGCCGATCGACGCCCAGACCATCAGCGACATCGACGGCGGCCTGCGCATGGTCGTCGAGCCCGGGGGCACCGCCGCCTGGCGGTTCATGGGCTGGCCGATGGACAAGATCCCGATGCACGCCAAGACCGGTACCGCCCAGGTCTACGGGAAGCAGACCACCTCCTGGCTGGCGACCTACACCAAGGACTTCACGATCGTCATGACGATCTCCCAGGGCGGCACCGGCTCCGGTGCCTCCGGCCCCGCCGTCCGCAACCTCTACAACGCCATCTACGGCCTCGACATGGAAGGCAAGCAGGACCTGAAGAAGGCCCTGCTGCTCAAGCCCGAGGCGACCCTGCCCAGGATCCGCCCCGACGGCTCCATCGACTCCCCCGAGATCCGGCCGTACGTACCGCCGTCCCCGGAGCAGCCGGAGCCGCCCGCGCTCGCCGGGCCGCCCGCCGCGCGTCCCCCGCAGCACGACTGAGGACCGAAACAGACATGCAGACCGCCAACAAGTTCTCCGTCTCCCGGTACGCGCCCGAGCGCGGGGCGATGGCCAGGCTGACCGCCCGCGACTCGGTCGTGCGCCGGCTCGACTGGCCGATACTCCTCTCCTCGCTGGCCCTGTCCCTCATCGGCTCCCTGCTGGTGTGGTCGGCGACCCGCAACCGGACCTCCCTGAACCAGGGCGACCCGTACTACTTCCTCGCCCGGCACGCCCTGAACACCGGCATCGGCCTCGTGCTGATGATCGGCACCATCTGGCTCGGCCACCGCACCCTGCGCGGCGCGGTGCCGGTCCTCTACGGGATCTCGCTGCTGCTGATCATCGCGGTGCTCACCCCGCTCGGCGCCACCATCAACGGCGCCCACGCGTGGATCGTCATCGGCGGCGGATTCTCCCTCCAGCCCTCCGAGTTCGTGAAGATCACGATCATCCTGGTCATGGCGATGCTGCTGGCCACCCGCGTGGACGCGGGCGACCTCACCCACCCCGACCACCGCACGGTCGTCAAGGCGCTGTGCCTGGCGGCCGCCCCGATGGGCATCGTCATGCTGATGCCCGACCTGGGCTCCGTCATGGTCATGGTCGTGATCGTCCTCGGCGTGCTGCTCGCCTCCGGCGCCTCCAACCGCTGGGTGCTCGGCCTGATCGGCTCGGGCGCGGGCGGGGCCATCCTGGTCTGGCAGCTCGGCGTCCTCGACGAGTACCAGATCAACCGCTTCGCGGCATTCGCCAACCCCGAACTCGACCCCGCCGGCGTCGGCTACAACACCAACCAGGCGCGCATCGCGATCGGCTCCGGCGGACTGACCGGCTCCGGGCTCTTCAAGGGCTCCCAGACCACCGGCCAGTTCGTGCCGGAGCAGCAGACCGACTTCGTCTTCACGGTGGCGGGGGAGGAACTGGGCTTCGTCGGAGCCGGACTGATCCTCCTGCTGCTGGGCGTCATCCTGTGGCGGGCCTGCATGATCGCCCGCGAGACCACCGAGCTGTACGGGACGATCGTGTGCGCCGGGATCATCGCCTGGTTCGCCTTCCAGTCCTTCGAGAACATCGGGATGACCCTCGGGATCATGCCGGTGGCCGGACTCCCGCTGCCCTTCGTCTCGTACGGCGGCTCCTCGATGTTCGCGGTGTGGGTGGCCATCGGGCTGTTGCAGTCGATCAAGGTGCAACGGCCCTTGTCGGCCTAATCCGCCGTTCACCCTGCCGACGTGATCCGTTCGGGACTAAGTTCGGTCTATGGCGGACACGAAGCGCGAAATCGAGCGGAAATTCGAGTTCTCTGAGGCCACACTCTCCCGGCGCGGCGTGCCGGACCTGACGGGCACGGCCGCGATCGCGGCCGTCTCCGACCAGGGCACCGTCGACCTCGACGCCGTCTACTACGACACCCCCGACCAACGGCTCGCCGCCGACGGCCTCACCCTGCGGCGCAGAACAGGCGGCGCGGACGCCGGCTGGCACCTGAAACTGCCCGTCTCCCCGGGCGTGCGCGACGAGATCGCGGCCGCGCTCAGCGACACCGTGCCGCCCTCACTGGCCGCCCTCGTCCGCTCCCGGGTCCGCGGCACCGGGCTCGAACCCCAGGTCAGGCTCATCTCCTCGCGCCGGGTCAGCCACCTCCTCGACGCCGAAGGGGCCCTGCTCGCCGAACTGTCCACCGACGCGGTCCGGGCCGAGCGCGGCAACGACACCGCCGCCTGGACCGAGGTCGAGGTGGAACTGGCCGACGGCGTCGACCCCGCCCTGCTCGAAGAGGTCGAGAAGACCTTCCGCAAGGCCGGACTGCGGGTCTCCGACGCCCCCTCGAAACTCGCCCGCGCCCTGGCCGAAACCGGCACCGCGCCCCCGCCCCGGCCCGCGCCCGACCCCGGGGACGGCACGGCGGGCGCGTACGTCCTGGCGTACCTGCGCGAACAGCGCGACGCCCTGGTCGCCCTGGACCCGGCCGTGCGCCGCGGCCTGCCCGACTCCGTCCACCAGATGCGCGTGGCCGGCCGCCGCCTGCGCAGCGCCTTCAAGACCTACCGCAAGGTGCTGGACCGCGCCGTCACCGACCCCATCGGCGAGGAACTGAAACTGCTCGCCGCCGAACTCGGCGTCGACCGCGACCAGGAAGTCCTGCTGGAGCGCATCCAGACCCGCCTCGGCGAACTGCCGCGCACCCTGCTCCTCGGCCCGGTCCGCGGCCGGCTGCGCACCTGGAACGCCATCCGCCGCTCCGGATCCCGGCGCCGCGCCCTCGCCGTCCTGGACAGCCCCCGCCACCTCGCCCTCCTTGACTCCCTCGACGCCCTCCTGGCGAACCCGCCCCTGCGCGCCGCCGCCGCCCGCCCCGCGCGCACCGTCCTGCCCAAGGCGGTCCTGCGCGACTGTGAACGCCTCGCCGGCCGGGTCGCCGACGCACTGGACCTCACCCCCGGCGAGGAACGCGACCTCGCCCTGCACGAAGCCCGCAAAGCGGCCAAACGCGCCCGCTACGCGGCGGAGGCGGCCGTCCCCGCCCTCGGAAAGCCGGCGAAACGCCTGGCCAAGGCGATGAAGTCGGTCCAGAGCCTGCTCGGCGACCACCAGGACAGCGTGGTCGCCCGCGAAGCCCTGCGCGGCCTCGCCGTCCAGGCGACGGGCGCGGGGGAGTCGGCCTTCACCTGGGGCGTGCTCTACGCCCGCGAGGAAGCCCTGGCCGAGCGGCGCGAACGGGAACTCCCGGACGTCTGGGCCGAAGCCTCCGCCCCCGCCCTGCGGGCCGCCCTCGGATGATCATGCGGGAGGGGGCGGCCGAGCCTCGGGGTACGCTTGAGAGTCGCCCCCTGCCCGCTTCACGAAAGTCGCGTGATGTCCGAGTCGGTCTTCCCACAGCTCGAAGCTCTGCTCCCGCATGTGCAGAAGCCCATCCAGTACGTCGGCGGTGAGCTCAACTCCACCGTCAAGCCCTGGGAGAGCGCGGACGTCCGCTGGGCGCTCATGTACCCGGACGCGTACGAGGTGGGGCTGCCCAACCAGGGCGTCATGATCCTCTACGAGGTGCTGAACGAGCGCGAGGGCGTGCTCGCGGAGCGCACGTACTCGGTGTGGCCGGACCTCGAGGCGCTCATGCGCGAGCACAAGGTCCCGCAGTTCACCGTGGACAGCCACCGCCCCGTCTCGGCCTTCGACGTGTTCGGCCTGTCCTTCTCCACCGAGCTGGGCTACACCAACATGCTCACGGCCCTGGACCTGGCGGGCATCCCGCTGGAGTCCAAGGACCGTACGGTCGACCACCCGATCGTCCTCGCGGGCGGCCACGCGGCCTTCAACCCGGAGCCGATCGCGGACTTCATCGACGCGGCCGTCATCGGCGACGGCGAGCAGGCCGTCCTCGACATGACCGAGATCATCCGCGCCTGGAAGGCGGAGGGCCGGCCGGGCGGCCGCGAGGAGATCCTCCTGCGCCTGGCCAAGACGGGCAACATCTACGTCCCGGGCTTCTACGACGTCGAGTACCTGCCCGACGGCCGCATCGGCCGCGTCGTCCCGAACCGCTCCGGCGTGCCGTGGCGCGTGTCCAAGCACACCGTCATGGACCTCGACGAGTGGCCGTACCCGAAGCAGCCCCTGGTCCCGCTCGCCGAGACCGTCCACGAGCGCATGTCCGTGGAGATCTTCCGCGGCTGCACCCGTGGCTGCCGTTTCTGCCAGGCCGGCATGATCACGCGCCCCGTGCGGGAGCGAAGCATCACCGGCATCGGCGAGATGGTGGAGCGCGGCCTCAAGGCCACGGGCTTCGAAGAGGTCGGCCTCCTGTCGCTCTCGTCGGCGGACCACACCGAGATCGCCGACATCGCCAAGGGCCTCGCAGACCGCTACACGGACGACAAGATCGGCCTCTCCCTCCCCTCCACCCGCGTGGACGCCTTCAACGTGGACCTGGCCAACGAGCTGACCCGCAACGGGCGCCGCTCCGGCCTCACGTTCGCCCCCGAGGGCGGCTCCGAGCGCATGCGCAAGGTCATCAACAAGATGGTCTCGGAAGAGGACCTGATCCGTACGGTCGCGACGGCCTACGGCAACGGCTGGCGCCAGGTGAAGCTGTACTTCATGTGCGGCCTGCCGACCGAGACCGACGAGGACGTCCTCCAGATCGGCGACATGGCGGTCAACGTCATCGCCAAGGGCCGCGAGGTCTCCGGCCAGAACGACATCCGCTGCACGGTGTCGATCGGCGGATTCGTCCCGAAGCCGCACACCCCCTTCCAGTGGGCGCCGCAGCTCTCGGCCGAGGAGACGGACGCCCGCCTGGGCAAGCTCCGCGACAAGATCCGCGGCGACAAGAAGTACGGCCGCTCCATCGGCTTCCGCTACCACGACGGCAAGCCGGGCATCGTCGAGGGCCTCCTCTCGCGCGGCGACCGCCGCATCGGCGACGTCATCCGCGCCGTCTACGAGGACGGCGGCCGCTTCGACGGCTGGCGCGAGCACTTCTCGTACGACCGCTGGATGCAGGCGGCCGAGAAGACGCTGCCCGCCTACGGCGTGGACGTGGCCTGGTACACGACCCGCGAGCGCACCTACGAGGAAGTCCTGCCCTGGGACCACCTGGACTCCGGCCTCGACAAGGACTGGCTCTGGGAGGACTGGCAGGACGCCCTCGACGAGACCGAGGTCGAGGACTGCCGCTGGACCCCGTGCTTCGATTGTGGCGTCTGTCCTCAGATGCAGACCGAGATCCAGATCGGTCCCACCGGCAAGAAGCTCCTTCCGCTGTCGGTCGTGAAGTAACCCTTGGGTCACGAGAGGCCCCCGCCCGCAACGGGTGGGGGCCTTTCGCGTGTCCTAGGGGCATGGAACCCGACAAGCGGCCTACCGGTGACAGCGGCGAAGGGTGCCTGGTGGGCGTCATCAGGATCCCCGTGAAGGTCGTCGCCGTGGGCGTCGTGCTGCCCGTACGAGTGGTCTGGGAACTGCTCGTCGGCCTGGGGCGGGCCGCCCGCCGGCACGTTCTCGGGCCGCTGTACGTCCACGTCGTCGAGCCGGCGCTCCGAGCGCTGGGGTGGGTGCTGACCGCCCTGCTCAAGCTCGTGTTCGTCTGGCCGTGGGTCGGGCTGTGGCGGTACGTCCTCGTGCCGGTCGGGCGGGGGGTGGCGTGGCTGGGGCGTGGCGCGTACGCGTATCTGCTCGCGCCGGCCGGACGGATCCTGGGCACCTACGTGTTCCGGCCCCTGTGGGAGGCGCTGGCGTGGGTCGGCCGGGGCGGGCTGCGGTACCTGTTCGCCCCGCTGGCCAAGGGCGTCACGTGGGTCCTGTGGGCCCTCGGCATGGCGCTGTTCGTCTGGCCGTGGGTCGCGCTCGGGCGGTACGTGCTCGTGCCCGTCGGACGCGGGATCCGCCGGTACGTGCTCACCCCGGTCGGGCTGGGCCTCGTATGGCTGGGGGTCGCGCTGTTCCGGTACGTGCTGCGGCCCGTCGGGCTGGGCCTCGTATGGCTGGCGGTCGCGCTGTTCCGGTACGTGCTGCGGCCCGTCGGGCTCGGCGTCGCGTGGGTGGCGGCGGGGGTGTACCGGTACGTGCTCACCCCGGTCGGGCAGGTGCTCCGGTGGGCCTGGCACGTGGCCGGGCTGATCCTCGGGGTGCTCTGGCGCGGGGCCAAGTGGGTCGGGTGGGCCGTGGTCGGGTGGCCCGCCTCGCGGGTCCACCGGTACGTGCTGACCCCCGCCGGGCACCTCCTGCGGGAGGTGTGGCGGACCGCGCGGTCCGCGATGCGCGAGGCGCGGGCCTCCGTGCGGCAGGCGCTGTTCGGTGCTCCTCCCCGGGAACCGGCGAGGTCACGGGCGCGTACTCTGGGTAGTACGACAGCCGCCGACGCGGCACCCGCCGACGAGATCTCCCTGCCCCAACGACAGGGGTGAGCCGGGGCGGGTCGAGAAGACCTCAGGGCGACGCGCGAGCCGCGGAGCCCCGCACAAGGAGAAGAACCACTGGGCAAGCGACAGCCCGAAGGCCCGCCTCCCGCACCGGTGGTGCAGCGCATCCGACTGCGCTACACCAAGCGCGGCCGCCTCCGGTTCACCAGCCACCGCGACTTCCAGCGCGCCTTCGAGCGGGCCCTGCGCCGCGCCGAGGTGCCGATGGCGTACTCGGCCGGCTTCACCCCGCACCCCCGCGTCTCGTACGCGAACGCCGCCCCGACGGGGACCGGCAGCGAGGCCGAGTACCTGGAGATCGGCCTCGCCGAGGCCCGCGACCCCGAGAAGCTGCGCGAGCTGCTCGACGAGTCGATGCCGGCCGGCCTCGACATCGTCGACGCCGTCGAGGCCCGCACCTCGGGCCTGGCGGACCGGCTGACCGCCTCCGTGTGGGAGCTGCGCCTGGACGGCGTGGAGCCCGCCGAGGCCGAGCGGGCCGTGGCGGCCTTCCTCGCCGCCGAGACGGTCGAAGTACAGCGCCGGACCAAGAACGGCATGCGGACCTTCGACACCCGTGGTGCCGTCGTCACCCTCGAGGCACTTCCGGCTCCGGCTGATAGGCCTCTGGACAATGCCTGTGCGATACTGCGCCTGGTTGTTCGGCATCTGACACCTGCCGTGCGACCCGACGACGTCCTGTCCGGTCTCCGAGCTGTGGCCGACCTGGCGCCGCCGGTCCCCTCAGCGGTGACCAGGCTGGCGCAGGGGCTCTTCGACGAGGAGTCCGGCACGGTGACCGACCCGCTCGCGCCCGACCGCGAGGCTGTCACGGCCGCCCCACCCACGGCCGCCGTAGCCGCCGACGCGAAGGCGCCGGAAGGTCCCGCCGCGTAGGGATCGTCGTCGTCGCGCCGCCCTGGCACTCGGGAGCCACCTGGGTCGGGCAGCGCACAGACCTGAAGACTTCCGCCAGGCCGTACGGACTTTTGCGTACGGAACCGGCGGCCATGGACTACAGCTCCCGTGTGGCGAACGCGCCCCGGAGGCCGGCTCCGCGCTCATTACGCGGAGCCGTGCCGGACCGGAAGTCAGCCGCGGCGCCCGGGGGCGTGACGGGAGAACCGCCCGCAATGCCCAACAACGAAAACGGCACCACCGCCGACAACAACAGCCCGAGCGACAACCTGCCTCCGCGCAGGCGTCGCCGCGCCGCTTCCCGGCCCGCCGGGCCGCCCGGCGCCACCGCCGCCGAGGCCGCTGCGGTGACCGAGGCCGCCCCGGCCGCACCCGTGGAGGAGGCCGCCCCGGCCGCCGCCCCCGCTCGTACCCGCCGCCGTGCGACCCGCGCCGTGGCCGCTCCCGAGGCCGCCGCCGCGGAGGCCGTGGTCGTCGAGGCCGCTGCCGCTGCCGCCACCGCCGCGCCCGCCGTCGCCGAGGAGCCCGCCGCTCCGGCCCCGCGGACCCGCCGCCGTGCGACCCGCGCCGTCGCCGCCCCGGAGGTCCGATGCCGGGCGTGCGCCACCCAACC
>NZ_JBHUSC010000016.1:75414-124056 GCF_042673805.1 Streptomyces sp. NPDC057010 | reverse complement strand
ATCGCGCCCGTCTTTCGGGGGGTGATGTGGCTCCCTCGTGAGCCCCCCCCCCCCCCCCCCCCCCCCCCGGCCCGCTCGAAATCCAAGCTCTCCTCGGCGGCTGCTGGGACACAATCACGAGATGATCGGCAACCGGATCACCCATCGCACCGCGGACGGCGTCCGCATACCCGGAACCTGGCGGCACGCCTTCATCCGCAACGGCGGCCGCTACTACCTGACCGACCTCTTCATCTACGCCGACGGACTCATCAACTGCTGGGGCCTGGTCACCATCGAGGAGTTCGAAGAGAAACTCCGGACCGGCTGGGTGGCCACCACACTGCCCGACGGGGCTGAGGCATCCGCGCACGATCTGGCGTACTGGAAGTTCAGCGAGCCCCGGAGCTGGCTCACCCCCGATGTGCTGGTTGCCGAAGTCCGCGACACCATCGACCAGCTGAACGGGCGGCCCGATTCGACCGGCCGTTGCCTGGCCGCCGTCGACGCGTTCCTCGCCGATCGGACAGAGGAGAACCGGGCCGCGGCCCGCACCGCTTTCCTGGCCATCCCTGTCTCGCAGCGCCGCTACGCGCTGGGCGACATGGACAGGAAGGACGGGCCGCTACGGGCTCTGGTGGCAGGGCCCGGAGGCCGGACCTACCTGCCGACCGAGCCGCCGGTCACGCAGGAGCAGTACGACAGTGCCCTCGGGTACTTCGAGGAGCGGGCCCGCTGGATGGCCGAGCGGCAGACGCGGGTCCCAGCAGACGGACCGGCGGCTCCGCACGCTCCGGCCGTCCACCTGTACCAGGTGTACCCGAATGAGCCGCAGGCAGACCCCGGCCGGCTCGGTTTGCGCAACGACTACCCCGCCCCGATCACCGTAGGTGAGGCCGTCTACCCCTCCGTCGCCCACGCCTACTGGGCCCTGTCGGTCGCTCAGCCAGGGCTCCGCGCCGCGATCGCGGCGGCGGACACCTTTGCCGAAGCACGCGAGATCGCGGCCGGAGCCCTGCGCCTCGAGGGCTGGGAGCACGCCCGCACCGCTGTCATGACCAGCCTGCTGCGCACCAAGTACGACCAGCATCCCGAGCTGGCCGAGATCCTGCTGGCGACAAACGACGCCACCGTGATCTACGACGACGCGGACTCGACCTTCTGGGGTGACAATGCCGGCCGAGGCCGCAACTGGACGGGACGTCTCCTCGAACTCGTCCGCTCCGAACTGCATCTGCGGCGAGCCGGGATCCCCGGGCTGTGACCGGTCCAGCTGTCAGCCGCGCGGCGGAGCCGGATCCATCCCCGCGCACGCGGGGGCCGGGAGCGGCTCTGCTCCTAACGCGGGCCATCCCCGCGCACGCGGGGCAAGCCGTGAAGATGACGTCGAGTCCGGCGTACAAGGGGCCATCCCCGCGTACGCGGGGAGTTGCTGAAGGCTTGGTGAGAACACCTCCGACGGGCCATCCCCGCGCAGGCGGGAGGTATTGCACCGGCCGAGACTAGCGCCCCGCGGCGCGGGACGGCCAGGCTGCGAGGGTGCCGGGCGTTACGCGAGTCCGGCGGCAGCCCCCGTATGAACTGCACTCCTCGGGCACCCGCCTGTCTTAGGCTGGAGGAGTCTGTGGGCGAGCGCAGGCGTGCCTGACTTCGGCAATCCTGGCTGCTTGCAGGAGCGTCCTCCCACCAGGTGGCCCCTGACCCGTGGCGACGAGTCAGGGGCCGGGTGAGAGTGGCGACCTCGGCTGCTGCTCGGCGTTTTGGGTACGTCGAGCAGCAGCCGTCACCACACCGCGTCGACCAGCTTGGCCATCACCGCGGAGATGAACCCCGCGACGACGATGGCCAACAGCCACACGACGCCGGTCCGCACAAGCCGACGTACGTCGGACTTCCGCAGCCTCTCCCTTAAGCGAACCCGCATGTCGGATGCCTTCCTGTGCTGAAAGGTCCTCCCAGGGTGGGCAGGACTTGCCAGCGCAGGACGCTCCTCCATGAGGGGTCTCATCCTCATGGAAGCACGAATTGGCTTGAGGTGTGGGCCACTTGAAGCAGTGAGCAAGAGGACATCACCTCCGAGTAAGCCCAAGTACTCGGATGTGTTGTGGCTACCGGACGGTGTCACTGCTGTGCGGATGCTGCTTCAGAATCGGCAGCGTGAGCAGGGCAGCGCGCCGCCGCTGCGGGTGGGAAGAGCAGGAGGGGATGACGATGATTCCGGAGAACCAGGGTCTGGCCTTCTCGCGGGATCTGCTGAGGCTCTACGCAGCCGCAGGCGGGCGCTCCGCGTTCGGGTACCAACGCCTCATTCGCCTCGGCGAGCAGGGCGGCTTCAAGGTGACCACCTCCAGCCTCAGCGAATGGCTCAAGGGTGACTCGGTGCCCCGGAAGCCGAGCAACGTTCACTACGTACTGAAGGTGCTCATCCCCTTCCTCGAAGGCCAGGCAGCCCAGCGCTCCCCGGAGCACCGGCGCACGGGCAACGAAACCTGGCGCGTCAGCCTCGCGGCGGCACAGGCCGTCAGCAAGAGCGGACAGGGAGGCCGCGGCCCGC
Source organism: Streptomyces sp. NPDC057010 (assembly GCF_042673805.1). NCBI lineage: Bacteria > Bacillati > Actinomycetota > Actinomycetes > Kitasatosporales > Streptomycetaceae > Streptomyces > Streptomyces sp. NPDC057010. The sequence goes on along the minus strand of NZ_JBHUSC010000016.1, from coordinate 121,523 downwards.
GCGTCGGCGCCGCGTCGCCCGGCCGGCTGTACGGAATGCCCTCCCAGGCCCTTCAGGATGTGCTGCCGTACGAGTTCGTCGGCCGGGACGAGGAACTGGACGCACTGGCGGCCTTCGCCGCCGCCCCGGACGGCGCCCCGGGATACATGGGGTGGCAGGCGGATGCCTGGGCTGGCAAGACCGCCCTGCTCGCCTGGTTCGCCACACGTCGCCTCCCCGCCGGCGTCGATGCCGTTCACCACTTCGTCGCCGGTCGCCTGGGCACCAACCGCAGGGAGGACTTCCTCCTGGCGATCGGCGAGCAGCTCGCTGCGGTGGCCGGCAGGAAGCTCCGGGCGGCTGAGCGCGGGCAGCCGGGGCCCCTGCCCGCCCTGTACGAAGAGGCCGCCAAGGCCAGCGCAGGCCGCCACCGGCGCCTGCTGCTGATCGTCGACGGCCTCGACGAGGACGCGGACGCAGGCCCCAGCCGCCAGAGCATCGCGGCGCTCCTTCCCAAGCACCCCCCGCACGGCATGCGCGTCATCGTGTCCGGCCGCGCCCACCCACAGGTCCCGCATGACGTCGCCGACGGCCACCCGCTGCGGGATCCCGGCATCGTCCACCGCCTGGCTTCCTCGCCCGCCGCCCACGTCATCCGGGACACCGCTCTGCGGGAGCTGGACGCCCTGCTGGACGACGAGCGCACCGGCTCCCCACTCCTCGGCCTGCTCGTCGCCGCCCAGGGCGCCCTCACCGGCGCCGACATGGCCGCCCTTGCCGGCGTCAGGCCGTACGACGTCCAGAAGAGGCTCCGCAGCGTCGTCGGCCGCAACATGGCACCCACCGACACCGACCACCTCACCATGGGCGCACAGGCGCAGGCCGACGCCGAAGCCGGCCGGCAGACGTTCGTCCTGGCCCACGAGGAGCTGTACCGGGCCGCCGCCGAAGCCCTCGGCAAGGCCGAGCTCGACACGTACACACAGCGCCTGCACGCCTGGGCCGACGACCACCGCGACAAGGGCTGGCCCGAGGACACCTCGAACTACCTGCTCACCGGCTACACGCGGCTCGTGCGGCACAGCGGGGACACCGACCGGCTCGCGGACCTCGTCCTCGACCCGCGGCGCCAGCTCCGCCTCGTCCAGCGCTCCGGACCGGACGTCGCCCTCGCCGATCTCGCCCTGGTCGCTGCGCCCGATACGGGCCGCACGCCGCCGAACCTGGTCACGGCGGCGAGGGTGGCCGTGTCCCGGGAGTGGCTTCTCCCGCACACGCGGCCCCTGCCGCGATCCGTTGCACGGACGGTTGCCCGGGGTGGTGACGTCCGGCGGGCCAGGGCGCTGGCGGGGGCGTCCCCGCACGCCTCCGCGAAGGCGGTGCACTTCGCCGACGTGGCCCGCGTACTGGCGGAGATGGGACACAAGGAGGCGGGCGGTGCCGCGCGGGAGGCGGGGGAGTGGGCGCGTACGGCCCTTCGCCAGGCGGGACCCTTCGGGTACGCCGGCGACGAGGCGGAGGCGGCTACCGGCCAGGCAGCGCTCGCCCTGCTGGCCACGGACCAGGTGGAGGCAGGCCTGGAACTCCTCCGCACGACCCGCGGGTTGAGCACCACCCGGTACGAGGCTTGGGCGGCGGCGGCCCGCTTGCTGGGGCCGCACCGACCGGAGTCCGCGGCACACCTGCTCGACGAACTGGAGGAGCAGGCCGAGGATCTGGCCGAGGTGCTGGGGGAGGGAAGTGCGGTGGCCGTCCAGATCTGGGAAACCGTCGCGGCGGCGGCTCCGGACCGCGCGGACCGGCTCCACGACCGCGTCATGGAGCACGCCCGGGCGGTGTGGGAAGCGGCTCCGACTTTGGAGAACGTCTCCGTACTGGCAGACGCGGCCTCGGCAGTGGCGCAGGAACGGCCGGACGAAGCCGCGCGCCTCGCGAAGCTCGCCCGCGCCCACGTCGAGGCGCTGCTCCTCACCGGCACCACTCCGATGTCGGCGGCGGACGCCTTCCACCTGGAGTTCGGCTTCCACCACTCCATCGCCCGGCTCGGCCGGGCATTCACCGACACCGGTATGCCGACGGAACAGATCCGCCGTGTCCTGGAGCCGCTGGAACAGCTACTCCCCGGCGCACCGGGTGACCTGCCGGACCCGGACCACGTCGACCCCGTGGACGGAAACGAGGACTGCTCCGAGGCCGTACGACTGGCCGATGAAGCCTTTCGTCTGGCGGACCTCGGAAACGACGGTGAAGCCAAGAGCCGCTTGGAGGAGGCCTTGGCGCTCCTACCGGTGGCGGGGCTGGGCACGGATCGCGCGCCCCGGTGGATCCCGGCCCTGGCCGGAGCACTCGTACGGATCGATGCCGCAGACAGTGCAGAGTCCCTGCTCGATTCGTTTCCGGAACCGGAAGCCCGGGCTCGGATGCACGCCGCCATGGCAGTGGCCTACGCGGACGCCGGCTTGCTCACCGCCGCGCGCAGGCACGCGCACCAGGCGGCTCAAGCCTCGGGTGGTCCTGCCCCCGACGGAGCCTGGGCACACGCCGCGCAGGCGCTGGCCTGCGCGGGAAAGGCGGAGGCTGCGGAGGGCCTCCTGCGTCGGCACGTGGTCCCCGCCGACCGCAGCAGGAAAGCGGAGTGGAGGAAGGCCGACCGGCTGGCCCGCATCGCGGTGGCCGCAGGGCTCGCGAAGCACGATCCGCGGAGGTCGGGCGAGTTGAGCCTCCAGCTCCTCGAGGATCTGCACGCCGGCAGGAAGGCGCCCCGAGGGCTGTCCGCCCTGCTGGCGCGCTTCGCCGACCTCGCTCCGGCTACCGGCGACACCGACCCGTACGAGCCGCTCCTCCACGAGGTGAAGGAGGCAGCACTTGCCTACGCGGAGAAGGCGCCGGAGACATGGCTGCCCGAAACGGTCCTGGTGCACGCCCTCCTGCGCATCGGCGCGGGCGAGGACGCCGGCTCACAGCTGGACTGGCTGGCCCGCGACATGGCGAACCGGGGGCCCGACCACTTCCCCACGGCCGGATTCGCTGTGGTCCACGCGGCACGGGGCGACGTGGTGGCAGCCCGCCGGGTGGCCGAGAGGCTGACCGATCCACGGAGCCGAGCGGCAGCGCTCGCAGCGGTGGCGGGCCAGCTCGCCCGAGTCCCGGTTCACCCGCTGCCCGCGATCGACCCTGCCCAGCCGGACGACCCCTTCACGCGCACCGTCCAGCACCTGGCCCTGGCCGCAGTCCCGCACGCACCGGCCGACGAACGGGCGGCCATCGAGATCCTCCACCAGAGCCTGAACACCCCGGGCTGGTACCACGCCCTGCCCGCCCTGGCCCACATCACCCCCGAAGCGGTCGCCGGCATCCGGGACATCGCAGTCGTCCACGCCGTCCAGGTCCCGTGCGGTCAGCGACCGGACGTCGCGGACCTGGAGGTCTTGTGGGCGCGGGCGCGTGGAGGTGACCGACAGGTTGTCGAGCGGACTGACCGTGTGCCCGGCGATGCGCAGGGCCTGGGTGAGGGCTGAGCCGATGAAGCCGGAGCCGCCGGTGATCAAGATCTTCAAGGGTGCCTCCGGGGAGGTGCGGGCAGCGTAACGGCCCAGTGCCGTCCGCCTGCTGCCGACACCGTCCTACACGGCGCGCCGTGCGGGAGGGGGTTCGGCTCCGCTCGCACGCCCTGTCGCCGTGCGGCGACAGGCAGTGGTGTCGTGCGTCCCCGTCAGTGCGCAGGAGTTCGCCGCACTGCGTCGTGTCGAGCAAGAGGCTGCGCAAGAGGGTCCGGCGCCCGGCGCTGCGGGCGCTGACGTCGAGCCTGCTCTACAGTCCGGCACGCCTGCCAGGCCTTCGGGGGTTCGCCGTGCGTACCGGAGCCGTACTCGCCTGAGCCACCCGAAGCCCTCCCAGCGCCCGGGCACCCCCGCGGGGCACCGCTCCCGCTCCGGTCCTGCGGGATCTTGACCGCAGCCTTGCTGGGTCGTGACCGCGGCCCCGCCACGTCCCGCATATCACGTTGGAGGACGGGGCCGGGGTGCTGGTAGCGTCCGTCTGCTGATCGCCAGTCGGCGACACAGCGGTGTACAAGGGGGGAACAATGGCAACTCGTCGTGCCCTGCTGGCCTGTGCCGCAGCGCTGGCCGCCGGGAGTCTCGTACTGGGCGGCACCACGGCCGCGCACGCGGACAGCGGAGTCACCGGCATCACGGTCCAGGAAGCTCACAACGACTGGACCAACAACGGCAAGATCGTCCTGTCCTTGACCGCGCCGAGCGCCGTCAAGAACGTCAAGGTCAGCCTGTACTCGATGGAAACCCAGCAGACCGTGGCCACGGTGGGGAACTTCGAACTGACCTCCGGCACCGCCCAGAACGGTACGTGGAAGAACCGCGGGCGCATCCAGTTGCCGGCCCTGGGCAGCTACCGCATCGACGTGTCCGCCTCCGACGAGGGCGGCGACACGCTTTCCGCCGCCGGCGTGGGCTATTTCTACTACGCCGTGCAGACGAACATGAACGACACGAAGGTCGACCGCACCACGGTTGACTACCAGCACCGCAGCGTCACCATCAGCGGTCACCTGATGGGCCAGTGGCCGGGTTCCGGCGCCATCACCCCGATGGGCGGGCTGACCGTGGCGGTCAACTCGTACATGGAGTACGCGGAGGTGACGACCGCGGCGGACGGCAGCTTCTCCGCCACGCTCCCGGTAACCGACCAATACCAGAACGGCATCGAGGCGGCCTTCCGGTACGACCCGAACCACGTCTTCTACAACCAGTCCTCCTCGAAGACCTTCCCGATTACGGTGAAGAAGACCGCCACCAAGATCGTCGAGACCCCGAGCGAGCGGAAGGTCCCGTTCAAGGGCACGGTGAACTCGACCAGCGCCACCCTGCTCTGGAACTCGCCCACCGGCTGGCAGCCGCTGGCCGGCAAGACGATGAGCTCCAACTCCTTCGGCGACTTCGTCCAGCGCACCACGGACGCCGGCGGCAACGCGCTCTTCCCGGCGACCGAGCCGCTCTGGAGCAACTCCTCGATCGCGGTCGGCTGGCGCAGCGACGACCTGTTCCTGGCCGACGCCCTGGCGAGCGTCGACATCATGGTCGTGCAGCCCGCCGCGTTCCGGTCCCTCACCGCGACCCGCTCCGATGCCGCGACCGTGGAGGTCGGCGGCAGCATGAGGTTCGAAGGCAACCTGACGCCGGGCACGATCCCAGTGAACATCCAGTACTCCGCCACCGGCAAGGGCGGCTGGACCACCGTTGCCACCGTGCCGAACGCCAGGGGGAACGGTGAGGGCTACGCCTTCTCCACCACCGCCCCGCAGGCAGGGGCGGGTTACTGGCGTGCGACCTACACCGGCGCGCCGCAGTTCGAGAACGCCGTGAGCCAGGTCGTGTACGTCGCTGCCGCTCCCTGACGGCCCCGCGCGCCGGTCCGCGAGCACGGCAGGGCGAAGGCCCCGCCTGCGGTTGGGTTGCAGGCGGGGCCTTCGCGCGTCCCGCCGTCCCGCTGCCCGGGGGCGACGGCGCAGGACCTCAGAAGCCGAGATCGGTGAAGAACTGGTGGCCGGTGGGGTCGCCGGCGTCTGCCAGGCGAGGCCCTGGAGGAAGAAGCAGGCGATCAGACCTGGGGAGAGGTGGCGGTGGTGACCGTGACCGACACCGAGCGGTACGGGACGGCGACCGCGCAGGCCTGGGACCGGCTACACCCCCGGCTGACGCGCCGGGCGGCGTGGGGTGATCACGACGGCCCCTTGCCCATCATCGAGGGCACCGTGATCAGGTTGACGGTCGCGAAACTGCCCAGCGGCGGGGTGAACAGCCCGTCTGGCTCTGGTGGTCCCGCACCGGCGCCCGCCCCGAGGGCGTCGACCGATGCCGGCAGGCCTTCCTGCGAAGGTTCGACGTGGAGCACACCTTCCGCCTGCTCAAGCAGACGCTCGGCTGGACCCGACCCAAGCTCCGGGACTCCGCCGCGGCCGACCGCTGGACCTGGCTCGTCCTGGCCGCCCACGCCCAACTTCGGCTCGCCCGGCCACTCGCGCGCGACCTCCGTCGGCCGTGGCAACGGCCAGCGGAACCGAACAGGCTCACCCCCGCCCGAGTCCGCCGGGGGTTCAGGAACCTCCGCGCGAAGACGGGCACGCCAGCCCGTGCACCGAAACCCACTCGACCGGGCCCCGGCCGCCGGCCCGCCACCCGATATGACGTCGGACGCGTCCTCGCCACAGGCGAGTCATACGCCCGACCCTCACCTCACAAGGTCGGCACCAAATCTTGACGAATCGGATAGCCGGCAGGCTCAGGCGTTCCACCACTCGTCGGTGCCACATCCGACCTCGTAGTGCCACCATCCCTCTGTCTGCCCCTGTGCCAGGAGAGTCTTGATTCCGGCGAAGTCCGCGCCTGCCGGTGCGGTGAAGGCCACCATGGGAAAGTCCTCGCTGAAGACCTCGCCTCCGAGCTCGAACACTGAAAGGCGCTGATGCACCGCCTGCGGACTGCGTCCCAGGAGACCGGTGGGCACAGGTACCACACGGATCGTGCAGTTGCCGGACGAACTGACCCGCCCGACAGCCCAGTGGAGCCCGTCGGCGTCGGTCTGGTATCGCACTACATCGCCCTCGGCGACCCCATTCTGGAGAAACGGGATGTTCTGCACACACGCCGTGTCATTGCCGAGCGGCGTCGCCCACAGGCCCTCGGTGTCCTGGGGGAACCATCCCTCGCGAGGGACGAACCGGAACCAGACCTTGATCTTCTCGACTACGTTCTCCATGACGGCCATCATGCGCCGACTGTCAACGAGGCCTCGCACCGGTCCTGAGTTAAGGACAAGCTCAGCAAGGTGTCCCTGCGGAGGCGATCGTCAGGTCCGCGGCGAAGTTCATCGCCTGGTCGGGCTGCACTGTGACGGTCTTTCCTCCAGCCGTCGACAGTTTTGCGTTCACTCGGGTGTTGTCTCCGCCTTCCTGGTGCGGAACGGCATGCCGAACCTCGGGCTCTGGCACTGACGGATCAGAGATTTGATCTTCATACAAGGCGAACTGCACCAACCCGCTATCCGTTACGGGGTAGGGACGACTCATAGGCGACGCGGGCCGAAGGGATCTCACCCGGCACCGGCCTCGACCTGGGCTTAGGAACAGGTACCCACGTCGGCACGCACATCGTGCACAGGCTGCAGTTCCCGCCTGCATCTAGGAGAGGGGCGACTGGTGCCGGGGCGGAGGTATCGAGCGGAGCAGCTCCCACAGGGGGCGGGAGCCGGCGGCCCACTCGGCGAGCACCCGGCGGTCCACCAGGTGCAGGCGCTGGTCCTTGGCGAAATCCACGGCGTTGCTTGTGATCCGGCCGTTGGTCAGCATGACCAGGACGTCGCCGTGGTGGACCTGTCGACCGGTGCCGTTGAGGACGTGGAGATCAGGGGTGCCGACAGGCTTCCCGGACCAGCCCGCCTTGCGGTGCTTGCACTGGATCACCCAGCGCCGCCCGTACGGATCAGTTGCCTTCACGTCCGCGCCGTTGTCCCCGCGTCCGCCGACCCGCTACGCGTCCGCGCATCCGTCCCGGTGCATGAGGTCGCGCACTGCGAACTCGAACTGCGTGTGGTGCAGACGGTCCAGCTGCTCCACCGCGTAGCGCAGGCCCTGCGCGCGAACCTGCTCCCATCGCGCTGCTTCCCTGCGACGCCACAGCCAGGCCCCGCCGACCCCGGCCGCTGCCAGAACAGCGAGGACCATCACCCAGGGATGCTCACCGAGCCAACGCAGTGCCGCGGCCGCCAGGCTGAGCGCGACCGTGGCCCCGAGAGCGGCCAGGAGCACTTGCTCCAAGCGCTGGTTCTTCCGCCGACGGGACCGGTGTACAGGCCGACGCCGCCCGCTCACCGGCCCCTCCGCGCCGACGGGGAGCCCGCTGTTTGCCGCCCGAGCCCTGCGCGGAGAGAGTCGACCGGGGTCACTGGCCCGCCTGGGATACACCGCTGACGAGCTGGCTCAGGAAGCCGGCGATGCCCTGGCCCACGTCGGTGGGGGCGAGCATGATTCCCAGCGCCAGGACGATGACTACGGTCGTCTTCTCGTCGAACCGGCTCCGGGCTTCGGTGCGCCGACGCAGCCGCAGCACAACGATGATCATCAGCAGTACTGCCACGTTGATCGTCAGCAAGCGCCCAGCCCCCCGCCAGAATCGGGGCAGTGGACGACAGCCCCCGGCTTCTTGTGTAGCGGGAGGTCAGCGGTGGTGTGGCTGTATTGCCGGGGATTGGCGGTAATGCAACGTGCTGGCCGAATTAAAGTGACCGGTCACTGTGTTCCGGGCAGGCGTGTGACGCATCGGAATCGGGGCCTCGGGACCGCCGGGAAAGGGGCCTGCCGCGGTCTCCGCAGGCCTCCGGCTGGCCTCCGACAGCGGTGCGCGATCCCTGGGCCCACGTCCTCCGAGCAGGCGCCCACCCGCCCGTCCACGCCCCCGACGAATAGGGGCTGACCTGGCATTTTCCCTAAATCCGCCTAGGCTGGGGGCTCCGTTGGAGACGCCATTGGGGGACTTCATGCGTGACGCCGCCAACCCATACGGCGCCAGCCAGATCCAGGTGCTGGAGGGGTGGGAAGCCATTCGGAAGCGGCCCGGGATGTACATCGGCTCGACGAGCGAACGCGGCCTGCACCAAATGGTGTTCGATCTCGTCGGCCGGGCAGTGAACGAAGTCTTGGCCGGCCGTGCCAGCACCGTCGACGTCGCCCTCACGCCTGACGGCGGCATACGTGTCGCCGACGACGGGCCGGGTGTCCCCGTCGAGGCCGCAGGGGACACCGGCGGTCCCGGCCTCGAAGCCCTACTGACCCAAATGCACCCTGGGGCGGAGCCAGGCGGCCGTCACGCTGTGGCCATGAGCCTCTTCGGCGTCGGACCCTGCGTCACCAACGCCCTGTCGAGCCGTCTGACAGCCGAGGTGCGGCGCGAGGGGGTCCGCTGGTTCCAGGAGTACGCGCGTGGCGTCGCGCTCACCCCACCCACCACCGCAGGACCGACGACCAGAGGCGGGACCACCATCGCCTTCTGGCCCGATACCGACATCTTCCGGCCGCCGTGCGGCGGACCGCGTCGACAGCATGGCGACGGCGGTCGTCCGACGGACGCTGGGCACACTGCGGCAGGCGCTCTTTCCCTTGTACGGCGGCAGCCGGTCAGCCCAGCACATGGCTCGCAGCCGGGCGTCACACACGGCCGACGCTCAGAAACAGGTAGGGCTTTGACTGGCATCGAACCGTATTGCCACAGAGTGCCGAGGTCGCGGTCGATCCGTCTGGCTCGCTGCTCGCCCGTGGGCGAGAAGCGTCGAGCCGGGAACCCGCGACAGCGTTCCCGAACTCGCGTTACCCGATACGTGCACATACGACGGCGCTGAACGGCTGACTCTCACATGTCGGTCGGCCACCCTGCGACTCCTGACTCATACATTCAGCGCAAAGCCCAATCGGCGTGAAGTACGGGAGGTCGATGTGCGTACAACTCTAGGGACCCTGGTGACAGCCGCGGCGACGATCGCCGCTGTCGGTGGCTTCGGCGTCGGAAACGCCTACGCGGATGACGGGTTGCTATCCGGGCTCTTGTCCCCGCTGGTATGCGGCCTGCAGAACAACGTAAACGGAGATCACAACCAGGTCAGTCAGGGAGCCACCTGCCATCAATCATCGACGCCCGCACCCCCCACCAATGGCGGCGGGCTCACCGGCTACGAGGTGATCCGGTTCGATACGGTCACCCTTACTCCGAATTCCGCTGCATTCAGGACCGGCCAGTGTCCCGCTGGCAAGCGGGCCCTGAGCGGAGGTGCATCTCCCGTGCAGGGAACCTTCACCGACCCCCGCATTATCGAAAGCGCGCCCACTCCTGACGGAACCGGTTGGAGAATCGGCGTGTATAACGAGCCACACGAGGACTCAGTTACTTGGGACCTTTACGTCGTTTGCGCAAACGTCGCCAGCTGACTCTGCCCGCCCGACCACCCGCCAATGGGTGCCAAGCGCGCCCTGTCCCGCCGAGCCCCGGCCCGCACGCGCGGGGAGGGGGCCTGGCACCGCCCCTCTGCCGCCTGCCCGAGCCATCGTCGGCCCGGACCGCCACCGCTCCTGAGGCCTGGCCGCGCTCCCTCCCGGTGCACGGCTCAGGGCGACATCCACGAAGGTCGGCACACCCAGCCCCGACGCCCCACCGAAGAACGAGGGGCCTGTGCCGCCCGCTCAGTCAGCGCCGTCTGGGTTCGGGCTGCCGCTCCGGGAATTGAGCGTGTCTGGTCCTACCGCCCGGTGACATGTGCTGGAAGCGTCATGCGGGCCCATGCGCTTGCACGCCCGCTGGACGACCCACGCCTGTCGGGCCGGGGAGCAACGGTGCAGCAGGAAGGGCCCCGGTGGGCGGGGCAAGACGGGTCTTGCCGACCTTGTGACCCCGGGGATCCGAAACAGGCACCCAGAGCAGGCCGCGGCCATCATCGGCCGGATCATCCAGGGCGCCCGTCAGGACTGAGCAGCCGCGAACCACCCCCGCCGGTTTTCCGGGAAGGGAACCGGCAGGGGCGGTCGGGGCGGGTGCATCCGACGGCCGGCTATTCGCGCCGTCCGTCCGGTCGACGCGGAGCAGGTACCAAGCTTGTCTTTTGACCTCTGGGCCGGGTTGCGTGACCCGACGGGTATTGGGCTCAGGATGGTTGTTACGGTCGGTGGTCGTGACTGAGCCGCTTCCGGAGTTCCCGTATCATCCCGATCCTTTGGCCACCGGATCGGTGGTGGCCGCCGATGCGGCGTGCGCGTGCTGCGGGAAGGACCGCGGCTACCTCTACGTAGGACCTGTCTATGCGGTCGAGGAACCTGCCGGTCGCATCTGTCCGTGGTGCATCGCGGACGGAAATGCGGCAGCGAGGTACGAGGCTCACTTCAGCGGAGGCGCCGCAGGGGACGACGCGCCGATGGAGGTGCTGCGGGCCATCGCGGAATGCACGCCGGGCTTCACCGGGTGGCAGGACGAGCAGTGGCTCCTGCACTGCGGCGACGGTGCCGCCTTCCTCGGCCGCGCCGGGGCCCGAGAACTTGAGGCCCGCCCGGATGCGGTCGAGTTTTTGCGCTCGGAGGTCAGTGACCTCGGCTGGCAGCCGGAGCAGTACCTCGCCGACCTGGACAAGGACGGTCAGCCGACCGCGTACCTCTTCCAGTGCCGGGTCTGTGCGGTCCATCTCGCCTACTCCGACGTCGTATAGCCGAGTCTCTGAAACGGGACGACTCGTTTCGACGCCAGGGACGACGCCCCGCGCATGGCTTACCTCATGGGCGCCAGCGGCAGAACGCGCCGCGGCCGGGAGCTGTGAGCTCGTACCGGTCGCATCGGGTTCGTCAACCAAAGGACCATTGCATCAAGGATGTTTGACGTGATCTAGTGTTCCCGCAGGGCGCGGAGCGCCGGACCTTGGAACCCTCACACCCCGCCTGGAGTGTTGATGAGCGATGGGTACGACCATCTTGTGAAGACCCTGGAGGTCCTCGACAAGCTGCTGTCCGAGATGGGCTTGGAGCGTGCGGACGTCCTCGATCTCAGGAAGCTCTCCCACGAGACGTGCCTGCGCGAACCGACCGTGAAGGCCCTTCTCGCCGGCCGGCGCCTTCCTGAAGTCGAGTTCCGGTACGTGGTCGTCGACAAGATCAAGTTCCTGATGGAGACCCGTCTCAAGACGACCAGGGACGCCAACGGAATCGAGCGTCTTCAGCCCTACAGTGCGGCGGAGATCGCCCGAGCCGTGTACAAGACACCTCAGTGGCTCAGTCTCCTTCTGAAGAAGGCCAGCGCGCCCAGCCTGGAGACGACGGGCATGCTGTCCAAGTTCTTCGACGTACCGTCAAGTCTCCTGGTGGAGTGGCCTCCGGAGTCCTTGGCCAGGGTTCTCGGCGATCGCGTCATTCCGGAGATTCGCGAGGCTCTCTGCTGTGGTCCCGAGGGGGAGCGTGTTCCTTCTCAGGCGATGAAACTCGCCCTGCGGCTGGGAGACACCAAGCTGAAGCCCGCTCAGGAGGATGCTCTGAATCTCTTCATCGACAGCATGAAGGCAGGCCTGTAGGAGGCCCGACCGACTGCCCGGCTCACGCCGGGACCGTGGCGGCGGCGCCGCTCTTCGATGTACGAGCTTCCGGTGGGGGTATCCATGATCAAAATGGCGGGACTGCGCGAGCTGTTCAGGGGCGGCAAGCGCCCCATGGCCCGGCTGTGCCGCGAGATCCTCGAGGGGGTCGAGCGGCCCGTCCCCTCCGATCCCGACAGCCTCTTCGAGGTCCTTCGGGTCTATGTCGAGAAGCGACGTGCGGAGAAGGACGCCATGGACGGCCTGCCCTTCCGGCCGCTCCACCTGCTGTTCCGGGAGTTCCCCCAGGGCACGGCCAGCGGCTTGTCCCTCGACCTGGAGGACAAGTGGGTGATCGTCGTCGAGAGCAACACCAGTCCCATCCACCAGCTGGTGATCCTGGCTCACGAGGTTTGGCACGTACTCAACGGGCACTGCACGGAGCACGCCTCTCACCCCGCCAACATCAGCGCCGCAGCCCGCTCGCTCGGCGGATCGCTCGGCGACGCAGAGATACAGGCACTGGCTGCCCGCGCTCACTTTGACGATCAGAAGGAGGCGGATGCCGAGGCGTTCGGCCTCTACATGGGCGATGCCTTTCGCGGCTACCTCGAGGCGGATGCCCGCCGCGTACCCGAGAAGGGCATCGCGGGCCGGATCCAGACGAGTCTGGGGATTCGTTCCTCATGACCGGGGCGGACTACTACATACCCGCAGCGCTCATGACCACGGCGATGCTGGTGAAGCTCCCGAGCTTACGACGCGACCACGGCTCTGCGACGACCCCGGCCTTCGTCGTCATCCTCGCCACATCCGCAGCCGGATTCGCTTTCGCGGCGCCCCCCACCGTGGAAGCGGTGAACCACGCCACAGGCGTGCCCAACATCTCCGCGCTCATCGTCTACTGCATCCTGTCGCTCTTCTCGTGCGCGTCTCTGGTGCTGCTGATGCACTGGAGAGGCGGGCCTGAGGGGGTGGTCCGGCGGCACACCCGCATGTGGATGGCGGCCACGGCCGCCATCGTGGTGGTCTTCTGCGTTCTCTTCGCGCTCAGCAACACACCGGTTGAACGAGCCCGCGACCTCGACACCTACTACGCGAACACCCCGTACATACGGGAAATGATCACCCTTTACCTCCTGGCGCACACGGCCACGACCCTGACCGTGATCACGATGTGCTGGGGCTGGATACGGGGGCTCGGAAGCGGCTGGACCCGACGGGTCCTGCTGGCCCTCATGGCCGGGTATGCCATGAGCCTGGCCTTCGCCGTCCTCAAGGGCATTGCCGTGAGTGCCCGCTGGTGGGCAGCCACGGATCGCTGGGACTGGCTGAGCACGGATGCAGCACCGCCGTTTGCCGGCCTGGGAGCTCTCATCTCCACGGTGGCGTGCCTGGTTTCGGAGTACGGACCGCCGATCGGGAACCGATGGAGGGCATGGCTCTCGTACCAGCGTATGGAGCCGTTGTGGCGCGCACTTGCGCCCTGGGGTGGCTCGGGCCCGCCGATGAAAATGCCTCGGTTCACGGGCATCGAGGTGCTGGAGATGCAGCGCGCCACGGACATCAGGGACCGTCTCCTGCGCTTGTCTCCTTACCTGAACACCGCCCAGCTGCAGGCAGCCCAGCGTCTGGCCGCAGTCGAGGGTCCGGCACGCGCGACCGCCCTGATCGAGGCCGAGGCCGCAGAGATCTACGCCGCCCTGGCCACCGTGCCAGTCGTCCCGAGCCGGGGTGTCCACGGTCTTTCGGACACGATTGCGCCTCCGGCATCGGGCACTGTGCCCCTGGCCGGCACCCACCGGCTCGCTGAGCTCAGCCAGGCCTTTTCGGCCCTGAGCAAGGCCCGGCCATCGACCGCCGCTTCGGAGAGCCGCTGATCATGACCCCTCTCTCCCTCCGTCCTGTGCACACCCCGGTCCGGACTGCCGGGCGGGCACAGCTGCGGGGAATCCGATGAGCACGACAGCGGGATACATCTGCTCCGCCACGTTTCTCTTCATGGCGATGCTCCTCAAACTTCGGGCCCTGCGCAGGAACCCGCAGGACAACCTGCTCCGAGCCCTGTGCGCCCTGCTGGGCGTCGCGGGGCTGCTGTTCGCGACGTCCGCGCCCCCGATGCAGCGTCTGGTCAATGCCTGGACCGGCGTCCCGAACCTTGCCACGCCGCTGGTCTACGCCGGCCTCTTGGCCGTTGACTGCGCCATCATCGTCCTGCTGATCCACTGGCGTGGCGGCGAGGACCCGACCCGGATCCGCCGTGCGACCCGGTGGTGCATCCTCGCGTACGGATCGGTGATTGCGGTCATCGCGGCCCTGTTCGCCATGGGCGACGCACCGGTCGAGCGACTCCGGGACCTGGACACCTACTACGCGACCACTCCATGGATCCGCGAGATGAACATCCTCTACCTGGTGGCGCACTCCTTCGCGGCCTTCACCCTGATGGTCCTGTGCCGGCGGTGGTCACGTCAGGTTTCGGGCATCCACCGCTTCGGCCTGCTCATCATCGCGGTCGGAAACGCGATCACCCTCGCCTACGCCATCACGAGGTACACGGCAATCGGCGCACGCTGGGCCGGCCTCGACTGGGACTGGCCCTCCACCCAGAGCGCGTTCAGCCACGCCGGCATCGGCGCCTTCTTCATGGCCGGCGGCTTCCTGCTGCCACCCGTCGGCCGGGAAGCAACCTGCCGGTGGACGAACTACCAGCGGTTTCAGCTGCTGAGGCCCCTCTGGGAGGAGATCCAGCCCGAGATCCCACCCACAAGCAGGCCCCCGCTGCACTGGTGGAATCCGATGGGCCTGCGCCTCATGCAACGCGAGCGGGACATCCACGACGCCGTTCTACGCCTGAGCCCCTACTTCGACGCGGTCACCGGCCGCGCGGTGTACCGCCAAGCCGTCGCGCAGAACACCGAAGAGCGGCAAGCGGCGAGCGAGGCGGACGCAGCCGTCATCGCGCACGCCGTCAGGACGAAAAGCCCCGACACCCAGCCGCTCCCGGTCGCGGACAGGTGGACGGTCAGCTCCACCGACTGCACCGACGACCTCCTCAGCGTATCGAGCGCCCTCGCCTCCTCCGCACTGGTCAAGGCAGCTCGGAATTCCGTTGCGCCCACTACACCCGGCTGCCGACCAGGCCCTCCAGACTGAAAGACGGTCATGAGCATCACACGACCCACCCGCGTTGAATCCATAGTCATCGGCGGCGGATACACCGGCCTGCTCGCCGCCTCGGTCCTCTCCAACGCGGGCTACGACGTACTCATCATTCCCGGCCCCACCACAAAGCCGGCGGCCCGCCCCGGCGAGGTCGTACACCTCGGGGGCCTCGACGACCTCGACGACCTGGTCCACGATGTGAGCCGCGCACTGCGTGAGCGCGGAGCCCTCTCCTTTCCGGACCGGGGCGAAGACAGCCACGGCCAGGCCGACCCGCAGGCCTGGCCGCGCCGGACCCGCCTGACGTGCAGCCACGAGCTCCTCCTCCAGGTGGTGCGAGAGACGGTCCTGGCGCGCCCTGGCCGCGAGCGCGAGACCCTGTGGTGGGACGGCTCGCAGGCAACGGGACTCGTGGGGGACGCGCAGCAGGTGCGCGGGGTCCGCATCAGCCTTGACGATGGCACCGAGCACGTCGTGGCTGCCGACCTCGTCGTTGACGCGAGCGGTGCGGGATCCTCGGCCACGGCCTGGCTGCGGACGCTGGGGCAGCCTTCGGTGGCGTCGTCGAAGCGGCCCGCAGCGCCTGCGGCCAGCCGCCTCTACCGAGCTCCGGCACTATCCGCGGACACCGGCGTCACAGAGGTTGTCGAGGGCGACCGTCGTGCCGTGCTGGTGCCCGTAGAGGACGGCATGTGGATGGTCACTCAGACCTGCCTCGAAGGCGAGGACCTCCCGGTCGCGGAAGCCTTCGAGACGGCAGCCCTGCGCTTCACCAACCCGGCCGTGGGGAAACTGGTCGCCGACGCCGAACCGGTCGGCGAAGTACGTCTGCACGCGCCGGGTTCGCTCGTGTGGCATCGCTTCGACCAGGCCCCCACGCGCGGACTGGTCGTTCTCGGAAACGCGTTCGCGGCCTTCAGCCCGCAGGACCCCGACGGGCTGAAGGCCGCACAGGCCGGAGCCAGGGCGCTCCGGGCCGCGCTCGACCAGGGCATCACCCACCCGACCCTGGCAGAACGCGCCCAACGGGCCGCAGCCGAACACCTCTTGGAACTGTGGGGCCACCCCCGTACCGGAGATCAGCCCGTCGGCAGGCACCATGGAACCCGGCTCCAGCAGGTAATCCGCACCGCTGGGCGCTTCCTGCGGGCAGGCACACCCTGATCTGACCGCCGAGGCTCAGCTCGCCACGCCCCGCCACCTCATGCGGCCCGCTGCCGCACACCCGCGTGCCCGGCCCGCACCGAGACCAGCCCGTCATCTCCAAGGGGAGCCATGAACCTGTTCACGCCGTTCGAATTGCCCTGCGGGGCCAGTCTGCCCAACCGCGTGGCCAAAGCGGCCATGGAAGAGAGCCTCGCCGTGCAGCCCGGGCAGCTGCCCGGGCGCGACATCATCGACCTGTACCGGCGATGGGCCGAGGGTGGATGCGGGCTGCTGATCACGGGCAACGTCATGGTGGACCGGAGAGCGCTGACATCCGCAGGCACCATCGTCCTGGACAGCAGTACGTCCCTTGAGCCGTTCCGGCAATGGGCGGCGGCCGCGCACACGGCACGTGCCGCCATCTGGATGCAGATCAACCATCCGGGCAGACAGGTAGCCAGCGCCATGCCCGGTATCGCGTGGGCGCCCTCTGACATCGGCGTGAGCCTCGGCAAGCACACCAAGACGTTCGCCCGTCCGACGGCGATGACCGAGGATGACATCGAGGCGACCATCGGCCGGTTCGCGGTCACTGCGGCCAGGGCCGAGGAAGCAGGCTTCGACGGCGTGCAGATCCACGCCGCCCACGGCTACCTTTTCTCGACGTTCCTCTCGCCCCTCGTCAACCGACGCTCCGACCACTGGGGCGGGAACCTCACCAACCGCGCCCGAATTCTCACCGACACCATCCGCGCGGTCAGAAAGGTGGTGTCACCCGGCTTCGCGGTCGCGGTGAAGCTGAACGCGGCCGATTTTCAACGCGGAGGCTTCGACGTCGAGGAGGCCGCCGAGGTCCTCGACCTGTTCGACGGGCTGGGGGTGGACCTCGTCGAACTCTCGGGAGGCAGCGTGGAGAGCGCGGCCACCATGGGACGGACTGCCGATCAGCGCAAACTCGACCGGGAAGCCTACTTTCTGACGCTGGCCGGGGAGCTCGTCGAGAACTCGCCGGTGCCGCTCATGCTCACGGGCGGAATCGGCCGTCTCAGTACGGCGGAGAAGGTACTGGACCGCGGATTCGCCGTAGCCGGCCTGGCGCGGGCGCTGGCCTTGCATCCGGAGCTGCCCGCCCGCTGGAAGGAGGGGGAGGACCTTCGCGTCACAGCCCCTCGACTGAACTGGAAGGACCAGGACCTCGCCGCGGCCGGGGCGCTGGCCTACACCCGGGCGCAGATGAAGCGGCTGGCCGGCGGCAAGAGACCACGCACCCGTGGGTCCGCGCGGCTGATCTTCGGCGCTGACCTCGTCCGTCAGCGTGGTCAGGTCCGCCGCTACAAGGCCTGGCTCGCCGCACATCCACTCGGGCAGGTGCCGGACGCTCCTGGCAACCGCCGCAGCGGGTGAGGATCATCCCTCCTGGGGCGGGGCCACCTGGCTCTCGCCGGTCGAATCCGGCTCCCACCGGTAAATGACCCGACCGGCCTCGGTACTGCCCTGCCGCACGTAGCGTCCGGCGCTCTGACCGTGAAGGTGCGCCGTCGCGGAGCTGCTGTCCACGTCCGGAATCTCGGTCCCGTCGAGGGGACCGCCTACGAAGCACATGGCGATCATGAGCGAAATCGTAGGCGTGTCCCTCGCGTCACCGAACCCGAATCTCCCGTCCCAGCCGCCAACTCGGCTGAGGGGCTTCCCATCAACTCCCGGACTCACCCCCCACCTTGACCATTCGTCGCTCGGATTCCGCCTTCGGCCGGCCGTCCGGGTCGCCAGAGAGAAGGGCCCATGACCTCCCACTCCGACAACCCCCGCCGAGTTCTCATTTTGGGTGGTGGCCTCGCCGGCACACTCGCAGCCGCTGCCGTCGCCTCCTACTGCGACGAAGTCGTCATCGTCGAACGGCACACACTGCCCGACACCCCCGAGCCACGGCGCGGCCTCCCCCAGGCGCGTCACGCACACATGCTGTGGTCCGGTGGAGCCGCCGCCATGGACGACCTTCTGCCCGGCACGATCGGAGTCTGGCTGGACGCGGGTGCCCACAAGATCCCGCTCCCGAGCGGCATGGTGTCCTTCTCCCCCTGCGGCTGGTACCGCCGCTGGCACGAACCTCAGTACTCCGTCGACAGCCTCTACCTGATCGGTGCGAGCCGCGACCTGATCGACTGGGGCGTACGGACCCAGCTGAAGGCCGACTCCCGGATCCGGATCGTCACCGCCGAACCCCTGCGCCTCCTCGGCGACCACAACCGGATCACGGGCGCCGTGATCCAACACGGGCCCGGACAAGAAGAGAGCCTCCACGCCGACCTCGTCATCGACGCCATGGGCCGCGCCTCACGCACCACCAGCTGGCTCAACGACCTCGGCGTACCCGCGATACCCGAAACCACCCTCGACGCCGGCGTCACCTACGCGAGCCGCCGCTACAAGGCCCCATCCGGCACGAATGACAACTGGCCTGCCATCACCATCCAGCCCGACGCCAGACTCCCGGTCCCCGGCACTGCCGGCTCGATCATCCCCATCGAGGGCGGACTCTGGCAGGTCGCCGTCTGCGGCACCCGGGGCGGCGAGCCCACCAGTGATCCTGAGCAGTTCGAAGAGTACGCGCGCCACATGCGCCACGGCCTCGTCGCCGACTTCCTCGCCTTCGCTGAGCCGGAGACCCCGGTAAGCCTCACCCGCAACACCGCCAGCTACCACAGGCACTATCTGAAGGTCCGCATGCCGGCCGGGTTCCTGGCCATCGGAGACGCCGCAACCGCGCTCAACCCCTTGTACGGGCACGGCATGTCGGTCGCTGCGCAAGGAGCCCGGGCCCTCCGCGACGTCGCATCGAAAGCGGGCGGAATCACCGCCCCCGGATTCACCCGCCGAGCTCAGCGCGCGATTGGCCGGCCCGCCGCCGCGGCCTGGCTCCTGGCAGAGGGGCAGGACAAGTTCTTCCCCGGTACACGCGGCAAGAAGCCGACCCTCGCAGATCGCATGACCAGGGCGTACACCCACCGGCTCATCCGGACTGCCGCCTCGAACTTTTCCGTCGCCGAGGCTCTGACCCACGTCATGACCCTACAGAGCGGAGCGGGGGTCCTCGCTCACCCCCGGGTCCTCCTCGGGGCGATCCGCGGGCCCCGTCTCCCGTCCCTCGAATGTCCCCCTCTCACCACGGAGGAGGACGCCGTCAGACAGGGCCGACCTTCCCCCACACACTGACTGCGAGCGGCTCATCCCGCACTCAGGACCGCCCCGGCAGTCTCAGAAACCGCCCTGCTGTCGCACGTACGCGCGCAAGACGTGTGGAGAGGCTCGAGGCGACGGGCTTGAGCCGCCCCCCGCCCAGCCGGCCCGTCTGGGGATCGGACCACAGCCGGGCGACCTCTTCGGCGATCGCCTGCTGAGCCCTGCGGGACGCCGTGGGGTGGCTGATGCCACGTCCGAGAGCCACGCGCAAGGCCCTAGCGGCGGCTTCGGCCGCCAGCGGCCCTCGCGCGTCGAGGGGGCTGAAGGTCGCCAGCGCATCCCCTATGACGACGAAGCCGCGGGGCCCGCGGATACGCTCGTACCGGTGCCAGCGCAGGGCCAAAGCGGGTGAGACGACCACGTCACCCGCAGGCTTCGCCTCGGCGATGAGCCGGCCGACGCTGGGGTCCGGCAGGGCCAGTGCGGCTTCGGCGAAGGCGTCCGCGCCGGCGATGCGCTCACGATCCGGAGCGGTCTGGGTGACAGCCCACATTCCGTCCTCCACCGGGACGAGGACCGCACTGCGGGCGCCGTCCACCACCGCTGTGAGGGGGACATCCCCCTGTCCCTCCGGCTCCAGGTAGAAGCGGCTGGCTGAGAAACCGGACGTGGCGCGTGTGGTGACCGGCACGGCGGCAGCGCCGAGTTCCCTCAGCCAAGCCGCGGTGCACGCGTCGGAGCCGCTCGCGTCGACGACGAGCTGGGCGGTGACCTCCTGCTCCGTCCCGTCAGCGAACCGCACGCGGGCGCCGAGCACCGCGGACTCGTCGCCTATGAGCCCGACGGCCTGGGCGCCATCCAGAATGGTGGTCCCGCGATCGCATGCGGGGTTGGCTATGACGACCTCGCGCAGCACGCTGGTCAGGAGGTCGCGGCTGCACGTCAGCAGCTCACGCGTCCCCCAGGCCCGCGGGCGTGTCCGGGTCAGGTGGTCGTCGGCTGGGAGGGGGAACGTTCGAGCACCACGATGCCGAAGCATCGCGCCGGACCCGTAGGCCAGATCGTTGACGTCCCACATGCCCCCGACGTGAAGGACCTCGCCGTGCTGAGCGCGTCCGGAGCCCGTTTCCTTCGTGTGGGTGGCGGGTGTGCTGCCCGCGAGCACGAGAACGTCGTAGCCGGCCAAGGCGACCATGGATGCGGCCAGCAGGCCTGCGTAACCCCCGCCGATGATCAGGGCTTCGACGTGCTTCGGGTGTGTGGTGGTCATGTCCATCTTTCTGTGAGCTTCTCTGTGCGGCGGAAGGGAAGCGGGCTCGCAGCCTGTTCGCCGTCGTCATGCACGGTGCTCGGCGCGTGCCGTGGACTGCCGCGTCGACTCCACTCGCGTAGAGCGCAGCATGGCGGCGGACAGGTTGAGGAGGTCATCGGAGTCCTCCGTGGAACTGACCGTCCATCGAAGCTCCGGCATGACCGCGGGCGCTGCGCAACTCTTCCGGATGACCGCCCGGGCTATCACGCAGGCATCGGCCTCACTGCGGGCTCGGCGGCTCTCGGAGTGCTCGGCCAAGGCGAGCGCGTAGACCTTGGCGCCGGTCGAGTGGTCGAACCAGGGCGTCAGCCGCAGTACCGCGTCGAAAATGTCCCTCTCACGCTGCATGAGGCGGTGCTCGATGGGCTGCCACCACGGCATCGGCGGGGGGCTCGTGGGAGGTATCTCCGGACGGATCTCCAGCCAGAGAGGCTCGAGATGGCGAAAGTGGCGAAGGGCCCGGTACCGGGAGGCGACGCCTTGTCCGATGGGCGGGAGGAGGAAACCGGCGGAGACGAGGAAGGCGCTGAAACCGGCGAGGGAGAAAGCGACGTTGGTACTCAGCCAGTCCCAGTTGTGGCCGAGCCAGCGGGCGACGATCGCCGTGTATTTGAACAGGTCGTAGGCGAAGGTGCCCGCCGCGCCGGCGGCGATCAGCAGCAGCCCGACCTTGAGGGTTCCGGGGACCTTCCTCGACCAACGCCAGCTGAGGACGACCATGGTGACGGCCGCCACGCTGTGCGCCGCCAGGTAGAGAAGGATCATCTCGCGGATCCAGGGCGTGCCGGCGTAGTAGGTGTCCAGGTCACGGAGTCGCTCAACCGGAGCGTCGCCGAGTGAGAACAGAACGCAGATGGCCACCATGACCGTCGCGTAGGCCGTCAGGCACAGCCGGGTCTGCCGCAGGGTGACACGCGAATCGTCGTTTCCTCGCCAGTGGATCAGCAGCACGATCGTGACGCCGTCGAACGCGGTCAGGATCGAGTACACGATGGGTGCGGCGATGTTCGGTACGCCGAACATCGCGTTAATGGTCGCCAGGTTCGGGGGCGCAGCGGTGACGAACAGGAGTGCGCCGACGAAGAGGGTCGCGGTGACGGCCCTCAGAAGCGGGTCTCGCGGGTTCTTGCGCAGCGCCCAAAGTTTGATGGTGGTGGCGACGAGCAGGCCACCGCCCGAGCTCAGGTACGCCGTTCCCGCGTTCACCGACGGCTTCCATGAGTCACGTCTGGGGGAGTGCCCGTCATCAATTGCTCTTTGAGTGGGTGGCTCCGGCGGGAAGACCGAAGTGGTGGATCTTGGAGAACTGGATACTCAGTCGGGCAAGACCGTTCGTTCCGGAGACGTGGGTGGGAATCGCCGCGCTCGTGTCGACGACGACGGGCATCTGCCCGGATGCCGGCCCCCCGGCGACCTCCGCAGCGAGCAGGGCCGCGTGGATCGTTGCCGCTTCGGCGAAGATGATGGCGGCATCCGGCTTACAGCCTTGCGAGGTGGCGTACCGCTCGGCTGCCTCGCGGTGGCTTCTGTTCAGGTGGGGTGCCAGATTGAGCAGACGGTCGGAGATCTCGGTCGACCTGGCCATCGCCCGGATTTCCAGCGACGCGGTGGCAGGAATCCGCATGGGCTTTCCCGGCCCTGCGAACGGTTCGAGCGCACGCCAGAGAGGCTCCATCGCCCGGTAGGCCCGCCAGGACACCCAGATCGACTCCAGCCGCGGCCCGACGACCGGGACCAGGAAACCGACCGTAGTCATGGCGGCGCCCAGTCCTGCAAGGGGAGGCGCCACGTCGGTGCTGAGCGAGTCCCAGGTGTCCGTACCGGCCCAGCGGGCACCGACGGCCAGGAACTTGACCAAGGCGAACGACAAGGTGAGACCGAACGCGGCCACGAGGATGAGAAGGCCCCAGTAAGTCCATGCCGCCTGGAGGTCCCGCAGTTCACGTGCCCACCGCCAGCACTTCACCGCCACCACGAGGCTCGTGGCCGTGTGCGCGGTCAGGTAGAGGATGATCATCTCGCGCACGTAGGGGGTGTTCGCGTAGAAGGTGTCGAATTCGCGCTGCTGCTCGAGGGGCACGTCGCTGAGTGAGAAGAGCACACAGTACGTCGCGATCACTGCTGCGATCGCCGTGATCCACATCCTGGTGTGCCGCCGGACGGTTTCCTCGGTCCCCCCACGCCAGTGAATGAGGAGCACCATCGAGCCGCACGACAGGCACGACAGGAGGCAGTAGACGATGAGCGCCGAGATGTTCGGGACACCGGTGATCCGGTTGACCCGCTCGATCGTCGGCGGAGCAGCGAACACGAAGCCCGCTGCCGAAGACGCGAGGATCGCGAAGATCGATTTCGACATCGGCGAGTGCCAGGTACGCCAGAACGAGGGCGACTTCACCACCAAGGCAATCGCCAGGACCATGGCGGGTACGTAGTAGTCCGTTCCGGTCATGCTCAGTGGCCCCGGCCCATGCTGGACTGGATCCGGCCCGCCAAACCGGTGATCGGCACAGAACCGGCACCTTGCAGGTGTTCCCGCAGTCTGGCGCCCAGCTGCAGCCCGAACTTCTCCGCGTCGCCCTCTTCCCGGGTGTTGACGTGGCTTCTTGCGGCGAGGGCGATGAGGTCGTCGCTTGCCAGTTCCCCACCGAGTGACCGGGCAGCGGCTGCGGCGACGTCGCTGTGGGCCCCGTGGGACAGGCATTCCCCCATCAGGGCATGCCACATCTCGTGCGCGAAGATCACGAACTGGTGAAGCGTGGTCGTCTGACTCTCGACGATGATCACGAGTCGGTCGTCGAACTTCGCGGTGAGGCCGCTGGCCGTGTCCTCGGGAAACTCCCGGAAGTACAGGTGGACCGGGCGGTACGGGAGTGCCCCGCGGTCCTCGTTGAAGCGCCGCTCGACCTCGGCCCTCAACACCTCGAACAAGCTGTCCGGATCCGAGGGAATCGGCCTGTCGAGACCCGCGAGAACCTCGTCGCAGAACCTCGCGATCCTCCGCTCGGCCGACCGCCGCGCCAGGTGGGTCCTCGGCGCAGCGAGCAGGCTCTCGGAAGGCCTCAGCCTGCCGAGAGCCGCGAGTACCCCCTCGCGAAAGTCGGTCGTCTGCCGCTCGTTCATCCGAATGCCCCCACTCTGGGTTCCCTCCGATGGGTGGTGAAGCCGAGGCCTGCCCGCCTTGCCGCTGCCTGTGACTGAAGGTCAGGTCAGTCGCCTGCATCCCCGCCCGCCCGACCTCAGGAGCCGGCGCCTTCTCGTGTGAGCGCGTCCACGAAGGCCATCAGCGCCGTCTCCAGACTCGGCGGCAGCTCTTTGTCACCGAGACGCAGCTGGATCTGCAAGGCGTGACGATTCTTCACAGCCTCGGAAGGGTTCATGAGAAACGCCATGAGCTCCGGGATGACCTTGCTGTGCAGAACCCTTTTCACGGCCTCGGGAGGCGTGTGGGTGAAGTACTCCATGGGGACGTCGAAGAACCTGGCCAGGCCTGCGCCGTGCCAGATGTTCGGCGTGCTCCGGTTCAGCAACTTGCCGTGCCACTGCGGGGTCATGCCACTGCCGGCGGCAATCTCCGCGGTGGTGTACTGACGTCGTCTGCCCGTGTCCCTGTCCACGGTCAGGCGGGTTTCCCTCAGGAACGCGATGCGGCGGGCGAGCTCGGCCGGGCCGCTTGCCGGCGGTTCGACGACCTCGCCGTCGAGCAGCCGCCGGATGTCAGCCTCCGGGAGGGAGGTGTGGAAGGAGAGCTCCTGCAGGTTGAAAACCGATGCTCTGTCGAGCCCTGCTCCCGTCCGGAGCGCTTCGACTTCTCTCACGGTCTCGGCGAGCTGCTCGTACCCGTCGCCCATAGACCCTCCGGGCAGGATGGAAGGGGAATCTGCGGTCCGGATGAGACCGCGACCTGCGCCGGTCACTAGATCATGGAAACGGTCGGATCCGCAATGAAACGATCGTTTCCTGAGACGGAAATGAGTCGGCGAGGCCGGGCGTGATGAGGGCGCGCGGAATGTCGGCCTCCCGGAGCCGTCCGGTACCGGTGCGGCTGAACCGGTGAGTCGGCAGGATCAGCCGGAGGCCGGGGTCGCGGAAGTGGCGCCATCGCCCTGGGGTGTTCCTCCGAACATGTCGGCGACCCA
This sequence comes from Streptomyces sp. NPDC057010, assembly GCF_042673805.1. Lineage (NCBI taxonomy): Bacteria > Bacillati > Actinomycetota > Actinomycetes > Kitasatosporales > Streptomycetaceae > Streptomyces > Streptomyces sp. NPDC057010. The sequence goes on along the minus strand of NZ_JBHUSC010000016.1, from coordinate 96,494 downwards.
GCGCATGAGCTCAGCGTTCTGGCTCTCGCCCTCGGCGCCGCGGGCCACCATGGCCGTGAGGCCGATACGGGCGGTCCGCAGGCTTGCGACGACGGCCGCGACGTCCGCGTCGACGGTTTCGAAGAAGATGGCGGGCACGTCGAGGGCGGCCGCCAGAGCCTCCAGGACCTCAGGGGCGGCGTGCGTCGCCTGGCCGAGACGCAGGCTCGTCACGAGGGGACCGCTGAGGACCGTCCGCCCCACCCGCGCGTTGCCGAGATCGGCGAGTTGGGCGTCTGTGGGGCGCTCCTGCTCGGGGGTGCCCTCGAGCAGGGCGGCGATCTTCTTCGCGATGGTGTGCGGCCCGACGGGTTGCCGGACCGTGGGGTTCCGGGGCACCGCGGGGGCGTCCTCGTCGAAGGAGCGCTTCTCCGCGGCCAGGAGTTCCTCGACGCTGACGCCGTACGCTTCCGCCAGAGGCCCCACGTAGTGAGGGGCCAGTTTGCGCCGTCCCCCTTCGGCCGCCCGCACGGGAGAACACGAACTGGTCTGCGTGACGGCCGCGGTGTCTTTCTGCGTCATGCCCGCGTCGCATCGGAGATCCGCGAGAGTGGGAAGGCCGGGCCGGGGAAACAGGTCGTCCACGCGCTCGCCCAGCAGCGCCGCAAGCCGAGGCAGCTTCTCCTGAGGCGGAGACGCGTCTCCGCTCTCGTAGCGCGAGACCACGGACTGGTCCTTGATTCCGAGTGCGGCAGCCACCTGCGCCTGGGTCATGCCCTTCACGACACGTGCGCGGCGGAACCCGGGGGCGTCAAAGCGGCGTTCGGGCATCGGTACTCCACGGTGCGGGGCAGGGAATGGCTACTTTAGCTACTTGATCAGATCACTAGCTGCATATAACTTGCACTCAATGATCTGAGGGTGGGTGCCCACGTACGTCGACCTGCCACGCCATCCAATCTTCAATCGACCGTCCCCTCAAGGGGCAGAACAACCGGACCCGGCCGCAGTATCTGGCGTAGGAACCTGTCGCGGCCAGGCCCGGTGTGCGTCCTCAAATGGGAGATCCCAATGAATGTTGCACCACACATGGCCGGCGCGTCGAGGCGCGATGGACACGCACGTCCTGATGTGCCCGACCAGACGCGTGCGCCGGCCCTGATCGCCCGCCGCCGTCTGAGCACTGGCTGAGGCTGCTACCCCCCGTCACGAGTCCGACAGCTCCAGGGGCCCTCTGACGAGGTGAACTCGACGACGCCGGCCCCGATCCGTGCGGGACCTGCGCTCAGGTCGACGTCGCCCGCGACCACCCTGTTGCCCGAGCGATCCGACAACGAGCGCGTGCGGGCGATGTTCCGAGGCTCCCGTCCGGTCATCACTCGGCCGACCAGGCCCCGGCCGCCTTGCAACCTCGCCCTGGGCCTCCTGGCTGCAGACAAGTCGCCCACCTGACGCGCCTCACCACAGGACCGCCCGCCTCTGGGCCTCCCCAGCCGCTGGCTCTCCCGAGGAACCCGCCCCAACGGCCTCCCTCCTTGACTGGCCGCTCCACGGCTCCACCTACCGAAAACCCAGACCTGTGACCCGTCACGCCACAGGTCTGCTTCGCGCACGCCGAAAAAACTGGACTTCCTGTGCCCACGCCCGCTTCCTCAGACACCACCACGCACCCCGCCACCGCCACGGGACACCACCAGGTGGCCTCTCTCACGGCACTCGGCCCATTGCTCCCGCCGCTCATCTGCACCCGATGCCGGCCCGGCGCCATCAGACAGCGCACGTGCACCCACAGCCCGGCCCGACGGGCGCGGCGGCGGTGAGCGCCATGGCCCCGGAAGGCACGGGCGGAGCGCCGGCTCAACCGCCGCGTGTCCGCGCGCGGATCACCCACGAGCAGGCGGGCCCCGCGCCCCTGCGCGGTCCCGGCCGCCCGCTCGCCCTGGGTCCCGTCGCACGCGCACGGCTGGGCGGTGCCGTTCGTACCCTCATCGAGGCACACGGAGCGGTCGGTGACGCGATCCGTCTCGCCGCCGTCGTACTCGCCGCGCGCACCCCCGCGGCCACCGGACGAGTCGAGATCCGCACCCGGGAACTGGGCCGCTGGCTCGGTTTGTCGGAGTCCTACGTCGCCTCCGTCGTCATCCCGGGGTTGCGCCGAGCCGGGATCGCCGAGATCACTTCGATCGTGGGTCCCAGGGGCGAGACCCGCGGTCTGCAATGCAAACTCCTGCCGATGTGGCGGGCCCAGACCATCCCCGGCCACGCCCTGGCTCTGAACCGCAAGGAACTCGCCACCCTGCTCCGCCTCCTGGAAGGCCTCTTCGCGCCCGGCTGGTCCCACTGCGACGGCCGTGTCACACCTGCCGGCCTGCTCGGTGCCCGCACGGGACGGGGAGCCGCCACCGACCGCCTCGCCCTGTTGCTCCTTGTCCTGGAAGCGACCGAGACCGGGAGAGTCCGCATGTGCGCCGGCAAGGTCGCCCCCAAGCGAGGGCGAGCCGCCGTCACCCTTGCCCGGCGCCTGGGCTGCTCCGACTCGGCCGGCGAGCGCATCCTTGCGAGGCTCGCGGCAGCTGGGGTGATCGAGAAGCGGCGGATCCGCACCGCATCCGGCCTGGGGTCGCGGACTCATCTGATCCTCCCGGCCGTCGCCGCAGCGCACGCTGCCGGTGCCAAAAACACTCGTATTGTCCAGATATTTTCTCCCGACGGTACGGCAGGACCGGACCAGGATTCCCACACGGAGGTAAACATGCAGCTCAACACCCTGCTTGGTGCCGAAGAAGCCGTGATCGCAGACCCCGACGCTGCGGCAGCCCTTCACCCTTACCACCCTCCTGTGGCTGAGGCAGTTGATGAAAGTCCAGGTAATCGCTGCTTATCCGGCGACGCCGTCGTGGGGAACGGCCGTCTCCCGGAGCGCGCCAGCGCGCGCGAGGAAAACCGGCGCACCACGCCCGACCACCGGCTGCGGTCCGTCTCCGATGCCGGAGGCCCGCTGCGCGGGGCAAAGCACCAGCGCGGCATCGATCAGGCGGACCAGGGTCGGCAACCATGGCCGGCGCCAGGGGCAGCCTCCCGAGCGGTAGAACGGCCGCAGCGCCCCCGGACTCCTCGTCCGCCCGACGACCTCTTGTCCGCGCTCGCCCCCGTACATCCCCTCTGGCGGAAGCTCCACCGAACCGGAGCCCGACGCCGAGTGCTGTCCGCCGTCCGAGCTGAGCTGGCCGAACTCACCGGCCTGGCCGGCCCCGAGAGGGCCGCGGACCTCCTGGCCGACCGGCTGACCCGGCGCTTGGCTGAGCAGGGAGGCCCGGACACAGTCGCCGATCCGGTCGCCTGGATGCTCCGGCGAGGCCTTCCACGGCGCGGCTGCACCGATGTGCGCTGCGACGAGGGCGCCCGACTAGACGACGGCTCGGCATGCGGCCTGTGCGACCTGCGCATCTCGGCCCGCCGTCAACACCGCCGCCAGACCGCAGCCGCGGTTCGCGCCGAGAGCCACCACCTGGACACCGACCAGACGCGTGCCGAAACCGAAGCCCGCCTTCGGCGCGCGACACTCCGGGACATCGCCGAACAGCAGCTCCGCCATCACGCATTTGCCGAAACCCACATCCCCCGCAGCGCATGCAGAGAGTGCTCCGGTCGCATCCTCCTCGCCGGCGAAGCTCTGGCCACCGGCCTGTGCAAACCCTGCCGGGCAGAGCACGCCACCTACCGAGCGCCTGGTCCAACCGGCCAACTTCCTGGTCGCCGAGAGAGTGGCCGACGACACCAGCCATGAGGCTTGTCCGTCCTGCTCCGGGAGGTATCCGTCGCCGTCCAACGAGCGAAGACCTGGAAGCCCGCCGGGCAGCGCGCCCGCGACGGCGTGCTGGGGTAGCCACCGCCAGCCGACGAACCTTGAAGGACCCGCACTTGTCCAGTGGGAGAGCTCCGGCTCGGCGGCGACCGGCTCTTCGTACTGTCCGGCCAGTAGGTTCCACGCGCCAGCCATGGGGCGCAGCGCGCGAGCCCGCTCAGAGGGTGTGGCTCGGAGGAGGTCAGCTGCGCGAAGGTGACTGTCATATAGTGCTTCGATTGCAGCGTCGCCAGTTTTTGGACAACGTGGCGCGGCAGCCGCAATCGGTACCCCAAACGGGCTGACCTGCGATCGGAAAGTCTGACTGCATGAGGCCATTACTCCTGCAGTGTTTAGCTGGTTATCGACCGCAGCAGCGGGATGGTTCGTGGATCCCGTCGCACCAAATCCGCGGCCGACCCAGAACAATCCGTCGGGGCGTGCTCGATGCACGCCCCGACGGCTTTCTCTTATTGATTCGAAACGCTTCGATTCTCACCCGCAGGCACGTGACCAGCAGCGAAGCACCCGAAGAAGCGATGCCCCAAGGATTTAAGAAGAGGCGCTCCAAGCATTTCGAGTATATGCCTCACTGCAGGAAAGTTCGATGTCAGTGACTCACCAAACTATTCATCGACTGTTGCAGGAATTCACTAGTATACGACTGTCTATAGCTCCCACTCGAAAGCCCAACGGCCCTTGCTTCATCGCCATCAATCAGCCTGACATCCCCTGCGGGCGTTTCGGCTGCACCAAACTCTCCAAAATCACGCCCCGGCCATACCGGGATCGGCGAGTGGTAAATTTCGGGTTCATCAGGGAAGGCCGAGAGTAGGGTTTCATCACGCCTGACCACTTCCCACGAACCATTCAGAACCTGCGCGTCATCACTGTAGACAGGGAATTTACACGCGCTGGAATGTTGAGGATTTACGGACGTCAAGGAATCAAACTTCCCCCGGAAGAGTCCGAGCGCGACCCCGAATCTGTTGCGTGCCACCACGATCACTGCGTACCAGCCGTCGTCAGCGGGAATTGCCAGGATGTCGCCAGCTTCGGGCTTGGCGGCACTTCCTGTCGCTGCGATTGAGAGCTGAGCAACCTCTCCGCTGGACACATCCAGTAGATTCGCCGCTTCGTTATTGATGAAACGCAATAGGATGTCCGCCAGATCGGATGGGGGCATAGGGCTCCCGGTTCTCCCATCGGACAAACCGGCAAGGAGATCGGCCGCGTCGGTAAACATCGAATCGCTCAATTCGGGCACCCTGGAGCCTTCTGGGCCGGAGTAGGTCGTTCCGTCCACCAGGGTAGCCTCAAACGCGAGAGGTGCGGAATAGATGCTATTCGACGACCACTCCAAGAGCTGCAGGAATTCCTTCAACGACGGAAGACTTCCAGCTCCTTCGGAGAATTCCAATACGATCGCCGCTAGTTTGACATTTGTGCGGTCGCCATTCACGGGCATCCTCCATTCTTGAACCTCTCGTATGCCAGATAGCCGGGCGTCTTTTTCGGGTCCATAGGGTTCTGGCGATTACCCCTATAGTTGGCGCCATCCTCTCCGATGTAGGTACCGAAGAAGTCTGTCATTCGCTGTTCAAGGAGACGGGATTGACCGTAGGTCCGTGTGCCCGGAAATACGTCCATTCTGTCGCCGTTTGCAGGGTTGTATCGATTATTGTTTCCAGCGTGGCGCCCCTGAACGGACGCCGGCGTTTCGTTCGGGCCAAACATGCCGCTGTAATAAGGTACGTTATTCCGATCCACCAGCACGTAATTGCTGTACCCTGGGCGGTCATATTTATCGAGGTCGAAACCTGCCCCGCCCGCGTTGTGAACAAGGATCGGAGTCTGCCCCGCCAGCACATAGTACGTGTGGACGTTCGCGATCGTCAGGTTGTGGACGGAAGCCTGCTGGCTTCGGCGCTCGATGCGCGAGATCCGTGCCTCTGTACCGTCCTCGGTGCCCAGAGACTGGCCGGGCATCAGGTCTGCCGCGTCGACCCACTGCTTGAGGGCCGGGATCCAAAAGGGGTGCTTGTCAGTAGCGGTGATGACGTTGGAGCCGGACCCGGTATCGATAGTGATTTCGACGAGGCTCTTGGTGCCTTGGCCGCTGATCCGAGCGACAACGTCTTCCGTGGAAGTTTCTCCGGTCTCGGGGTCAGTGGCCTGTACCTGATCCCCCGGCTGGATGTCCTCGATGGCCTTCGTCGTGCCATCTGCCAAGAGGACTAGCGTATGGGGCGAGAAGCTGTTGCACGAACCTATCTTTAGACGTCCCGGACCGTGAACGCCTCCGGTCTTGCCGTGCCCCCAGAGTTCCCCAAGGAACCCTGGGATCTGGTACCAGTCGGTTTCGGTGTTGACGCCTTGGCTAGCTATCCAATTGTCGAAGTCGCCGCCATAGTCGCAGCCGGGAGCGCCAGCTCCGCCATTCCAACAGTCACCGTCACCCAACCAGCCAAACAGTGATGAGGTGTGCGCGACACTGCTGATCGCTCCGTAGAAGAGCTGATCGACGAAGGTCGAGGGAACCTTCTCCTTTTTTAGCTTAACATCCTTAATCGCTTGCTTGAGATTCTGCTTAAGCGCCTTCTTTATATTGAACCGAGCTGGTGCATATGTCTGGTAGTACCGCCGCTGGCTGGATTGACTTGCGTACGTGATCTCGTGGGAGTTGGATGCGGTGATGACCGTGTGTCCGTGGCAGTTGTAGAGCGTTCCGCATTCTTCGCTCTTCAGGCCGCTCGGGTCGGCGCCGGTGATGGGGTTGCCGCCCGAGTAGGTGTAGCCGTTCATCTGGAGGGGGTCGGTGATGTCGATGATGGGGTCGACGGAGATGAAGCGGCCGGTGGTGGGGTCGTATTCGCGGGCGCCGATGTGGGTCAAGCCCGTGGTGGGGTCGTCTACGCCGGTGCCGAGGAAGGTTCGGTTGCCGGGCCAGTCGGAGGGTTGGGTGCCGCGGGGGTTGCCGTAGGGGTCGGACTTGCGGCGGGTGATTGCCTGGCCTGCGGCCTGGTCGACGCTGGCGGTTGCGGTGTTGTGGTGGTCGGTGAGCAGGACCGAGAGCTTGTGGCCGGTGGTCTTGCCGTTGGTGCGGCGGACTGTGGTGGGGCTGCCGGCGCTGCTGTAGTAGCGGACGGCGTCGATGGCCTGGCCGGCCTTGTTGACGGTGATCTCGGCTTCGCCGAGGTAGAGGGTGCGGGAGCTGCCGGTTTCCTCGATGAGGCGGTTTCCGGAGGCGTCGTAGAGGTAGGTGGTGGTGTCGGAGAAGGTCCACTGCTGCGCGGCGGAGCCGGTTACGCAGGTGTAGATGTCGAGGTTGTTGCCCTCGGTGGCGTTGTCGTTGGGCACGGTGACGCAGGCCTTGGCCTCCGTGCTGTAGAGGGTCTTGTCCTCGGCCCGGTAGGTGAACTTCTGCGTGGCCCTGCCGTCGCAGGCGTACAGGCGGGCCTTTCCGCCTTCGGCTGTGAGGCACTTGCCGAGGGCCTGGACGGTGTCGCCGGTGATGCGCCACTGCTGGGACTTCGTCTCGTTGCAGGACAGCAATTGGACCGGGGTGCCGTCGGCCGTGTTGCCGTTCTCGACGTCGAGGCATTTGCCGGCGAGGCCGGTGACGGCCGTGGCGCCGATTCCGGGACTGGTGGCAGAGGTGAGTTGGTTGAGGCGGTTCCAGCTCAGGGTCTGGGCGTCGCCGTCGATGCGCCGGGTCTTGGTGTTTCCGGCCGCGTCATAGGTGTAGGTGGACAGGGAGTCGACGGTGGAGCCCGCCGTCTTGGTCGTCTTCTTGACCTCTGCCAGCGCGTGGGGCTGCTTCTTGACGGGCGGCTGGGCTCCTCCCCCGAGTTCCACGCCGTACTTGTACGTCGTCGTGTCGTCCAGAGACGCGTTGGTGACGTCGCGGTCGATGAGCTGGGTGCGGTTGCCGATCGCGTCGAACTGGTACTCCTGCCAGTAGCCGTCACCGTCCGGTCCTGCGGAGACGTCTGCCAGGGTGGGGCCGGTGCAGTCCGCCGTCTTCCCGGTCCAGGCCTTGGTGAGCTGGCCCATCGCGTCGTAGGAGAAGCACTCGTGCTCTGTGCGGGGGGCGGGCTGGGCGTCGGTTCCCGGCTGGGTGTTTGTGATGGTGGTCGGGTTGCCGACCGTGTCGTACTTGTAGGTGAGCGATGAGATGAGGTTGGTGGGCGCCGAAGCGGGGCTGGTGCGGGTCTCGCGGTGGCTGCTCGCTTCGGTGATCCGCCCGGTGTGGGAGTTGAACTTGTTCGTCGTCCACACCCGGTTGGGCGCATTGCCGGAGGCAGTGCGCAGGACCTGGCCGAAGGGACTGTAGATGGTGTCGGCGGTGTACCAGGACAGCCCCGACATGGTCTGCACCATGCCGTCGGTGTTGTACCGGGTGATCAGTTTCTCGGCGGCCAGGCCGCCCGGGGTGGCGGGGAGGGTCGTCGACTGGACCTTGCCTGTGGGGGTGTAGGTGGTGCTGTAGGCGTAGGTGCCGGCGAGCCCCTTCGTGGCGGCGACGTCCGGGATCGTGGTCTTCGATCCGGTGGGCCGGTACTCGGTGTCGTAGCCGGTGACTTCGCTCGTGTACGCGGCGCCGGCCCAGTAGCGGATGGAGGCGACGGGTTGTCCCTTGGCACCAGGCAGGGTGTCGTAGGTCCAGGCCGAGATGAGGGAGCCGGCCGCGGTGTCGGCACGCACGTCGGTCTTGCGGCCGAGCACGTCGTATGCGGTGAACTGGGCAGCGCCGGCGGCGTTCGTCGTGGAGACCTGCTGGTCGAGGTCGTTGTAGGTGAACTTCGACGTGCCCATGTCGGGGTCGGTGGACGAGGTCATCCGGCCGCGGGCGTCGTAGGCGTACGTCCAGTTGTTGCCGGCAGGGTCGGTGACCTTGGCGAGTTTTCCGCGTACGTCGTAGGCGTAGGTCGTCTTGTTCGCTGTGGGGTTGGTGGTGGGGTCGAGGTTGGTGGTGGTGTAGTGCGCGACCTCGGTGGTGCGGTTGAGGGCGTCAGTGGTGGTCTTGACCGCGCGGCTGCCCGAGAGCGGGGTGGCCCCGCTGGGGGACATGGCACTGCGGGTCAGGGTCCAGTCGCCGCCGTACTGGGTGATGGCGGACTGCTGGGCGATGCCCTTCTCCAGGGTGGTGGTGCGCACGGCGCGCCCCAGACCGTCGTATGCGATCTGGGTGGAGTTGTGGACCTCGGTCATCGACTGCGGGACGAAGATGGTCGTCTCCAGGCCGCCTTCGGCGTGGTAGCCGTTGTTGGTCTGGCTGACGGTGCCGTTCGCGGTGTGCAGGGTGTCGGTGATCAGGCGTCCGCCGCCGGGGGCTTCCGTCTGGGTCTGGCGGGGGCGCAGCAGGCCGTCGTAGATCGCGATCGAGGTGCTGTAGGTGCCGTTGTCCTTGAGCGCGTGGGAGGTGACGACCGGCGCCTTGAGTTCGGCGATCTGGTACTCGAACTTGTAGGCGGGCTTGTCGGTCGGCTTCTGCGACGGTGTCCGGACCTCGGTGGTGCGGCCGAGTTCGTCGTAGGTCGTGGTGACCTTGCGGTCGTTGGCGTCGGTCGCCTCCAGCACGCTTCCCCGGGCGGGATCGAGCTTGGTCGTCACCGTGTGGCCGAGGGCGTTCGTCGCGGTGACGGTGAACGCAGGTCCGGTTGCCGGGCTGAAGGAAGAGGTCGAGGGTGTGTTGGCGGCGTCGAAGGTCTTGACGGGCCGTCCCAGCGCGTCGTATTCGGTGCGCCCGGAAGTCACCCAGCCGGTGCCTGCGGCGTCGAGGCTGTCCACCTGGTAGGGGAGGCCCTTGGTGGGGGCCGTACCGAAGGCGTTCACCGCGTCGTAGGACGTACGGGCGGCGCTGAGGAGCGTTCCGGCAGCGATGCCGGCGTCGGTGCAGTCGCCGGTTGTCTCGCGGACCTCGGACGGCAGGCCGATGAGGTTGCTCGCGGTGTTGTGGACGTAGGTGGGTTTGCTGCAGGACTGCTGGATGGTGGTCCAGCCGGTGCCCTTGTTCTCCATGACATCGGTCTGCGTGGTCTTGAGCAGGCCGTACGTGTCCTCGGGAACGTTGCGGGTGCGCACCATGCGGTACTTGCCGCCGCTGACCGACTGGATCTCGTCGGTCCGGTCGACGCCCTTGCGGTAGGCCACCAGATCGGTGGTGCCGGGCCGGGTGCGCCTCGCTGTTTCCTTGCTCTGTGGCCAGGTCAGGTGGCGGTTCTCGACGGTGCCGCCGGCCTTCGTGTACACGATGGTTTCTGCGGCTTGTCCTTGGTACTGGGGCAGGTCCTCGCCGAGGTCCTCGGTTCCGGTGGAGTCCTTGACCGTGATCTTGGCGGCGGGGGTGGACATGCCGCGGAAATAGCGGGTGCGGGTCTGCGACTGCTCGGTGGCGGTGGGCTTGCCCGCGTTGGCGGTCTCGCCTTGCGTGGTGACGACGCTGGCGTAACCGTGCCACCGGCTGTAGGTGCGCAGTACGGGCTTGGTGAACTCGTCGTCCTCCTTGGCCCAGCCTGCACCACCTTCGTAGGTGTAGCTGGTGGTGACGTCTGTCTGGCGGGCGACGCGGTCCCTTTCGACCACCCGGTCCACGACGTACTTGTTGAACCACTCGATCGGGGTCTTCTCCGGTTCCAGCTCCGGATCCGGGGACCAGTGGACGGGGAAGCAGCGGGTGGTGTTCGCCTCCGGCGCGGGGTGGCTGGTGCCTACCGGGCAGGGGTCGGAGTAGTCGACGTAGATCTCGCCGCCGGTTTCCGTGCGGATGGTCTCCACGCGCAGGCGATCGAAGTCAGGCGTCGCGTCCGGCTTGCCGGTCTTCGGGTCGGTGCCCTTCGACACCCGGTTGGGCATGTCGACCTTGTTGGCGAGGAAAGAGACCGCCGGCAACGACACGCCGCTGGTGCTGTCCTTGGGGCCGTATCCGGTGCGGGTGATGGACTCCAGCCACAGCGGGGGGTGGGTGTCGGTCCGCTGTCTGGGAAGCGACTGGGTCAGGGCCCACTGATCGACCTTCGTCAGGGCCGTGGTGCCCTCGGTGCGCTGCCCGTACGTGGTGACGGCGGACAGGCGCTTACGCGACCAGAAGGTCGGCGAGGAGACGTAGCAGTTCGGCGCGTCCATCTTGCAGTGCAGGGTGGTGGGGGTGTCCCACCACCCGCGCGTGTCGTCGGCGTTCTTGGAGTCGAACTGCGCATCGCCGCACTTGGTGTCGCGGTTCTCGAAGCAGCGTTCCTCCACCTTGAACTCGACGCGGCCGGCAGGGGCTCCGGCAAGGTTGTCAGCGCGCAGGCCGTAGAGGATGCGGGTCGGGTAGCCGCCGCGGATGTAGCCGACCTTGGCGCGGTCCTTCTCCGTGAACTTCTCGTTCTTGGCGTACCGGTTTTCTTCCTTCGCCCAGTCGATGACCATGGCGTTGCCGTGCACGTCCTCGACGTAGTCGAGGTTCCAGCGCCAGGCCTGGGTGCAGGAGGAGTTTGCGTACGCCGTCTGGTAGCAGGGCTCGCCCGGGTGGTTGCCGAAGACGGGAACGGTGAAGACGGAATCGGTGACGGTCCGCGGCGAGGTGCCGTCGCCGTGCGTTCCCACGTTGTGGCGGCCGTAGTGATAGCGCATGCCGTCGCGGGTGGTGACGACCCAGTACTCGCCGTCCTTCGCGCCGTTGGTGCTGCCGGTCTTGAGCTCGACCCTGGAGCCGTCATCGGACGTGGGAATCCACTTGCCGGTTGCGGCGTCGTGGACGAGTTCGGTCGTTGCGCCGCCGAGGGACAGGACCACGTTGTCCCCGGCCCAGCAGAGGTCCCCCTTCTTCTTGTCGGTGGCGTTGTCGTTGTTGGGCTTGCTGGGCGTGGCCTCGCGGTCGTCGGCGCAGGGGCGGTAGCGGCGCTCGATGAAGCCCGGGTTGTAGTCCCAGCCGTCACCGACCCAGGAGGCCTGGCCGTTGGTCACGGACGTCTTGCCGTCGACGGCCTGGGAGGAGTACGAAAACGCGATGGAGGGCGTGGGACCGGCCGGAGCCGGGGGGACGGCTAGCGGATAGGTCCAGGAGAACCCGCCCCCGCTACCGCCGGCCGTCCAGGAGCCGGAGGGGGACAGGGACGTGGCCTTGTACGTACCACCCGCACCCGCCGCGCCATCGGAGGCGGCCAGGACCATGGTGCCCGCGGCACCGCCCGTCATCGTGCGCAGGCCCTGCACGGGCGCGCTGGTCGGATCGACGGTCGCAATGACCTTCTTCTCGGACGGCAGGTTGGTACTCGGGACGTCCCTGGAGACCGAGCACTCAGGGAGATCGGGGGTGGTCAGGAAGCACTCGGGAAGCTGCTTCAGCTTCAGACGGCTGGCCCACTCGGTGCCGTAAAGGTCCCTGAACTTCGCGTAGTCCAGCTTGACGTCGACCGGAGTCGACGCGTCGGCAGGCGGAGTGATCTTGATGAGGGCGCCATCGACGTTGGCGGCCTCGGTCACGGCGCGCGCCTCGACGGCCACCGACCAGGTACCCGACGGTGCGGTACCGGTTCCTTCGGTCTTCCCGAGACTGACGGGAAGGGTGCCGACCTGCGTGAATTCGACACCGGCGGTAGGCACCAGGGCGACGCTGCCAGAGCCGGCGGCCGGCGGCGTGACCTGCGAGGCCTCGTAGCCAGGAGGCGGTGGGGCCGCTTCGCCTTCCCAGCCCTTGAGCTTCGCGGCCTCGACCGCGTCAAGTTTGGCCTTGAGGTCCTGTTGGAGGCTGGGCAGTTCGACGCCGGCGCGGTCGCCCGGCGGCGCCGCCCAGGCCTCGATCGGTAGCAGAGATGCAAGCAGCATCACGGACAGCGTGATGCCGGTGCGCCCGGCGAGGCGCGCGCGTTTCGCGCGCGCTCTCCTGTTTCCGGGCAGGCGGAAATTGTTCGCCGAGAACGGCGACATGTGGACCCCCCCACGCTCTGCCGCCGCGGCGATGGCACACGGCCGACAGGGAACTGACAATTAGCCAGCTGATTCTGCGGCCCGTGGATCAGAAAATCTACGGTTCCGATATCACGTGTGGGCTTTGTCACTTTACCGACTGCATACCCTGGGGCAATCGAAGCAAATCGGGTGCAATTGGCAGGTCGATTGGCCATCTCGGGGGGTGAAGATGTCAGACCGATGGTTCATGCTTGCTCGCACCTCTTTGCGTGAACGGCGGGCGGGGAGCATGCCTTTCACGTCTTTTTAGGCCAGTGGCCGGAATCATTTGTGAGTGCCGAGGGCAGCGGAAATACGCGCCCGAGGGGGGAGAAGTACACCTGTGTCTGTCAGTGAATCGCTGGACGACAGTCCGCCAACGACTGTTGTGGAAAAGGAAGTTACCGCGCAGCGGATACGCCGCTGGTTCCAGCGGCGCCGGACGGTGGGCGGCCTCGCTGCCCTGCTCGCGGTGGCTGTGGCTGTGCCCGTCGGAGTGCATGTGGTGGGACGCGGGGCGCAGAAGCCTCGGGCCGCCAACGAGGGGGCTCCCATCGCCGAGCCGGAAGCGCGCCGCCTGGCCGAGAAGAGCGCCAAGGAGGTCGAGGTCACCGCCGCGCGAAGTGCGAACACCACGACGTGGGCGCGACCTGACGGGACGTTCCGCAAGCAGATCTTCAGTGCCGCCTTCCGTGCCAAGGTGGGCGACCAGTGGAAGCCGATCGACACCGCCCTCGAGCGTGTGGAGGGCGGATACGCGGCCAAGGCGGTCAACGGGCGCGTCGTCTTCAGTGCAGGTTCCGGCAAGCCGGCCGATGGCGGGAATCGTGCGTCGCGGAGTGTGAGCCGGGTGTCCCTGACGCAGGACACGCCTGGTGAGGTGTGGACCGATCTGGTCCGCCTGAACACCGATGGGCACGACATGGTGGTCAGCTGGCCCGGAGCCCTGCCCGAGCCGGTGATCGACGGTCCGCGGGCGCTGTACGAGAACGTGCGGCCCGGGATCGACCTGGTGATGACGGCTCAGGACGGCGGGTACTCGCACGTGCTCGTCGTCAAGGACAGGCAGGCCGCGGCCGATCCCCTGCTCGGGCAGCTGAAATACCGGCTCGCCTCGCCCGACCTGGCGTTCCGCTTGGACGGCCCCTCCGGCGCGGTCAGCGCCCAGGACGACAAGGGCACCGAGATCGCAGGCTCGCCGACGCCCATGATGTGGGACTCCAGCGGCAAGGTCGCCACCACCGACGACGAGCCGGCCTGGATTGCGCCCGAGGCCGCCAAGCAGCATCCGACGCTGGGGCTCACCGGTCTGGCGGGAGCGGAGGGCGCCCGGCTCAAGCCCGCAAAGGCCGGGCTCGCCGACGGCATTCTTTCCCTTACCCCGGACGCTTCTTTGCTGAGCGCTCCCGAGACGGTGTATCCGGTGTTCATCGACCCCTCGTTCAAGGGGCACAAGAACTCCTGGACGCTGCTTTACAAGACGGAAGGAAACTCCTCCTTCTACAACGGCCAGAACTACAACGCGAGCGGCACGAACGAGGCCCGCGTCGGATACGAGTCCACCACCGGCGGCACCTCGCGGTCCATCTTCAACTTCGATTTCGGCGGCGAGCTCCACGGCGCCGGCATCATTTCGGCCAACGTACGTGCGCTGCAGACATATTCCTGGTCGTGCGAGCAGAAGCGGATGAACATCTTCTCGACTCCGTACATCACCTCCTCGAGCACCTGGAACAGCACGAACAACGCCGACTATTGGGCGTGGGTGGTCTCCAATGAAATGTCGGGGTACGGCTACAACAGCTCGTGCCCGGACAACTGGATCGCGCCCAGCATCAAGGACCTGGTCGGTCACGCAGCCGCCAACGGCTGGGGCGGCCTGTCGCTCGGTTTCGCAGCCCCGGACGAGTCGAACGAGTACTACTGGAAGAAGTTCATCGCCAACGGCGAGACCGCCCCGTACATCGAGGTCGTCTACAACACCCCGCCGGACACCCCCCTCGCGTTGAACATGCTCACCGTCCCGGGCGGCCCGTGCCTGACCAGCGGCTCCGGTACCGCCATCGGCAAGACGAACGTCACCTTCCAGGTCAAGGGCACCGACCGCGACGGCAACCTCCAGCAGGTCCAGATCGAGGTGTGGGACGCCGCCAGCGGCGCGCAGGTCTTCAAGCAATGGCTGTGGCCGAACTCCGACGGCGTGGTCACCCAGGAACTCCCCTTCGACGCCTTCACGTCCGGCAGGAAGTACTACTGGCTGTCCCGCACCATGGACTGGGACGGCTGGATGTCCCCGGGCAGCGGCCCGGCCGACTCCGGGGGCGGCGGCTGGTGCACCTTCACCGTCGACCACACCGTGCCGCCCAGCCCTGCCGTCCGCTCCACGCACTTCCCGGCGCCCGGCCCCGACAGCGCCGAGTGGAGCGTGAACCCCGCGAGCACGCCCGACCAGGTGGTCGAGATCCTGGGCAACGGCGTCAAGGCCGAGGACATCGGCGAGTACCAGTGGAGCCTGAACCGACCGATGTGGGACCACAAGGCCGTACCGACGGCTGGTGACCTCGCCACGATCAAGCTCCAGGTCGACACCGCAGGCCCCAACGTCCTCTACGTCCGCACCCTCAACAAGGCCGGCAACATCTCCGGCCAGACCGAGTACCTGTTCTACGTCCGCCCCAGGCCGGGCCTGGACAAGCCCGGCGACGCCACCGGTGACGGCTTCGCCGACCTCTTCGCCATCGACAAGGACGGCAACCTGCGCTCCTACGCGGGCGACGCCGTCGGCGACACCGACGCCTACATCCTCGGAGCCGTGGACAATGGCAAGCCCGTCGCCCCCGGCTACTGGAAGGACCCGGCCACCGGAAAGCCCGCGCTGATCGGACACTCCACCGACTGGTTCCCCGGCGACGGCCTCACCGACCTCATCGCCCGCATGCCCGACGGCAAGCTGTATGTCTACCCGGGCCTGGGCATAGGGCAGTTCGACGTCGGCCGCCGCATGGAGGTCCTGCTGCCACAGGGCGCACCCGATCCCGCGACGCTGACGCAGATCGTCGTCACCGAGGACGTCACGGGCGACGGGCTGGCGGACATGTTCGCCCTCGGCGCCGGCGGCGACACCTTCTGGGCCTTCACCGGCTACACGGGCGCCAGCTTCACCTCCGTCAAGCAGATCGGCAATCCGGGCTGGAAGGCGCGTGACCTCATCGGTGTCCGCGACGTCTCCGGAGACGGCATCGCCGACCTGCTCTTCCGCGACGACGCCAACCCCGACCGCGGCCTCATCCTGCGCAAGGGCAAGGCAGGCACCAACGGCGGCGTCGACCTCAACTCCCTCGCCACAGCAGCCGCCTCCAACGGCGGCAAGGACATCACCTACGCCACCTCGGGATGGGGCCGCGCCAGCTACCCCATGCTCCTGGGCACCCGCGACGCCACAGGCGACGGCATCCCCGACATCTGGGTCGTGGGCACCTGGGGCCACCAGTGGCTCTACCAGGGCACCACCACCGCCATCGGCGGCCCCACCGGCCGCGACGAAGACGGCTGGAGCACCTTCCTCACCATCGGCTAGCAGTACCTGCTACGCCACAGCGGCCCGGCTTCACTCGAAGCCGGGCCGCTGTGGTCCGCACGGCCAAGTCTGTTGTCCAGACTCCTCAGCCGACCCAAGGGGTTGCGGGGGGACTGAGGGGGCGGGCGCGAGTGCCATGAGTACGGTGCCCGCTTTACCGGCACCGTGGCTGCCTACGCCCCCCGCACCGGAGCGACTGCACGAGGGATGGGACAGCCGGTGCCGGGAACGACCGAGTTGTCGACGTTCGCGCCTACGTGGTCCGGAATCTACGCGTAAGGCCCCAGCCAGAGAGGGTCCGGCTGCATTCGGCATCGGTGGTCGCGCGGATCTGCCGGTCATGATGGGGGGCATGAGCAGTCATCAGACCCTTGTTGTCGCAGCCGCGCAGGCGGCCGGTTCTTGTCCGGTAGGGGAGGAGTCCGCGTGGCAGGCGCGGGTACGGGGGCTGGCCGTCGACTTGTTCGTGCTGGGTGACGTCGTGGCCCGGGACATTCAACGGCTGGCTGCGGCGACGCGGTTTCCCGCGACGCTGTTGGGCGTCACGGTCGAGGCGTCGAGCACGCGGGGTGTTCTGTTGTTGCGCAACGTCTCGGGCGAGCTGGAGCCGGCCATCCGTACGGATCGGGGCGACACGGATGCGGGGGCGGCGATGATTGCCAGGGCTCAGGGGCTGGTGGGGCGGCGGGTGCTGGTCTACAAGGAGATGGAGGCCCTGGCGTCGAACCCGATGCACAAGGCGCGGGTCGTGGTGCACTTGATGGATCTTGGCCCGGAGACAGAAGTGATCGGCGAGGACGAGGCCAAGGGGCACGTCCTTCAGGCAGCCGACGGCAACAGGGATCTAGCGCTGCGCGCCTGGCAGGAGGCCGCTCTCCCGGAACGCGGGCCGGTGACCGCAGCGCAGTTGGGTGGTGCCCTTGCCGGCGTGCAGGTGGTGGGGCAAGGGTAGGACTCCGCTCCCCGGATACGCGGGGATGACTCCGGCTTCATCATCAAGCAGCTCGCCCTGACCCGCTGCTCCCCGCCACCCCGCGGGGATGACCCCAAGCCCGCCTACTTCGTCCGGGTCTCTCCTGCGCCCCGCAGATGCAGGGATGACCCACTCTCGCGACCCTCAGCCGGTACTGCTCGCATACGCCCAGTCGACGGGCGGCTGACCGCGCCCGATTGCCGTCGGGTGGTAGCCGGCATTGGTGAGAGGAGGGAGAGACGATGTGCCCCTACGCTCACCGTCATGGCTGATCAGATACAGAAGATCGTGACGGACTTGCCGACGCTGATGAACGTCGCCGGCGTGTGGGAGGTGGCGGACAGCCGCTTCGCGCAGGGGGATGCTGCCTTCTGCGCAGACCTGGGCATCGCTCTTGCCAAGGAGTACGGCGCCCGTGGCGCGCAGCTGTGGCAGTACCGAAGTGTCTTCGACCATCTGTTGAAGCTCCTTGCCACCACGGCTGGCAGCCGCGGGAATGTCGTCCAGACACTCCGGCTGGTCACATCGTCCGAGATCAGGAGCCGGAAGCTGGACCGCTACACCGCCTCGTTGCTGGCATCCAGCCATGAGCCGAAGGATTTCGCCCCGGTGTTCAGCGGGAGTGCTTCCGAGGAGCTTCGCGCCTGTCTGGTCCACGAGCTGGTACTCAGGGATGTCGTCGTGGCGGAGGCGCCGGGGGTCGCGGAGTGGGCGACATCGCCGCATTGGCGTCATCACCCGCTGGGATGGCTGCCCTTGACTCTGTCCGATGTGGAAGGGCGACCGGATCTACCCACCTACAGCATCGGCGGCCGCAGCCACGCGATGCCGTACGGTGCCTCGGACAGCCGCGAAATGGCAGTGGTCGCCAGCGTGCCTGTTCCATCGGTGGTGGAGACGACCACCGACGCCGAAGCCGCTCTGATGGCCAGGGCCGTGGCAAATTGGGCCGAGGAGTCCAACGGGCGCATTGAGGCGCGGGTCTTCGCTCTCGGGGACCCTCTGGGCGAGGCGGCGGTTCCGAACCTGCTCCTGGCTCTGGGGTTGGAGAGCCTGAACGGGGTGGGCGGGAAGTCCCCGCTCTCCGTCGCCGTCTGTCCGCCGGCTCATGCATGGGAAGAGCTCTTCGCTGCGGCGTCCACGGGAGGGGCGTACAACTCCGGTTCTCACGGTGCGTACGGGCGCCTGGCGGCGTGGCAGTCCCTGGCTGGGCTTGCCGGAGTCATGGAGGGCGCCGCCTTCGGCGAGGTCGAGGCGCGCGTACGGGAATGCACGTGGCTGGGTTTCAGCGCGGACACGGAGTGGTTCGAGCGTGTGGCCTGGGACATCGGTGTGGTTGCTGTCTCCCCGGACCGCCGACGTGTGGCGGTGCTCGCCGCTACGGATACGGACTGATGTGTTGGTGTGCCGGGTGGTGAACGTCGCTCGGTTCCCTGTCGCGGAGGGGCTGAGAACTACGGTCGAGCCCGACTGTGGAGGTCAGAAGGGCTCTTCGGGGTCGGCGTCGAGTCTGGCTTCGAGGGTGCTGGCCCAGTGGCGGGCCCAGGTTCGTACGGCCGTGATGGCGTTCTGGTCGAGGCCGTAGGCGGCGAATTCCTCGTCGTCGTACCAATCGGCGCCGGCGAGGCGGTCGTGCAGGTCGTCGAGGCGGAAGTTGTCCCGGCCGTGGCGTCGGCCGAGGCGTTCGAGGTCGGTGAGGGTGCGGTGCTGGGCGGCGGCGTGGACGTCGATGATGTCGCGGACCGCCCCGCGGTCGGCGAGGGCGCGGACCTTCGTGCCGATGACGTCGTCGAAGGCGAGGACGGGTCCGTAGGGGGTGGGCTCGGGGGCGGCCCAGAGGTTCTCCTTGAGTACGTCGACCTCGCACTCGGCGCCGTCGGCCGGGTCGGTGACCATCAGCCGGGCGGAGAGCGGGTCGACGCCGATGACGGCGATGTGCCAGCCGCGGGCGGTCAGCTGGCGGGCGAGGTCGGCGGCGATGTCCGCCATGGGGGCGGGGTTCTCGGTGGCGACGTCGAGATCCTGGCTGAGCCGGTCGACGAGGCCGTGGGCCTGGACTGCGTATCCACCGGTGATGACCAGCGGGTACGGGCTGCCGATGGCGATGACGTCGGCGAGCAGCCGGCGGTGGAGGTCGGTCAGGTTCACGCAGCGGCGCTCGAGTGGTCCGTCAGCCGGGGGAAGGCGTCTTCCCACACCTGCCGGACGTGCCGGCTGACCAGTGTGCGCAGGACGGGCCACTGCGCGGCGAGGAGGCCCTCGTCGAGGAGGGCGGTCAGGTCCTCGCGGTGGCCTTCGGCCAGGACGGTCCGGTAGAGGCTCATGCGCTGGCGCGGCCGGTCGAGGTCGTACGCGCGCATCCCGGACCAGGCCACGTGGAGGGGAAGCTCGACGGTGCCGGAGACCGGCCCGGCCAGGTCGGCCAGGGACGCGGGCAGGCGCGCGGCGTAGCGGGCGCGCAGAACGTCGGCGGCGGAGGCCGGCGGTACGGGCGGCACGGGCGGGCGGGACATCGTGGCCATGGGCCCAGTATCCCGTGCCACGCGGGTCTCCCGCAGCACTCCGGCGACGCTGTGCGCACGATCCTCACCGGTGGCGTGGTTTGCGCAGGTCACACGGCTACGGGTGACCGGTGGCCGTCAGGTGCCGGCGGGGTCGGCGGGGCAGAACTGCTCGAGGAGGAGGGGGGTACCGAGGGCGAGGGTGACCAGGCGGCGGTGTGCGGCTTCGAGGGTGCGGCGGGCGGCGGGGAGGCCGGCGGGGGGTGTGGGGCGGCCGTCGCGGGGGCGGCCGGGGGCGGTGGTGACCCAGAGCTGGTGGACGTCGCCGCCGTGGAGGGTCTTGCGGTGGCCGGCGGTGAGGGCGTGGTGGGTGTCGTGCCAGCGGGCGAGGGCGTGGCGGCTGGCGGTGTCGAGGGGGTACCAGGCTCCGGCGGCACGGGCACGGGGGAGGGGGCGTTCGAGCTGGACGTCGTCGAGGGTCATGGGCTGTAGGTGGGCGAGCCCGTGGCCGGTGGTGACGGCGAGGGCGATGAGGGCGACGGTGCGTTCCCAGGTGGCGGGGAGGATGCCCTCGGGCGGGTGGGCGGTGAGGAGCCTCAGGGTGCGGTGGGCTTCGGTCGGGGTGAGGCGGGGGGCGAACTCGGGCTTGGGCACGGTGAGGGCGAGGGGGCGGCCGGCGTGTGCGGAGAAGGTGTTGAGGGTGCTGGTGCGCGCGGCCATGGAGTTGGCGGAGGCGGGGGCCGCGGGTCCGCGCAGGCTGTTGCGCCTGCGGGTCTCGCCGCGGGCGGCAGCGTCGAGCCAGGCGGTGGCGTGGGCGGGGTCGAGGAGGTCGGCGAGAGTGAGGTCGGCTTCGCGGCAGCCGCGGGCGGTGGCGAGGTGTGCGGCGTACTCCTGCAGGTAGGTGTGCCGCAGGGAGCGGGTGGATGTGCCGGGGAGGGAGGAGAGGAAGGAGGTGAAGGCCGCGCGGCCGGAGCCGGAGGTGTGGCGGGGTTCCGGTGCCCTGCTCATGAGAAAACCTTCCAGGGTTCGTAGCATTCGCTCGTCCCAGTCAGAATAAGAGCAAGATGCTTGCGCCGCACCAGGCCCCCCGTCGCAGCTGGCCTATCGTTTCGGTTCGTGTCGAGCCGATTTGCCTCGTGCAGTCCCGTACCGGACATCGCGCGCCTCTCCGCTCCCGGAACGGGAGCCAACCAGGGGAGGCGACGGGTAATGGAGGAGCCACGCTTCTTGCTCTTATTTTCCTCGACGGCTGCCGGAGGGGTCAGGAAC
>NZ_JBHUSC010000016.1:0-75319 GCF_042673805.1 Streptomyces sp. NPDC057010 | reverse complement strand
GGAACCCTCCGGCCCTCGCAGTCCTCAGAGAAGCCGGGCCTTCGCGATGCGTTCGGCAATGGCCCGCTTGTCCAGGTAGCGGTGCACGTCGTGAGCGCGCGCCTCTCCGCTCCCGGAACGGGAGCCAACCAGGGGAGGCGACGGGTAATGGAGGAGCCACGCTTCTTGCTCTTATTTTCCTCGACGGCCGGAGGGGTCAGGAACCCTCCGGCCCTCGCAGTCCTCAGAGAAGCCGGGCCTTCGCGATGCGTTCGGCAATGGCCCGCTTGTCCAGGTAGCGGTGCACGTCGTGAGCGTTGAGCTTGCCGTTGTCGACCTTGATGTCGGTGACTCCAACCGCCAGGGGGGAAAGACCCCCGCCCTTGTTGACCGGGTCGTTCGGCGCGTAGAGGTTGGTCCACTCCACCCCGGCAGGGACGGACAGCGGGACACCGGCCGTGTGGATTCCCTTCCTGACGGCCAGCCAGCTCAGCGGGGACCCGCAGGTGATCAGGGACACCACCCCCGGCCCCCCGCCCGCGGCGGCCGGAACCTCGCCACGACTGAGCATGTCGTAGAAGACGACGCTGCCCAGCGAATGGGCGATGACCATGCGCGCGCCCGTGGCAGCCAGCGCAGCCTTCACCTCGGCGCGTACGGCGGCCCCCGTCTCCTCGTGCCGCAGGTAACCGTGCGCTTCGCGGACCAGCCAGAGCAGGCGGTCCGTCACCCCCTTGCCGGCCACCCGGTCCACGGCCTGGGCCCGCCTCAGGAGCCGCGGGGTGAGCCGGCCCGCCCCCAGGGTCCGGCCTGCCATGGGGGAGTCGTCCTCCTCGGCCTCGGCGGACGGCGCGTACGCAGCCAGGGCCTGCAGGATGAACGCCTCTTCCTCCTCGTCCACGGGCGCGTCCTCGTCCGGATCGGCAGCGTCGGAGCCCAGACGCATGTAGCGGGTGGCCGTCTTCGGGTAGACGCCCTGGTACGACGGAACGGTGAGCCGGAGCGGGCCGACCGCCGCGGCGTGACCGGAATCGGCCAGGCCCTCCTCCAGCGACTCCTGCCAACTCCCGCTCAGCTCCGCTGTCGTGGCCGATGCCCCCTGCCGAATGCCGTGCACACCGACGATCTGCAGCATGTTCACGCTCCCCCGTTCCGCCGGCCCGGCAGTCGACCGGGACCGTCCGGGGCCGATCGTATCGGCGGACGGCCCGCCGCCCGCCGCGGATAGGCTGGGACAGCCGTGCGCCGCGCATCGCGCGCGGAGCAGGGGGAGAGCTGTGGGTGGGGAAGGGCTGGACGGTATCGTCCGGCGGCGGCTGGTCGTGGTCGCGGTGGACGGTTACAAGGACAGCCCCGAAGGGTTCGACGAGGCCATCGCCACACAGGTGGAACGGATCACGGGCTGGCTGGCCGACCCGGGTCTGGACGAGGACCGCCGGTTCGAAGTGAGCCGGGCGCCGGCGGTGCGCTCGGTGGACGAGCTCCGTGACTTCCTGCGCAAGGAGAACCTCGCCGCGGCGAAGTACCGGGAAGCCGTCGTCGTCTACATCACCGGGCACGGCATGCGCCGCGTCGCTCCCCGCCACTTCCTCACCCTGGCCAAGACCGACCCCGAGCGCCTGTTCGCCACGGCGTTTCCGACGAGCGAGCTCATCACCGCCGTCCTCGACAGCCGTTCCGAGCACGTGCTGGTGCTCGTCGACTCCTGCTTCTCCGGCACTCTGCGCGCCGAGCTGGCCAGCCTGCTCGAAGCGCTGTCCACGGAGCGCCACGGATTCGACGGGGCCGGCGTGGTCACGGCCGGCAACCATGAGGAGCAGCCCCTGGTCGGCTCGTTCACCGAACGGGTGGCACTGGCGTGCGAGCGCATGCGGGACGAAGCCGCCGGATACACCGCTCCCCACCTCTCGTTCCAGGAGTGGGAGCAGCTCCTGGACGAAGTCGGGCAGGACGAGCACGGCGGTGAGAAGGCCCTCGTGCGCGCCGAGTGGATCGTCCCGCACTCCCGCCGGCGCGGACCCAGCGCCTGCCTGCCCAACCCCCGCTACCGGGCACCCGTGAGCACGACCGGTCCGGCACTCCGCCAACTGGCCCTGACCGCAGCCGTGGACGCGGGAGCGGAGACAGGCGGCGACCTCGACGAGTTCTGGCTGGAACGCGCATCAGGGCGCGCCGCCGACGACGATCCGGGCTGGTACTTCAGTGGCCGGGCCGAGCCGATGAGCCGTATGACCGGCTTCCTGCACGACGGCGAGGGCGTTCTCCTGGTCACGGGCGCAGCGGGCTCCGGGAAGTCCGCGCTGCTGGCCCGCCTGGTCACCCTCTCCGACCCGGGGTTCGTCACGGATCCGCGGTACGCGGCCACGGTGGCGGGAATCCCCGGCGAACTGCGGCCGGATCCGGGAGCGGTCGACGTCGCCGTGCTGGCCCGCAACAAGTCCGCGCGGGTGATCGTGGAGGACCTGCTCACGGGCCTCGGATCCGGCCGCGGGGAGCCGGAGTCGGGACCGGCCGGTCAACCACCCCTCCAGGCCCTGCTGCATCGGGCAAGGGAGCGGACCGAGGCCACCGCGGGTCCCCTCACCGTGGTCATCGACGCGCTGGACGAGGCCGAGGACCCGCTCGCCCTCTTCAACGACGTCGTCCTGCCGCTCGCCCGCGTCACGGGTCCGGGCCGGGTACGCCTCGTACGCCTCCTCCTCGGGATCCGTAGTTCCCCCGACGGGGTCTACCCGACAGGAGAGGGCCTCCTGGACGAGCGTGCCGACGAACTGCTCCGGCGGCTCACCGAGGCCCTGAACGCCGAGGGCCTCGTCTCGGGCCTGCTGCGCAGCGATGGTCCCGACTGCGCCGACGACATCGCCGCCTACGCCGCCACCCTGTTGCTGGCGCCGGCGGACAGCCCGTACCGCGGCGCCCCGGACGCGGCCGCCGAAGCCGCGCGCATCATCGCGGACGCCGTCGCGCCGTCCTTCCTGGACGCCCGCATCGCCGCCGACCAGCTGCGACGGGCCCAGGCCCGCCAGGACCTGAACGAAGAGGGGTGGCAGGAGCGTCTCGCCGACGGCACCAGTGGGTTGCTGCGCGAGGACATCAAAGCCGTGTCCCTCGGCACCGGGGTACCGGCCGATCTGCTGGTGGCCGCCCTGCGCGCGACGGCCTTCGCACCGGGTGCCGGCCTGCCGTGGGCCGAGGTCTGGCCGGCCGTCACCACCGCGCTCGCCGCGGCCGGCCACGGGGCCGGGCCCGGCACGGACGCCGCCGACCACGCCATCCGGACGCTCCGCAACAGCCGCCTCACCGGCTACCTGGCCACCGCCGAGGAAGACGCCCGTACCGTCTACCGACCCGTCCACCAGCGGCTGACCGACCTCCTCGTCTCCAACCACAACTGGCTGCTGACCAGGTCGTCGGTCCAGACCTCCCGCTGGTGGCGCCCGCCCACCGCGTCGGAGGCGCTCACCTCCGCCCACGCCGCCATCACCGGTGCACTGGCCGACCTGGTCGAGCGTTCCCGCGGGCATCACGCCCACCCGTACGTCCGCAGGCACTTCCTCCACCACGCGGCGGCAGGAGCCGTACTGGACGATCCCGGCGTACCGCTGGAGCTGCTGGCCCAGGAGACCTCCGGCACGCTGCGCGCCCGCCTCGGGCTGCCGCTGCCGACAACGGATACCCAGCGCCGGACGCTGACGGCGGCGGCGCTGATCGAGCCGTATGTCGACGAGACCGTGGACCCGGCCTCGCGCAGGAGCAGCATCGCCTTCCAGCGGGGTGTGCGGGGTGAACCGTGGGAGGCGCCGGACGCACTTCCCGCCACCCTCGCCTGGGGCCGCTGGGCTGCCCGCGTGAACGTCCTCGCACCGACGCAAGGGCCGACGAAGAGCCTCTGTGTCCTGCCTACGCTGGACGGGCGGGCGCTGGTCGCCGTGCTGTCGGTCAGGGGGGCCGTGCGGATCTGGGACTCCTCGACCGGCCGTTTGACGGCCGAGTTCGGAGGCAGGGGCAGCAGGGTGCACGGCCTGCGCCCCCTCCGTGCCACCGGCGGCCGGACGTTCCTCGTCACGTGGCACGTGAAGGGGGTCACCATCCACGACCCGGGCTCGGGCCAGCCCCTCACCGCCCTCTCCCTGCCACGAGTCTCCGACGTGCACGTACTCGAGGACGGGGCCGCGCTCTGGAAGCTGTTCATCGTCACGGGAGACGGTGCCGTCGTATGGAGGCCGAACGCGCGCGCCGCCGACGGGGGCCGGGTCGTCACCGTCGACGGCTTCCCCAAGGCGATCCATACCGTCAGCAGCTCGTGGACAGCGGTGGTGCGCCGGGCGAGCGGCCACGCCCTCGTGGCGGTTCCCACGCCGGCGGGCATCCGCCTCTGGGACCCCGTCTCGGGGCCGACCACGCACCCGCCGGTCGGGGACTCCCGAAGTCATGTGGGCATGGTCGTGGTGAGACCGGAAGAGGACGACCTGCTGGTCGTCAGGAGCGGAGCGACGGCAGCGCTTTCCCTCACGCAACTGTGGGACCCCTTCCGTGGCGCCGCCGTACCGCACGCACGGCTCCGGGGGCGGGTGCTGGCTGCGCTGCCCGGAGGCAGGGCACTGGTCCTCTCCCGGGGCAGCCTCATCGTCGTCAAGGACATCGACGGCCGCCGGGAGGAGTCCTTTGACGCCGATCACCCGTATGTCGAGGCCCTCGCCGTTCTGGACGGCCTGACCGGCAGGCGGTTCGTCTCGGCCGGACCACAGGGGGTCCGGATCTGGGACCTCGGCCAGGGCACCGCGGTGTACGACGATGGCCTGTCGGAAACCGTGTACGCGGCGCCCCGAGGTTCGACCGGGCCACGGCAGATGTGGCCTCTGTGCAGGCCGGAGCGGTCCGGCGCCGACGACGGGGCAGAGGACGTCGTCGTGGTCGGAACGCACACCGGCCTGGACGTCCACGACGCAGTGACGGGACGCCTGGTCAAGCAGGTGGCCACCGGACCCGTCGGAACCGTCCAGTCGGTCCCCTCACCACCCGGAACCAGATACGTGGCAGTGGGGGGTCGTGGCCACTGGTCGCTCTGGGACCTGGTGTCCGACAGCCAGGTGCGGGTGTTGCAGAGGGACGAGTGGTCCATCTCTCCTGTGTGCGTCACGACGACGGCGGACGGGCTGCCGATGGTCGTCGCGATGGAGGACAGGCAGACCATCCGGTGCGTGGTGTGGGATCCGCTCAGCGGTACGGAGGTCACCGCCATCACCGTGCCCGTAGCCGTGCCCGTAGCCGTGCCCAGCCCGAAGGGCCATGAGCGCCCCCGAGCCCTGGTGCCGGTCCCCTCATCCGAGGGCGGAACCGG
The DNA here is from genome assembly GCF_042673805.1 of Streptomyces sp. NPDC057010. Classification (NCBI taxonomy): domain Bacteria; kingdom Bacillati; phylum Actinomycetota; class Actinomycetes; order Kitasatosporales; family Streptomycetaceae; genus Streptomyces; species Streptomyces sp. NPDC057010. The sequence continues at coordinate 69,999 of NZ_JBHUSC010000016.1, read as the reverse complement.
CGTGGTCGCCGTGCTCGGTTCTCGTCGCATCGAACTCGTCGACTTGGCTTCCGGAGGCGTCGACACCACGCTCCGGCTCCCTGTCGCCACGGGCTTGTCGTTCCGGCGATTGTGCGTCGTCCCGTCTCGCAGCGGGATGCTGCTGGTCGCCGCGACCGCGGCGGACGTCCACGTGTGGAACACGGCCGAGGGTTCCGCGGTCACGCAGTGGGAGGCCCCCGACACACTGGCCCTGGTCGCCGTCCCCTTGGACGACGGCCGTACCCTGCTCGCCTCGGGGGACCCGAGCGGCGTCCGCATCTGGGACCCGCTGACGGGCGAACTGCGGCACACCCTGCTCACCGGGGCCCCGGTCCACGCCCTGGCGACCGGCACCGGCCCGGCGGGCCGAGCCCTGCACATCCACGGCCCGGCCGGCCTGGCGACGCTGACGCTGGACGAGCGACTGCTGTGACGCCCGTGTGGCGCACCTCGGTGGCCAGCAGCACCGAGGCCCGAAGTCACTCCGTCTCGAGGGTGTAGGCCCCGTCGCGGAACGTGAAGATCGACGGCTTGCTGTCGTACTCCTCGCGCATGTATCCGCCGTATCCGGATTCCTCGACGTAAGGCGCCAGCAAGTCCAGGATCGTGACGAGCTCACCGATGCCGTCGTCCAGCCAGAAGTTTCGCGTGAACAATCCCCAGGCATTCCAGTTCCCGCGAGACTGGTGCTGCAGGGACGCCAAGTCGCCACCCGGCAGGTAGCTGTCCGGGTCCGGGACAAGGAGCCGGTACGGGTGCTCGTCCGCAGCGAGATGCGGTGGACGTTCTGCCGCTGCGCCAATGTGCCACCTCAGCGCAGCCAGGACCGGCTCGGGTGTCTCGTCCCGGAGGAAACAGGCGAAAACCACTTCGTAGTGCAGGCTCACGCACGCATTGTCCGACGGCGCTCCGACAACTGCCTCACGGCTGTCCACGGACGCGGCGTTGATGCTGCGGCGTGCTGCCGGCTTGACGAGGATGATGGAGCTTGGACCTCAGCCGCCGGCCGGATAGCTGAACAGGCGGTTGTCGTCGAGCACCAGCCCGACGTATTCGTTGACGAGAAGCGGCGCGGCCTCCGGCTTGGTCGGCATGTCGGCGCCGGTCCTCGCGTCCAGGACGACGGGGCCGCCGGCTCCGCGGCCATAGACCCGTCCGTGCCACACCGTGGTCACGGTCGGGGGAGTGCGGCCCTCGTTGCCGTCCTTGAGTGCCCACAGCAATGTGCCGGTCGCCGCGTCCACCGCCACGACCGCGAAACCGCGCGTGCACACCAGCGTCTGGCCGCGGTCATAGGTGCAACTCACCGCACGCATCCCCGGCGGCATCGTGGCACGGGCCTTCCCGCTGGTCACGTCCAGCAGCTGGTCGCCCTTGTCGGAGACCTGCGGGCCCGCGACGCGGACCGTGCCGGGCCCGGCCCCGTCCATGATCGCGGCGTAGGTCTTCTCCCCGCGCCACTTCTCGGTGCCGGTGGCGAGATCGACCCCAAGCGGGACGGAGGTGAGCGGCTCGACGTGGAGCAGGCCCACCGCCATGCCCGCACCGGCCTGAACGGCCTCAAGCCCGGGCTGAGTCCAGCGCAGGGCGTGCGACGCGGTGTCGATGCCGTACGACACTGCCTCGCCGCCGCCCGTCACGGTGATCACGGCCGTGCCGTCCTCCGCGCCGACGGCCGCGACCTGCACCTTGCCGGAGGACTGGAGCGCCCACTCGGGCAGCTTGACGGTTGTCCGCCAGGCGGCCTTGTACGGGGGCGCCGTGCTGACCGCGACGAGTTCGACCATCGCGCCCGCGGTGTAGGTGCCGGAGGCGGGCGTCGTCAGGAGGAAGGGCACCAGCACTTCGCTGCCGGCCAGGAGCGGCGGCAGGACGTAGCCGTCGGAGTCCTTGCGCAAGGCCTCCCCGCGGGCCGATTCCTCCCCCACGAGGCGGCCGTCGGCGAGATCGATGACCTGCACGCTGGTGGGGGAGGCGACGAAGGCCCGGGCCTCGTGGAGCAGTACCGGCAGGTCCTCGCCGCCGCCGCGAACCTGCCCGGCCAGGTTGGTCCGGCCCTTCGTGGCCGCCTCCGGCAGCAGCACCTGCCCGCGCGCATCGAACCACTGCGGGGGGTCGTACGCCGTCAGGGTCCGCTTCGCCGGCCCCGACGAGGCCGCGGCCGCCTGGGGCATGCTGCCGTTCGACTTCGCGTCGTCGGCGACCGGACCGCACCCGGCGAGCAGGCCGACGGCCAGGGACAGGGCGACCGCTAACGGCCGTACAGCAACACGCACAGGTACCTCACTCGGGTCGGGCAGGCGAAAAAGATCACGTCGGAGAATACGCGCCGCCCGGCCCCCAGTTGCCTCCCGGACCCAGAGCTCAGGGAACCCCCTTCCGCTGCTCGGCCGCAGGCAGGAAGTGCCCGAGCCCGAGACCTACGCCGCCTCGGTCACGACCGGCGTCCACGCTCCAGGGCAGCCGAGGCGCCCGCCACTTCGCTCCTTCTCCCGTTCAGCCGCGCCGACGGGCAGCAGCCCTTCCGGTCACCGAGGGTGAGGTGAGGGGGTGCGACCTGGAGGTTCGAATGCGTCCCATCGGGTCCGGTGCGATCTCCTTCCGCCTGGTCACTTCTCTGAACCAGCAACTACGGTCCGTTGAGGCAGTCGGCAAACCTGTGGAACACGCGTACCGTCCCGGGTCAGGATGCGGCTATGCGTCATCTCCAGAGCGATCCCGAGTTGCAGGATTTGGTTCGGCGGTTCGTCACGCCTGATCGGCGATACCTTCGGTTGGGCGGGAGCGTCTTCCGGTTGGGCCCGGTCGAGCGCTCCGCGTTCATGCGGGATCTGGCTCAGGCCGCCTACGAGATCACTCCGGCGGAGCTCGGGATCCTCTTCGAGGGCGGATGGCGCGAGCGCAAGACTGCCGCCTGGCTGGTTGCCGTGGCCCACAGGACCGAGTTCCGCGAGCTCATTGGCCGGCTCCTGCTGGCCAGCGAGGGGCCATATGCGGGCGCGGCATACTGCGTCGCCCTTGCGACGTTCGGCACTGCAGCGGATGCCGAACTGCTCAGCGCATATCTTGATCACTACTTGTCGCGTCCCGACCTCTACTATGACCAGTCTGTCGTCCTCGGGACGCTCCTGTACCTCGATGAGATCCTCGGCTGCGAGCCACCACGCGGTTCCTTGCGCCTGGCGGCCCCTGGGACCGGTGGCTCGAAGTCCGGGCCGTGGCGGCCCTCGACCCGCACGACTGCCGGCAGGCCATCCAGCGTCTATGCGCTTTCGTCGACGAGACCGCTGAGACCTTCGCCTCGCCGGACTGCGGGAGCTGATCATGACCGAGCGGGACATCATCCTCAACGAACTCGCCCAAGGCCTGCGCCCGATGTCACAGGGCATCGAATGGTTCGACACCCACAACCCAGAGGATCAGGACGAGATACTCCTGTTCCTGCGCCACCACTGCATGCAGGCCCGCGCCGTCACCGCAGACGGACCGGAGAGCATCCGACGTGCCCGGCTGCGCCCGACCCACACGCCGTCGGTTCTGATCACCCGCGGCCCGATAGACCAGCAACTGCGAAAGATCGCCAACCTCACCCCGGCCGACGAACGCCGCAAGGCGTTCCGGCTACTGGTCGCGGTACTCGCAGTGGCGGACGAACGGCGCCGCGACCGCTTCTGCTCCGACGGATGCGGTCACTGGTGGCACAACCTGCCCGTCGCCGACGGGTGATGACGAGGCCCCCGCCGCTGTTCTCTGCCCCTGGACTCCATCTGCGGTACGGGCCGCACCCGCGAGCCGCTTCGCCCTGCACAGGGTCGAGGCGGGCACCCTGGTCCACAACCTTGCCTCGCAGCGCGTCCTGGGGAAGGCCGGGTTCGAACACTACGGAACCGCGGCGAAGTACCTTCATGTCAATGGGGCATGGCGGGATCACCGGCTTTTCCAGCGGATCCTGCACGACGAACCCCTGCCGGCCTGAGTCGGCCCGTCCGACTGACGCTCCTGCATTCGGCGGACGGGCACGTGAGGCGCGGAGTTCCCCAGCCAGGCCTGCGGCTCTGGTCTCACCGGGATGCCGGTCTTGGGCTACCTGATCCCGGCCTGATGTGCTGGTGGTGCGAGGCCGGGGTCTCGCACCACCTTGCCGCCGTTCACTCACAAGCCGATGCCTTCGGTGGCGTTGTCCTCCCACTTCTCGCCCTCGTCCACGTACTCCCAGAACACCGGGCTGTTCTTGGACCAGCCGCCCTGGGCGCGGAGCTTCTCCGGCCGCTTGCCCTTCCTTCGGCCGGTGGTGACGAGACCTCGGCGACCAGAGTGGCCGGTGATCCGCCGTCCGGTCATGCCCGCGTGCTCCGCAGAGCGGGACATGGCGCGGCCGCAGCCGTCCGGGGACAGCCGCTGGCTGCCGAGCTCCCCCCACTGGCTGACGGGCAGGTACGCGGGACCGCTGGGAGCAGCGCCGGCGGCGAGCTTGGCGTCCCGCCACGCGATCCAGCAGCGGACCGCGCAGGTGTCGGTGCTCTCTCCGTAGGAGACGACGACGTCGCGGGCGGGGCGCCCCTTCACGCTGGGGACGTGGACTTCCAGGCCTTCGGCGACGACCCGAATGCCTGTGTCCTCGAGTTCGCTCATCTCCTCGTTGCGGCCCGCGATGGCGAACCTCATCGTGTGAAGGGAGCGGTCGCGCAACCGGGCCAGCTCCGGTATCACCTGCACCCGCTTCCGCTGGGTGCCCTCCTGGGGAGTGCGCTCGCGAGGGGCCGTATTCATCTTCCGCAGGTCGTCCGGGGTGATCGCGGCGGCCTTGCCCCGGCCGCGGGCCTGTCGATCCTTGTCCAGCTTGAGCGGCTTGAGTGCCTGGGTGGCGGCCGCCCGGGCCGCTTTGGGCACGTCGTACCCGCGCCTTCGAGCCTCGGACGCCACGCCGGTGACCCGGCGTTCGATCGAGTTCGGCGCCGCCTGCTTGACCTCGTCCAGCCACTTCACGAAGGCCACATAGGTGCCGACGGTGATGGCGCTGAGCGGCAGAAGCGTGCCTGTGTGCTCGGCCAGCCAGGCGTGGAACTCGCCCCACAGTGCCCAGTCCCGGGCGTAGCCGATCTTCGTCTTGTGCGGCCGGGCCGCGTGCAGGTCCTCGACGGCTTTCGTCTCCAGCGCGGCCAGAACGGCGGCCGCCGGGCCGTACTCCTCGACCGCGCCGCTGGCAGGGGCATCGCCATCCTCGACGAGCTCGGCCTCGAGGAGGACGACGTGCTCCAGCTCAGTGCTCATTTCCCTCCCTCCGGCCGCCCCTGCCCTTCCTCTGAGGTGTGGGTGACCCGGCGCCAGCGGTCGGCGTCGTGGCCCGGGGTCTGGCGCCACGGAGTGGCCGCGTTCACCAGGAGGTTCCACCCGTTCTTCAGGTCGCGCCGCAGTTCCAGTGCGCGGTACTGCTCCTCAGGGGCCGCGAGCTTCTCCAGGGCGTAGCGGGCGTCGAACGCGGCGCTCTGGAGCATCCACTCGACCGCGCAGGCCATCTTGTGCTCGGTGGTGTCCGGGTGGTGGGCGACGAGCTGTTCGGCGGTACGGGTGGTGAGGAAGGCTTCGATCGCGTCGATGTCCACGTCGACGATGTCGGCCACGTACCGCAGTTGTTGAGGGTTGGACATTTAGACGGTGACCCCCTCGGCTCGGGCAGTCCGGAGTGACCCATCGTCATCTCTGGTTTATTGCCTCGGATATCGCACATTATCCGAGGCGAGACGAAGCGTGCCACCACACCCTCCCCAACTGATGGAGAAATCTGACCAGTTTCCCGGGTCCTGCACGGAGGGAGGTTCCGGGGCGTCATACTCATGGAGAACCCGGAGAACCTGGTAACAATCTGTCGGAGGCATTTTGAAGATCACGATCGAAGGCGCGGACAAGGCCTTCGCCGAGAAACTCGTCGCGCTTGCCGCCGCGCACGACGCGGAACTGACCGTCACGGCCGTCGACACCAGCTGGACCGTCGACCGGGCCGAGCGCTATCTCCGTAACCTGACCGCTGGCGCCCGCCGGTTCGCCGAGCTGGTCATCGTCGAGGGCAACGGCTACCTCGACGCCGACCGCCTGCGCAGCGTGCTCGGCAAGCTGAACGGGCCGACCGTCGCGCTGTCCCGCGCGATCCCGCGCGGAGTGCGCGAGGGCTGGTGGCCGGAAGGGATCAGTACGCCGATCAGCCCGGTATGGGACCCGGACAACCCCAGCTGGCACAAGAACATCGCCTACCAGATGGACCAGGAGAACGTCCCCTTCTTCCGGGACGCCCTCGCCCGCCTGGGCGTTGCCCTCGCCCCGTCCGCATGGGGAGGCGACGCCCCGTCCGCGCTCGACCTGCCTGCGGGCTGGGGGGCCGATGACGACGTACCCCGCGCCCTGTCCGACGACCCCGGCCAAGAGCCCAGGTGAGAAGGGGGTTGCGGGGCTAACCCTGCCGTCCTTGACAGTCGGCTCGGCCCTCCAGATAGGCGGACCACACCGACCGCGAAAGGCCCCGTCGTGTTTCCCGCACTGCTCACCGACATCCTGTCCGGCGCACTCATCGCAACCTGCTCCACCGCACTGCTGGCCGGAGCCACCGCTGCCCGCCGCCGGCTGCGAGCCCGCTGGTCCACACGCGGTCAAGTCTCCGAGGCGGCGGCCCCTTTGGAGGGCGCACGCGTGCTCCGCCGGTACACCCTGCTGCGCACCAGCGGCCCGGGGCAGTACGACACCACCCGGCCCAGCGGCACCGTCATCACCCACCACATCGACGGACGCACGCAGCGCTTCGAGCTCACCGACGTCCCGCTCGGCGACGGCACGTACGCCGCCGAGCCCGTCGACTGATCGAAGGAGGAACCCCTTGAGCACCCACGGGAGCGGCGCAGCGCACCCGGGAAGGACGGACAGCGGACCGGCTCCCATTCGAAGCCGGTCCGCTGCGCCCTCCCCCGGATCGCCTGTGTCGCCTTGGGGATCGGGAACTGCTCGCCTCAGGACAGCTTCAGCCTCACTTGGCGCGGCCTGGTCGACGTTCCGGGCCGGCGTCCCTGCTGGGTGCCGTTGGCGGTTGCTTGCCAGCGCCCTGGGACGGCTCGTCCTTGCCTTGTCGGGCGGGCCGGGCGGTAGTGCTGCGTGACCTGGCGGCTGAAGCCTCAACTCGCGGGCGAACGGTGCCCGACGCGCCCTGTGCGGGTGCCAGCGCGAGAAGGCGTTCTGGACCGTCGGCGGTGATGAACGCCTCCAAGCCGCCGGGTGCAAAGCCGTTCTTCCACGCTTCGTTGCCGGCGCGGTATGCCGTTCGGATGTCCGACGTATGGTATTCGAGGGGAGGCTCGACGGTCCGGACCTTGCGGCTGAAAATTTCCTCGAAGCTGGCGTTTCGAATCAGGTCGAACCCCTCGCCGCTGGCGGTGGGGAAGACGAGGTCGACGCTTTCCGGAGGAAACATCCGGTTGAATCCGTCCGGGTCGAGTTCCGGGCGGGTGATCACGCGCACGGTGACCCGGTCCTGGAGTCCCATCGCGTCGATGGTCGCCTGCCAGAATCCGGCGCGCTCCTCGGCGGACATGGGGTTCTTCGCCGGCGAGGTGTTCGCCTCGCAGCCGGCGTAGAACTCGCGTAAGTGTTCCGGACCCGCGGCGCTGCCCGTCGAACCGGTCCAGGCCTCGGCAACGGATCCGACCAGCGCCGTGACCACCCGTCTCGCCGAGGACAGCGACCGCCTCTCCCGCGCCGCGTACACCGCCCTGCATGACAGCGCGGAGCAGCGGCTGAGCGGCTCAGACCTCAAGCAGATCTCCCACTGGAACGCTATGAACCGGCTGCTCGCGGGGCGGATCCTGCTGCACGTCGCCGAGGAGATGCCTAACGGCGCCGTAAGGAGCGACCTGAAGAGCGCCGCGACAGCGCTACGAGAGTCCTCGAAGGCCTGGGGCAACGCCGCCGGCGCCTGGGACAACGTCGTCGATACGGGCGACCCCCGGGAGCATCCGCTGCTCCCACCGCCGGGCTACACGCAGGTCCGCCAGGGCAGGGCGGTGAAGATGCCGTCAACCGATCCCCACCCCGCAGTCGTCATCACCCGGACCAGCACGGTGCGCCTGGGCCAGCTGCTGTTCGGCCCAGAGTGGACGCCCAAGCAGCCGCCGGGAACGGCCAGGCCGGCCGCCGACATCATCGTCGACGCCGGAGGCGTGGGTGCCCTGGCCGCAACCGCGTACCGGCTCTCCGCCACGGGCTGGCAGATGGCGGGCGCCGCCCCGTGGGTCGTCGTACGGGCCGAAGCCGGCCTGGTGACCAACGCCGACGACTACCGGCCCCCTTCGCTCGACAGGAATCGACACTTCTACCCTGTCCACTCACGTCAGGTCGAGTCGCTGACCGGGGCCTACTCGACGGTGATGGGCGCGGAGCAGAAGGGCGCGGCCGCTCTCCTGTCCGCCGCGCAGAGTGCAGGCACGCCCGTGCCGCGGGCGATGCTCGACGCGGCCGCCCACCGGTCGATCGTCCAGGAACTGAAGTGGGTCCCGACCAAGCCGGTGCAGGCCGCACAGCGGGCCCTGCCTCGGGCGTACGTCCCGACCGACCTGGCGATTGGACGCCGGCCGGGACTGAGAAAGTGAGGGCGCTCGCTCGCGTGGTCGTCGGCTGCTGAACGGCCTTGGATACCGCGATGAACGGCAGCGGCCCGGGCGGTCTACACCGACGTCCGTGCGGTTCGGGCCGCTGTCGGCGCGGGAACTGCAACCCGCGGTGCCGGGGCTGCCGCCCTCCGCGCTGGCGTGGCTGTGCCGGGCGGCAGGGTGACCGCGAGCCTGGCGGCGTGGTGGTCGGCGGTCTGGGCCAGGGCCTGGAGGGCCTGGAGGTCGCCGGGGGCGAAACGGGCGGCGCCGACCGCTGCCGTGACGAGGGCTCCGGCCCGCTCGGCGACGTCGCTGTACGGGCCGACAGCCGGGCCCGGCTCGCTTCCATGCGGTGGCAACTGCTGCCAGGCGTGGCGGAACTCGGCAACCCTTCGGTGGTCGGAAGCAACCAGCTCCTGGCCCATGGGACTGGTGATCCACTCCTGGAAGCGCTTCGTCACCTCCTCTGCGGCCCGGACCGAGTCTTCGCGGGTGGCGTACGCCGTCGGGGTTCTCCGCTCGACGAGCCTCTGCATCGCCGGCTCGGCGGCTTCGGCCGCGTTCTCGGCCACCGGCGGCGCAGGCATCGGGGCGGCCTCGGCGGCGCCGACGGTGGAGTAGGCGGTGGTAGCGTCGGCGAGCCTGAGCAAGACGTCGGTGGCGGGAAGGTCTCCTGTGCGGGGGCGGAGGCGATTTGCGAGGGCCGTCGCGTGTACCGCAATCGCCTCGCAGGCCCGGATGGTCGCCGTCTTCCAGAAGCCCTGGAACCGCACGTCGGCGCGCAGGGTGTCCCAGTGGGCGCCAGCGTTCTCCTTCATCACGTCCCAGACGTGTCCAAGGGCGCCGCGCACGGTCTGGATCTGCTGCCACTCGGGGTGGCCTTGGAGACTCTCGGCGTGGGCGTCAGCCCTGGCCAAGGCGGTACCGACGGCTGCCTCCGCATCCGAAACGGCCGGCGGCGGGCCGTCGGGCGACGCGGAAGCGTCCGCGAGCACCGCCGGTTCGGGGCCGACGGACGCACCGGCTACCGGCGCGGGCGCCGCCGCCACCGGCGACTCCGCCCGCTGGCTCAGGAGAGCCACGTCCGCGGCTACCGCGGCGCGGATCTCCGCAGCCGGGACAACGAGGCCGAGCTCGTCCCAGGCGGCCAATGCCTCTTCGAACTCCGGCCAGTCGACGCTATCCGGGGGCTCGGGCAGGTCAAAACCGGCGGCCCTCGGCGGTGTGGGGGCATCGGCCAGCGGGGTGCGCTGGGGGTGCGCTGGCCGCTCAGCTACGGTCTGCGGGGTCGTGTGGGCCCGGTTCGGGTTCCTGGGTCGCCGGGGCGCACTGGCAAGGCCGTTTGACTGGTCCGCTGGTGTGGCCATCGTGGGTACCTCCATGGGGTCCTGCGCCGCAGGCGGCGCGTTCTGCGGGTCGGAAACGGACTCGGGGTGATCCCGCTGCCCGGGATCGGGCTCAGGGGGTGGCCTTCCGTCGCCGGCGTCGCGGGCGGCGGATTCCAGTACGGCTTCGAGCACGGAGTTGTCGAGAGGGTCGTGAAGGCTGGGGGTTGGGGTGCCGTGCAGTTTCGCCTCCTCAACGTTCTCGACCACCGGGATTTCGGGCGTCACCGGCGCCCGGTCCAAGTCGACGTCGTGGGCCTGGCCGGCGGCGGGGCCGACCGGCTCCGAATCGCCTGCCGGTGTGCCGGTGGGCTGCCTTGGGCTCTCGTTGGGGGCGCCAAAGAGGTCCAGCTGCATCTCCTTGGCGGCTGGCGCGGAGACCAGTGGCGACTGCGCGCCCTCGAGAAGCGGCAGAGGACCAGGCGAGGGCGGCCGGATCCTCGGGCGTGTCCGCCGAGGTGGGGCGCTCAATGCGGATGGACACAAAGCCTCCTCTACAGCGGCGCGTTCAGCTCGGCTTCGCGGCGGTTGAGTTCGGCGGCTGCCGGGTGGAGGGCAGAAGCGCTCGTCGCGTCGGAGAGCTTCAGGTACAGCTCGAAGGCCTCGTCGTTGCCAGACGGTGGGGGGACGATGAGCGGCGGTTCCTGGTGGGTGCCGGTCGCGCAGGCGGCGAGCAGCAGGCGCGGGACGAAGGCGTGCAGGGTGTTGATCCAGTCGGCTTCGGCGAGCTCGCGCCCGGGTGCCTCATCCCCGGCATAGGTGCGCATCCATCCTGCGTAGAGCGCGGTGAGGTGTTCGACGACCGCGGAGTGCCGGTACCAGCAGTGCGTGATGGTGTTGTGGAGCTCGAAGGTCCTGCGCAGCCAGTCGACCCATCCGCCGAGCTCGCGCATCCGGGTCCGCCGCTCTTTGGGGTCCATGGCCGCCCAGATCCAGCGCTGCGGTTCGGTCTGCTGGGGGGCTCCGGGCGGCATCGGCCAGAGGTCTGCTGGGTTCAGCGGGTCGGACACGTGCGCCTCCTGGGCTGGTCTTCGTCGGCTCTACTTCTCGGAGGGGCCGGCCTTGGGCCCGGCGAGGAGCTTCTTGAGGTCCTTGTCGCGGAAGGTGAGGCGCATCCGCACCTTGATCGGCGGCAGGTTGGTGTACTGGGCGATAGCGGTGAAGTCGGGGAGCTGCTGCAGCGAGTGGACCGGCGCGAGGTCGGTCTCGGTGGCCTGCGTGTTGGTGGAGTGCTCACCGCGGGAGCGTCCGTGGCTGGTCTTCATGACCTCGGTCCGTCCGTACAGGCCCGAGAAGTAGCGAAGGGTCTCCAGGTCGCCGCAGCCGGGCAGCAGCATGCGCAGGCCGCTCGCGGACAGGACGGTGTTGGCCTTCTGGACGCCGAGGGATTCGCGGAGCTGGGACAGGTCGTGCCAGACGGTCAGCATGATGATGCCCATGCCGCGACCGGTGGTCAGGATGTTGGGCAGCCGGGGGTAGCGCAGCATGTTGCCGGCCTCGTCAACGAGGATTCCGACGCTCGGGTCGATGGGCTTGCCGTACGTGTTGTAGCGGACCTCCGCGGCGTGGATGGCTCCGGCGATCAGGGAGCTGATGAGCGGGGCGAAGCGGTCGGCGTCGGCCTCGGAGGCGATGATGCAGATGGTGCCCCGCTTGTCGAGCCACTCCTCGAAGGTGAAGTCCGAGCGGGAGCAGGTCTCGCGTACTTCCTCGTCGGCGAAGACGCGGGCCAGGACGTTGAGGCTGAACTGGATGGATCCGATGCCGTCTTCGTGCAGGCGCAGCCAGGGGGAGGCGTAGTCGTCGGCGACGTCGTTGAAGCCGTGGGCGAGGAGGGTCGCGCGGACGTGGTCGACGGCGTCCTTGCCGAGTGAGATCCAGCGGCGCATGTCGGAGATGCCTCCGCCGGAGAGCTGGGCGGCGAGGAGGATGCCCTTGAGGACGCTTTTGGCCTGGTCGATCCAGGGGGCTGCCCGCTTGTCGTCACCGGAGGAAGAGGCCTCGGCCAGCCAGGACGCCATGCGGTCGGCTGCCTTGGCGTCGGTGCAGTACTCGACCGGCGACCAGTGGTCGCTATCGCGACCAGGGATGCCGGCCGGGGCGATGACCCAGACGGGGCCGAACCAGCGGCGGCGGGCGTAGATGACGTCCAGGTCGGCGGCCTTGGTGGTGGTCACCACCAGCGGCCCTTCCCACTCAGCGGCGTTCGGTAGGACCAGGCCGGTCGTCTTCGACGAGCCGGGCACACCGAACACGGTCGCGGAGATGTTGGGCTGGGCTGCCACGACCTTTTTGGTCCGCTGGCCGCGCCCGGCGGTGATGCGGTTGACCCGTCGGCCGGGGTCGTTGTGGGCGGACATCTTCCGCTCGATCTTCGCGCCGCCCCATTGGGCTCCTCCGGAACGCCCTCCGAAGGACACCGCGCTGGCGACCTTGCCGATCAAAGCGCCCAGAGCGAGCACAAGGAACACGGTGAGGGCGTAGAACAGCCAGGGGGGCGGGGCCGGCTGGTAGACGGAGCCGGGGCCCTTGGCCAGGGCCGAAATCACCGTGACGGGAACGCTGTCCGAACTGCCGACCCAGCCGTTGCCGGACAGCAGTCCGGCGAGCGGTCCGGCGAGCAGGACGGAGCCGCCGACGGTGACGACGAGGCCCGCGCCGTACGCGGCGAGCAGCGTGTTGTCGTCGAGTCCGGCGGCGGAGGGCCCGCGCTCGGACATGTCAGATCACCATCCTCTCGTCGGTCTCGAACAACCGTTCCTCGGTGCGGGAGAGCATCAGCTGGACCGCGTGGCCGCCACCGCGGCCGACTTTCCACAGGGCGCGGCCGCGCTGGCCGGCGCCCCAGGAGCCGATGAGGTTGCATTCGGAGTCGGTGAGTCCGATGGCCTCGCGGGTGATCTGGAGCGGCCGGGTGTCCTGGGCGAGCTGGATGCGGGTCTCGCAGGAGGCGATCAGGTCGCGGGCGATGGCGACGGCCTCCGAGCCGGCCGCCCCGACGCTCTCGAAGTCGGAGAGGCGGTGGGTGGCCAGGACCTGGATGGTGCCGGTCGCCCGGGACAGCCGGAGGTCGCTGTCGATCTTCTTCACCATGGTGGCCCCGCCGGAGCGCATCTGGCGCCACAGCTCGTCTCGGACGACGATCCACGGCTTCTGTCCGGGCTGGTCGATGGCCGACTGCGCCCATGTCGAGACGCAGGAGAGCACCATAGCGACGGTTTCGTCGCCGTACTCCTGCAGGGCGGAGATGTCGACGGACTGGATGGGGGCGTCCCAGTCCAGGTCGATGGAGGTCGCCTCGTCGAAGAGGCCGCCGAGGTGGCCGGTGACCATACCGCCGAGGGCGGAGCGGATGGAGGCCATCTGCTCGCGGGCTCGCTGGACTTCCCCGTCGCGGATGCGCAGCTCTCGGGCCATCGCGTCAGTGGGGTCACGCAGTCGGTCGTAGACAAGCGGGATGGTGGGCACGGCGAGGCGGGTGGTGCCGTGAAGTTCGCCGGTGACCTCGCGTACGGCGACGTCGAGTGCCTCCTCCTCCTCGGGCTGCAGGGTGCGCCGCAGTTGGAGTTCGAGCAGGGCCTTGAGCAGGGTCAGGCGGCGGCGGTGGATCTCGGTGAGGCGGGACTTGAGCTCGGCCGGGTCCTTGATGAGGTCCAGGCCGACACCGAGCGGGCCCGCGTCCAGCGGGTTCAGGCGCCCGGGCAGGCCGGGGCCGAGCCGGACGGGTTCCACGCCCAGGTGGCGGCACAGTGCCTGATACTCGCCCTTGACGTCCCCGGCGATCAGCGTGCGGTGGCCGAAGGCCATCAGCCTCAGGGACAGGGCTTTGATGTGGGCGGACTTACCCGAGCCGGGGATTCCCGTGATCATGACGTTGGGGTTGGTGCACAGGCCTTCCTTCACCCACACCGCAGGGTGGGCGCTGAAGGCTTCCGTGGTCAGGACGTTGCGGCCGATGTACGCGCCGATCGGCGGCAGGCTCGCGGCGTGCAGGAACGGGTAGAGGCCGGCGGCGTTCGCGGTGTCGGCCCGCACCACTTCGGTACGGGGCACGGAGGCGGCCCGGCCGGCGAACGGGTGCGTCCACCCCTTCCTCGGGGCGACGCGCATCGCGGTGGCGGGGTCCTCCAGCAGGCGGGCGCGCCGCTGTTCGCGGGCGGTCCGCTGCTTCGGAAGGGCCACGGGCGGGCGGTCGGCGATGCCGGCGGCCTCGTCGATGCCGATGGCCTCCAGCAGGGTGTCGCCAGCCTGGCGGCGGGAGAACAGGCCCATCAGAATCCCATCCTGCGGTCGGGGAGGCCCTGGCCGAGGGGGAGAGCACCGGTGGCGAAGCCCGTGTCCTGCGCGCCCCACATGCGGCGTAACTCCAGCCCGGATGCGGCGGCGTCGGCCTGGAGTTCAGCGCATGCCGTCTCCAGCTCGGCAAGTTCGGTGACGGTGAGGGTGAGGACGGCGGTCATCCGCATGACGCCCTGGCCTGAGGCGCGCGCGGCGTCCTGCTGACGGGAGATGGCCTCCTCGCGGCGCTCGTCCTCGCTCTCGTCGCGGCCGGACTTGGCGCGCAGGTGGCGGGCGGAGGACCGCTTGGCCTTGTCCCGGGCCAGTTCCTGGCGGGCGCGGCGCGGGCCGATCGGCTCGTAGAGCAGGCTCATCGCACGGCGTGCGTTCTGCCGAGGTCGCATCAGCGGCTGGAGGATCGTCGCGTACACGGCGGCCTGGGGCCAGGTGCGGACCTGGTAGGACACCGACCATGCGCCGTCGTGCCGGTAGACGCCCCACGCCGTCTCGGTGGCGGCGGGGCCGGCCAGGTCGGGGTCGACACCGGGGGCGGTGCCGGTCCAGTCGGGGGCCTGTGCGGCCGCGTTGCGGGTGGCGAGGGCCTGCTGGGCCTCAGGGTCGTAGGCGGTCCGTACGGTCTGGGCCACCTTGCGCGGCGGGAGCCACTCGACGACCTGCAGGCTTGCCGTCGACAGGCCCTGGCCCATCGCGTGCAGTTCGCGTACGAGGACGGCCGCGGCGCCGACCTGCCCGCCGCCGGCTCCCTTGATGGCGAGGCGGGCCCGGGCGGCGGAGAGCGTCACCGTCAGGTACGTCTCGCGCGAGGCGGCGGCCGGGCCGGCGCCGTCCATCAGCTCGGTGAGCGCGGTCACGGCGGCGGCCGGTGCGTCGGCGGTGACGTAGCGGGCCGTCCAAGAGGCGAGGGCGGCGCCGTCGTCGGGCAGGCACCGCTGGTGTACGGCGATCCGTACGACCGGGGAGTCCTCGGTGCAGTAGCCGCGCAGGAACTGCGCCCAAGTGGCCACGCGGGCGGCCTGCTTGTCGGTGTCGACGAGGGCGAGGCCGGGGAAGGTGACGCGGGCGATGGCGCTGTAGGTGCCTGCTACGGGGTCGTGGACGACGCCGAGCTGGCCGCCGAGCCCGTCGGGGGCCTCCAGGATCCGCAGGCGGGCCAGGATCCCGGGCAGGTCCATGGGCTGTCGGCCGGTTGCGGCCGAGCGCGGGGCGAATGCGCCGGAGAAGAAGAGGTTGCGTCGGGTAGCCACGGAGAACTGGTGCCTTACTGCGAGAGAGATCCATTCGTCGGCGCTGAGCCCTGACACCCGCCCGAAGGCGAGAGCGAGCAGGAGCAGTGCGACCGGTACGCACACGAAGCTGGCCTGCCAGCCGACGTTGAACGGCAGGAGCGCGAGCAGGGAGGCGGCGGCGACCATCGCGAAGCCGGGCCCGGACAGCCGGCCCATGAAGCCGGTCGTCTCGGACTGCCAGCCTCCGTAGGAGACGGGCTGGGACATGTCATCCCTCCCTTCGGGGGGCCTGTGCGGGCTGCGGATCGAGGGTCGGTGCCTCGGTCGGCGCTCCGACCGGAGCAGGTGCGGAGGACTGCTGCCGGCGCGGCGGGATGACCACGTGCCGGCCCCCGCCCCCGCCCTGGTCAAGGCCGGCGTGGGCGGCCGTGCTGCCCAGACCGGACTCCAGGGAGTCCTTGCCGACCGCCGCGACTTGCAGGCCGAAGGCCGCCACTCCCAGAGCCCGGCCGCCGAAACGCCCCGCGGACTTCCCGGCCCCGCCCGCGCCGGCCGTGCCCGCGGGTGAGGAAGCCGCGGAGGTCGTTGAGTTCTCCGACTCCAGCGCCTTGGTGTAACCGGAGCCGCCGCCGACCGCTCCGGCGCCGCTGGGGTCGGGACGGTAGCCGCCGGTCATGGAGGAGGCGGAGGAGCCCGCGGAGCTGAGCCATCCCGAGGCCATGGCGGCGCCCGAGCCGTTGGTTGTGAACGTCATGAACTTCGCCAGGGCCGGCCAGCACAGCGCGGCGGCGAGGAACATGACGAAGCCGACGAGCATGTTCTGCACGCCCTTGCCCTCGGACATGGCGAAGACGCCGATGGAAAAGCAGGCAACGATCGAGGGCTTCATCAGGACCAGGGAGACGAAGGCGTTGCGGGCCTTGGGCCACCACTCGGACGTGGAATCGGAGAGCTGCCCGGCCAGGGTGATCGGCATCGTCGCGACGATGAGCATGATGCCGACCTGGCGCATCAGGATCTCTACCCACAGGGCTGCGATGACCAGGATGCAGACGATGCCAACGACGATGACGACGCCGACTGCGGAGGCGGTCACGGTCTCGCCGGCGATGAGCGCGCCTCCGGCGGTGGCGGCGCCGCCGCCACCGGTGATCAAACCGCCGAAGAGGGTGCCGAGCTGCTTCTGCATGGCCTGCGTCGCGGCACCCTCGCCGCTGCCGCCACCCTCGAACGTCTTGTTGATGATCCAGGTCGACACCTCGTCCGACCACGCGAGCGCGGTCTGAGCCACGCCCCAGTACACGGAGGAGATGACGGCCCACTTCGCGAGGCCGATCAGCGCTGTCGCGGCCGGTCCGCCGTTGTGGCTGACCGCGACCTTCCCGAACTGGATCAGCAGGAGGAAGACGGCCAGGACCGCGGAGAGCGAGGTCATCATCAGCGTGAACTTGGCGATTCCTGTGCCGTTCAGGTTGATGGTCGAGTTGTCGGTGAAGAGCGTCGCGAACTCCGACAGCAGCCAGACGACCGACTTGCCGATGTAGGAGGCGGCCTCCTTCAGTGCATTGCTGGCGAACTCCGAGAACTTCCCCGCAACCCACTCCAGCGGCCCCTTGGCGGGCACGCCGTACTCCCCCTCCCCTTCGTTCCTGCACACGCTGAAGGGCCGTCCGTCCTGCACGACGCAGTCGGTGATGAACTTGTCGAGGGCCTCGTAGTTCTTCCACTGCTTGTCGGGGAAGTCCTTGCGCCACTGCTCCAGGCGCCGGATTTCGGCTTCCTTCTGGTCCTCCGGGTTGCACTCCGCAGCCCCGTTGCCGTCCGCGCCCTCACAGGGCTTGGTGTGGCCGGGAAACGGCGGATCGTCCGGGCCGGGCAAGTGGCAGATCTTGTAGTCGCCGATCTGGTCGACCATGCAGTACTTGCCTCGGGTGTCGAGGCCGATGCTCCACTGTTCGGCGTCCCATTCCTTGGGGATGGGATCGGGCGGGCCTACGGAGGCGTGGTACTTCGGATCATCGGCGGCGACGGCGATCGACATGGTGGCGCCCGCACTGAAGAAGGCGAGCAGGGCGCAGACCAGGACGAGGGCTCGCGAGGCCCTCTGGAAACGGTCAGCCATGGAGTACCTGAGCCCAGCCGTCAGTCCAGGCGAAGCGGCTGGTCGGTTCGTAGGCGACCGGGAAGTCGCCCAGGGCGTCGTACTGGTCAGTGAAGCGCCAGGCCCCGTCCTCCCACTTCACGACGAAGGCGATGGTGTCTCCGCGCAGCGGATTCTGGTCCGGGCCGCCCTTCGGCCCGGTGGCAAAGCGGTCGTAGGAGAGCCAGACCTGCATGACCTCGCCGACGGGCAAGCCGGGCACCTTGAGGGATTTGGCCCGTGCGGCGGTGACGGCGGTGGTGAAGGAGATGTCGGCCGGGATCCCGCCCGAGGGAGGAAGCCCGACGGCCTCGCGCATCTTGCGGATCTCGGAGACGTGCTTGTCGACGTAGTCGGGCGCGCCCTTGGATGCCACTGCGGTGAGCTGCTGGGTGGCTTTCTCGTCGTCGAGCCAGGCGTACTCCTCCCAGAAGTACACGGCGGCGCTGATCCCGCCGACCGGGGAGGCCGGGAAGCCGATGGCGACGCCGTCCTTGTGCCCGGTGGGCTTGGACAGCGTGATCTTCTTGCCCTTCTCCGGGGTCATGGGACCCTCGGAGGACGCGCTGCCTGTCGGCGCAGGACTGGCTGAGGCAGAGGGACCGGCCTCCGCCTGCGACTTGCTGTCCTTGGCATCGTCCTGCATCAGCCTGGCCGCGGCGAACCCGCCCGCGGCCAGGAGCGCCGCTAACGCGACGACGATCGCGGCCAAGACGAGTCGGGCTCTGCGGGCCTTGAGCCCGTTCGAGGAGTCCACGCTCAGGCGCTCGTCATGGTGAAGACGGCCAGGACCAGTGAGGACGTCAGTCCGATACCGCCCGCGCCGATCAGGCTCCACAGCACACTCTGCTTGCCGCGGGCCGCCAGCGCCGCGCGCTCGGTGTTATGGCCGACCGCTACCAGGGCCCAGCCGCTGAGGCCGCCGAGCACCGCCAGCGCGAGACCCCCGCCGGCCGTCCAGGCCAGGATCGTCTTGACCGGGGTGTTGACCGCGGTGGGCAGCGACGGGTCGAAGTCGGGCACCGGGCCGACGCCATCGGCCAGGACGATCAGGCCGGGGTCGCTCGCGAGGGTGTGGAGGGTCGTCAGGATCTGGCTCATGTTCGGTGGTTCCTCGTCAGACGGCGGTGACTGCAACGGCAGGGAGCGGTGCGGGCTGCGGAGCATCGGGCAGCGGGTCGCCGAAGGCTTCACGGGCGGCGGCAAGCACGGCGGTGGCCAGCTCACGGGCCGCCTGCCGGGTGCGCGTACGGATCCGGGCCGGCTGGGCCTGGAGTCCGTTGGCGCGGATGTCCGCGTCGTGGGGCAGGTGGACCACGGCGGCGGCGCGGGCGGAGAGCATCGTGGCCGCGGCCCGGACCACGGCGGGTGGCCGTCCATTGGCTGTGCCAGCCAGGACGACCACGGAGCGGTGCAGCGGCAGGCCTTCGGCATGCAGCACCATCACGGCCTGATGAAGGGTCTGAATGCCCTCGGCGGTGGCCTGCGCGCACAGGACCGGCACGCTGAAGGGCAGGTCGCACCAGGCGCGGGTGAGGCTCGGAGATCCTTCACACCGGGCCAGGAGGATGTCGTGCGCCACGAGGTGGGCGGTGTCCGCGACCAGGGCCTGCCAGCCGCCAGCGGCCGCCAGTTGGTACCACGCTGCGGGCGGGGCGGGCAGGGCCAGCGGGGCCGCATGCCATTCGCGCCCGTCGGTCAGCACACGCCAGTCGCCCTCGGCCGCGCGCCGTACGGCGGCGGCGCCGCGGATCCGGGCCCGGGTCAGCGGGCGGTCATGCGGCAGCGCGGCGAGGCCTTCCGCCTCCGTGCCGCCGTTCCATGTCGGCCAGGGGGAGGCGAGGCGCGGTGCCAGGTCGAACACCACGGTGTCGGCTGCGGCAGCCAGCGCATCGGCGAGGACGTGCGCGACGGTCGAGCGCGCGCTGCCGCCGGTCGCTGCCATCACGGGCACGACGAGGCGCGCGGTCTCCGGTAACGACGCCAACGGCGCCGAGTTGCTCCCTTTACTCATGAGTCCCCCCGATAACGCGCTGCGAAGAGCCATAGCTAATGTGAATTTCACACGTTTTGCCAGCTCCTTCGCAGTGAAAGGCATCGGCACTTTACACCGGGATGCGGCAACAGCTGATGGCCTCTCACCAGCCCCTCGCTCAAGCCGAAATAGCATAGTGTCACGATCCGTCACGCAATCGCAGCGAGATCACTCCCGGCCACCGTGGCCGAATTGCATCTTCGTGGGCGCAAATCAGAGGGACTTTCGAGGGGGGCAGGTGGGGGCGGCGAAGCGGTGGCTGGGGGTGGCCGCTGCGGGCGCGGCGGCTGCCCCTGTGGCGCTGGGAGTGGGGATCGTCATGCTCATCGCCACGCTTGCAGAGGACGACAGCAAGGGACGCGACGTCGGCACGTGGCCGACCGCGAGCACCCTCAGGATCGGCGGGGCCGACGGCGTACCGGCCCAGTACGCTCCGCTCATCCTGGCTGCGGCCGCCGCGTGCGATCAGGGGCTCCCCCCGGCGATCCTGGCGGCCCAGCTGTGGCGCGAGAGCAACTTCGACCCCACGGCGATCTCCAGGGATTCCGCCGACAGGCCGATCGCGTACGGGATCTCACAGTTCATTCCGGAGACCTGGGCCCGTCAGGGGGTCGATGGTGACGATGACGGCGACAAGGACGTCATGGACCCGAAGGACGCCATCCCCGCGCAGGGGCGCATGATGTGCGACCTGCTGAAGACGGCCAAGGCGCACCCCGAGTACAGCGGTTCCCCCGTCGAGAAGGCCCTGGCCGGCTACAACGCGGGCTGGGGCCGGGTCGAACATTTCGGCGGCGTACCGCCCGCGAGTTTCGCCGAGGGGCAGACGTACGACTACGTCAAGGCGATCCTGGCCCGGTCGGTGAAGTACACCGCGTCGGGGAGCGGCGGCGGCCCGGTCGAGCTGCCGACCGGCTTCGAGCTTCCGCCGGACGCCCCGCCCCAGGTCCGCACCGCCGTGGCCTGGGCCCTGGCCCAGAGGGGCGGCTGGTACCAGCTCGGCGGCGACTGCACCAACGCCCTGGGCTCCAACCCGCAGCACTGGTGCGACTGCTCCTCCCTCGTGCAGCAGGCGTACATGGCGGCCGGGATCACGATCCCGCGCGTCACCTTCGACCAGATCAAGCTGCCCCTCCAGGTCGGCCTGGACAGCCCGAAACCCGGCGACCTGGTCTTCAACGCCGGATCCGACGGCTCGGCGGCCAGCCCGGGGCACGTCGGCATGTACATCGGCTCGGGCCTGCTGATCGAGTCCCCGCGGACCGGGGTCCGCACGCGGATCGTCCCGTACAGCAGCTGGCGCAACTCGACGAACTACATGACCCGGGCGACGGGGATCCGCCGGGTGGTGGCCTGGTGACCGACACGAGCGCAGGGGCTCCGATGCACGATCATTCCTTCTTCCGCCCCTGGGGCGTGGTCGACCCGGCGTTCTGGGCGGGCGCGGAGGCCGAGCAGCCCCTCGCCCCCGACGAGACCTCCCCTCCTCCCGAGGTCGCCGCCAGCACCGTGAGCGGCGACCTCGCGGACCGGCTGGCCGCCATCCAGGAGGCCGCGTCCCTCGACCTCGCGCGCGCGAACGCGCTGGCCGAGGAGCTCGACGCGAAAACCACGGCCGCGCATGGCGAGGAGCACATCGAGACGGTACGGGTCCGCGAGGTCCGCGCCTACCTCGTGCTCCTGACCGGACATCACGAGACTGCGGCGGCCTGGTACCTCCACGTGGTCCGCCTGCACGTCGGCCTCCACGGTCCGCACCACACCGAGACGGCTCTCGCGGTGCGCCGGGCGTACAGCATGTGGAAGGCACTGCCGGCCCCAGATGCGGTCCGCCTCGCAGGGAGTCTGATGGCAACCTTCTCCGAGCTGGAGGGCGCGGGGAAGGAAGCCGTCCCCCGTATGCGCGAGCACCTTCGGCAGCTTCAGGAGTCCGGAGCCCAGCTCGCCGCGCCGATGCCCGCGACATGAACTGGAGCCGCAGGTAGGTGGTCTGCGAATCGATCGCCAGCCTGGTTCTGCCGACCGCGGCTCGTGGCCGACCTGAGCGGCGGGGTTCTCTCGTTGGGAGGCAGACGCAGCCCAGTGCGCCGCTCATCGGCGTTCCAGGATCAGGCCGCCGGACTGCCGCAGGCGGCACCGGAGGCGTCCTGGACGGCCAGCGGGCGGTGGTCGGGGGCATCCCCGCCAGCGCGGGGAGCAGTCGGACAGGCGCCGCAGCGCCATCTTGATCGTGGGCTCATCCCCACGGGCGCGGGGAACAGTTGATCACCGCCTCGTTGCCGAAGGGGCCGAACGGGGCATCCCCGCGGTGCGGGGAGGAGCACTCTTCCAGTCGGTTGACTGCCCAGGTGACGGGTTCATCCCCACGGGCGCAGGAAGCAGATCGCCACTTCGGTCCCGAGCATGCGGCCCTCGGGGTCATCCCCGCAGGCGCGGGGGCAGGAAACCGGATTCGTCCGAGGCCTGCTCTGCCGGGGGTCATCCCTGCGGGCGCAGGAAGCAGCAACCGTCACAAGCGAGCCGGACTTCCCATACGGGGTCATCCCCGCGGCCGCGGAGAGCAACGCGGGTCGCACTTTTCGTCGTCCGCGCACTGGGGGTCATCCCCGCGGGCGCGCGGAGCAGACGGTGAGGCGTGACCGGTTCACAGCCTGGCCGGGGTCATCCCCGCGGGCGCGGGGAGCAGACGTGGCCTCGGCATCCGTCGGGCCCGTTTCGGGGGTCATCCCCGCGGGCGCGGGGAGCAGCGTGACGCTGCAGGCTTCGTCGCCTTGGTGCTCGGGGTCATCCCCGCGGGCGCGGGGAGCAGGCTGCGCTGTCTCCGTGCGAGGTTCTGCGCCAGGGGTCATCCCCGCGGGCGCGGGGAGCAGACTTTCTGACCTGCCACTTTAGAGGGACAAGTGGTCGCGCCACGGCACTTTCGCCGAAACCGACATCCAGCGCATCTCACCCCTCTGCCAGTCCCAAGCGCCGCAGCTGCCTGTCGACATACCTCTCTCGGCGCCTGCGTCGGACAAGCGAACGGGCGCCGCTCCAGCAGGGCAGGGCAGGCTGCCGGACTGCACGACTCGTAGCGGGGACTCCTTCGGCGCCCACCACAGCGAGGAGTTATCCACACCGCAGGGCCTGTCCACAGGCAAGCCCGCCGGCCTCGTCCGAGGTGGGACGATCACCACGTTCCGCGACGAAGGAGGGGATGGCGATGTCCGCAACCGTGATCAACGTGCTCGACGCACAGCTCGATTCCGAAGACACAGCCGCGTCACTGGCTGCCGCCTGGGACGTCCTAGGGATGACCGCCGAGCTCTGCGATGCCATCACGTTCGACGAACACAGCGACGAACTGCAGGCGATGGTCGCCGCACAGAAGTGCTCGGAGGCCCGGGATCTCCTCCCGCTCCCGACGACCGGCAGGCCGACCACGGCTCCGCCTCCGGAACCAGGGGCCGCGGGCCTTGTCCCGTACGTACGGCTCCTCGAGCACGTCGGCGCTGCGCTGGCCCGGCTGGCTGCGGGGCTGTCGGGGGCCGAGGCCCAAGCCCTGGGACGAGCCGGGGAGCTGGCGGCCGGCGCGGCCGCGGCGCTGGCCGTGGTCCGGGGGCAGTGAGGTGACCACCCTGGGAGAGCTGTTCGACGTCGCGATCGCCCGGCTCGAGGAGGTCGCCCAGACTCCGCTCGCGTCGGTCGCCGCCGATGAGCGTGCGGCACTGGCCGCCGAGCTCGACGGCTTACTGCAGCAGGTGCAGAAAGGGCTCGGCCCGCGCGCGTACACCCCGGTCCCGACGGCCGAGGAGCGGAAGCTGACCCCGGCGGAGCAGAACCTGGACAACTACCTGGGCGATGCGCGGAAGTCGCTCGGTACAGCGAGCCGGTACCTGTCGCCGCAGCAGGGGGAGCCTGGGCCGACCGGCGAGCGTATCGCTGTGGCGACGCGGGCCGTGGGAGCCGTACGCGACACGATCAGCAGCCATCTGGGCCCGGACCGGGCCCCCTTGACCCCGTACGCCTACCTCCTTCGACACCGGAAGGCCTTCGACTACCTCGCCCGGCGCTATTCAGTGGTCGCCTGGGCGGCTGGCCACGTGGTGCACCGGCTCTCGCAGGGCGCCGAGCATCCCGGCGCGGTCGACGCCTTCCACGAGGCCCGGAACTCCCTCGACAACGCCTCCGTCTACGCACGGGGGCTCTACGAACGCGCGAGGACCGGCGACGACGATCACGACCTGGCCGCCTTCCCGACGGCCCTGCCCGTCGAACCGGTCCAGGCCACGGCCGCGGACCCGACCACCGCGGTGGTCGGGCGCCTCTCCGAGGACAGCGAACGGCTCTCCCGCGCCGCGTACGCCGCCCTGCACGACCGTGCGGAGCAGCGGATGAGCGGCTCGGACCTCCAGCAGATCTCCCGCTGGAACGCCATGGGCCGACTACTGGCGGGACGGGTGCTCCTGCACGTCGCGGAGGACACTGCGGACGCCTCGGTGCGCGAGAGCCTCAAGGCGGCGGCTGGGGAGTTGAGGGAGTCCTCCCGGGCGTGGAAGGCCGCGGCAGAGGCCTGGCAACGCGTCGTGGACACCGGGGACCCGCGAGAACACCCGCAGCTGCCCCCGCCGGGGTACGCGCAGGCCAAGCAGGGCAAGTCCGTACCGATGCCGTCAACCGATCCCCACCCGGCGGTGGTGATCTCCCGTACGAGCGTCGTACGGCTGGGCCAGCTGCTGTTCGGTTCGCAGTGGACGCCGGAGCAGCCGCCCGGAGCCGCGCGGCCGGCTGCCGAACTTCTCGCGGACTCCGGCGGGGCGGGCACTCTGGCGGCCTCCGCGTACCGCCTCTCCGCCACCGGCTGGCAAATGGCCGCGGCGGCCCCGTGGGTCGTCCGCCGCTCCGAGGCCGGACTGGTGACCGACGCCCCCGACTACCGTCCGGCCGGCCTCGACCGGGACCGTCGCTTCTACCCCGTCCATCCCCGCCAGATCGAGACACTGACGGGGGCATACGGGGCGGTCATGGCCGCCGAACAGAAAAGCGCGGCCGCCCTCCTGACCACCGCGCAACGCGCGGGCACCCCCGTACCGCGGGCCATGCTGGACGCGGCCGCGCACCGAACGATCGCCCAGGAACAGCAATGGGTCACGGCGAAACCGAACCAGGCTCCGCCCCGACCCCTACCCCGAGCCCACGTCCCAACCGACCTGGTCCTCGGCCGCCGCCCGGGCATGCGCCGGTGATCCCTCTGCGTGGCGTACTCCCGCTCGAGGCCTCGCGCGGCCGCCCTATTAGGGTTCATCCCCGCACGCGCGGGAAGCAGGACGCAACCCTTGCCGCGGACCCGGAGGTGGTGGGTTCATCCCCGCACGCGCGGGAAGCAGGACGCAACCCTTGCCGCGGACCCGGAGGTGGTGGGTTCATCCCCGCACGCGCGGGGAGCAGGACGCAACCCTTGCCGCGGACCCGGAGGTGGTGGGTTCATCCCCGCACGCGCGGGGAGCAGGTGGGCTCCCCGGAATCGGTGAGACCGCGTGGGGGTTCATCCCCGCACGCGCGGGGAGCAGCAGCCGTCCGCGCGGCCCTCGGTGCCCCAGATGGGTTCATCACCGCACGCGCGGAGAGTAGAAGCAACTCGGCCTGCGCGGTCACCGCGGCCTGGGTTCATCCCCGCAGGCGCGGGGAGCAGGCCACGGCGAAGGCGCTACCGCTGGTGACCCCGGGTTCATCCCCGCGCACGCGGGGAGCAGCACCATGTGCTGGAAGTCGGCTCGAACACCGGGGGTTCATCCCCGCGCACGCGGGGAGCAGATGGCTTGAAGCGCCGCTTGCGCGGCCGCGGAGGGTTCATCCCCGCGCACGCGGGGAGCAGCCGTGGTCGGAGGCCTCGGCCCCGGAGAGCGAGGGTTCATCCCCGCGCACGCGGGGAGCAGACGGTGACGCCGGTGATCCGCCGGTCGATGCTGGGTTCATCCCCGCGCACGCGGGGAGCAGGGCACGGCGAACCTCCGTACAGTGCAGACTCGGGGTTCATCCCCGCGCACGCGGGGAGCAGGAAGACCTCCGTGACGGATAGCTGTTGGAGATGGGTTCATCCCCGCGCACGCGGGGAGCAGCGCAGCCCCGCCTCCGCGGCGCGCGCCGCCCAGGGTTCATCCCCGCGCACGCGGGAAGCAGTCGATTCCTGAGGGTGCCGAGGGCGACGCCTGGGGTTCATCCCCGCGCACGCGGGAAGCAGGCTTACCGACCTGCCACTTTAGGCAGCGAGATGGATGATCTGAAGCGGTTTCACCCAACTCGACAATTCCGTCATTTCGCGCAACCCGCGATCGACAATTGCCCAAAGGGTACGGGCTCCTTGTCGACCCAGTCAGCACTGAGGACCGTCCGCCCGATCACCCCAAGCAGCGCTCAAGCGACCCACCAGCCTTCCCCGCCGAAACATCAGCCACAGAAGGTGTGCCCAGCCGAAAGCCGCACGCGGTATGCGGTGTACGGGCGCTACTCCGCACCACAGGGAGCCTCAGCCACGAATCTGTTTTGTTCGGCACAGGCGCGGCGCTGTGTGATGGGAATGATGACAAGCGCTGGTGGTATCGCTGGTGCCGGAGGACGAGGACTCGCCAGAGGTCACCATGCGGTCGGCGCTGGCGACCCGATGCAACACGGTGCGGTCGTCCCTGTGCTGCCGGGTGAGCCGGAGGCGCTGGGGTAGCGACGGGGCAGGAAGCGGGTCCCCGCGCTGTCTCGGGAGGCGCGTAGAAGACAAGCCGCTGCTGACGCCTGATGTGGACGACAAACCGGTGCCGCCGACGTGGCGCAAAGCGGTGTACGCCAATCCGGAGCTTCCGCCGCGGCACGCGCCGAGCAGGCTGCGGTCGGCTGACTGGCCCCCACGCTGGCCAGCTGGCCAGCTGGCCAAGAGCAGCTGACCAGCCTGGCCTCATGACCTGCTTCGTTCTCCGAGTCCTCGCGGTCCGTTCGAGGCCGTCCTGCCGACCCCGAACCCGTAGTTGCGGATGGTGTTCAGGCAGCCGAGCGGTCCGAACACAGCGCTTGAACGGGCGGGTACCCGCAAGACGGAGAAGCTGTACGTTCGTGAAGATCCATCCGGCGCCCAGCCTGCATGAGTCCAGTTGGAGGCCTTCCCGCGGGTGTCCCAATTCGCTGGTGCGGATTACCCGTCAAAAGTGCAACGTGGTAAGACTGTTCGATTATTTGATCGCACCCGAACCACGGGGGAACGGGGGTCGCATGTCTGTCACGGTGCCCGACTGGGCCGACACACTGCTGGACCTGATCGGTGTGGCCTGGCCGAATGTGGACGAGGACGCCTACCGGGAGATGGCCGACTCGCTCCGCGAGTTCGCCGACGACCTGCTCGACGACGGCCAGCTCGCCAACAACCACGTCGAACGCCTGCTGTCCGCCAGCAAGGGCGAATCGATCGAGGCCCTGAACCAGCACTGGGACAAGGTCAAGGGCCAGCACTTCAAGGACATCGCGGGCGCCGCCCGCGTCATCGCCGGCGCCATGGACCTGGCGGCCGACGCGGTGGTGGGCATGAAGACGGCCGCCCTGGTCCAGCTCGGCTACCTCGCCACCGAAGCCGGGATCGCCCTCTCCCTCATCCCCGTCACCGGCGGCCTGTCGATGCTGATCGGCGCAGGCGCCATGCGCGCGACCCAGGAGGTCATCAAGCGCCTCATCAAGGAATGTGTCGAGGAGGCCGTCGGCTACATCGTCTCCGCGATGACCGAACCGGCCGTCGCAGCCCTGGAGGGCATGGCCGCCGACCTCGTCGTCCAGCTCGGCTCCATGGCCCTCGGCCTCCAGGACGGCGTCGACCTCGACCAGACCAAGAACGCGGGCAAGGACGGCTTCAACGACGGCGTCCAGTCCGGCAAGGAATCCCTCCACCTCGCCTCCGCAGGCGGCACCGGGGGCGGAGGGGGCGGCACCGGCCTGGTCGACCTCCACATCGAGCACTCCGAACACGCCCTCGCGGGCACCAACCTGGGCAACGTCAGCACCAACATCCACGGCAAGACCACCTCCAAACTCACCAAGGCCAAGCACCACCACGGCCGCACCCGAGGCCGCGACTCCATCGCCCAGGCCATCGACCCCGTAGCCGACAAAGCCATGGCAGCCCTCACCAAAGCCACCAAGGCCATGGGCGACCACGTCGGCAAAACCCTCCCCAAAGCCGTCAAACAGATATCCACCGACCACAAGAAGAACGACCAGGCCATCCACGACGACTTCAACCGCCTGAAACGCAAAAACTCCGGTGAGGGCGGCCGAAAAGACGGCAACCACGCCACAGGCGACCGCAAGGGTGACCACGGGGACAGCAACAATCCCCGGACGAAGCCAAACGGCCTGCGCGACGCCCGCGACGACGCACGCC
Organism: Streptomyces sp. NPDC057010; assembly: GCF_042673805.1. Classification (NCBI taxonomy): domain Bacteria; kingdom Bacillati; phylum Actinomycetota; class Actinomycetes; order Kitasatosporales; family Streptomycetaceae; genus Streptomyces; species Streptomyces sp. NPDC057010. The sequence goes on along the minus strand of NZ_JBHUSC010000016.1, from coordinate 41,871 downwards.
GCAACTCCATCCCCTTGGACCGCAAGACGTGCAAGTCCGACCCCGTCGACATCGCGACGGGAGAGATGACCCTGCCGCAGGTCGACCTCTCCCTACCCGGGGTGCTTCCGCTCGTCGTGGACCGTACCCACCTGTCGGCGTACCGCTACGGCCACTGGTTCGGCCGCAGCTGGGCCTCGCTGTTCGACGAGCGCCTGGAAGCCGACCCCGTGGGGCCGGGCGTCGTCTGGGCGCGCAGCGACGGTTCGTGCCTCGTCTATCCCCGCCTCCCGCAGCCCGGCGACGACCGGGTCTGGCCCACGGAGGGACCGCGGATCGCCCTTGCCCATGGCGGCGTGCACGAGGACGAGACCACCTACACCCTGTCCGAGCCCGACTCCGGGCTCACCCGCTCGTTTACCGGAAGTCCGTATCGCACCTCCACGGCCTGCTGGCTCGCCGAGCTCAGGGACCGTCACGACAACACCATCAGCCTGGCCCGTCGACCGGACGGAGCGCCCTCCGCCGTGTCCCACAGCGGCGGCTACAGGCTCCAGGTGGATGTCGCCGACGAGCGGATCACCGCCCTGCGTCTGCACAGCCCGCAGGGCCCGGTCACCGTCATGTCGTACGGATATGACCCCGACGGCAACCTTGATTCCGTCACCAACTCCTCCGGCACGGCGACCCGCTTCACCTACGACACCGCCGGCCGCATGACCTCGTGGACCGACCGCAACCGCTCCACCTACCTGTATTTCTACGACGCGGCCGGCCGCGTGGTTCAGACCGTGGGGCCCGACGGCTTCCTGTCCTCGCGGTTCTCCTACGACAGCGAGGCGGGCATCACCCGCTACACCGACTCCACCGGTGCCACCAGTGTCTTCCTTCTGAACCATCTCCTGCAGGTCGTCGCCGAGACCGATCCCCTGGGCAACACGGTCAGCCAGGTCTGGGACCGCTACGACCGTCTCCTGAGCCGCACCGACAGCCAGGGCCGCACCGTCACCTACACCTGGGACGAGGACGGCAACCCCACTTCCGTACGCGAACCGGACGGCTCCCTCGCCACCACGCAGTACGACGAGCGGGGACTGCCCACAGTCGTGACCGCCGCCGACGGAAGCGTGTGGCGCCGTACCTATGACGACCGCGGCAACAACATCACCCTGACCACCCCGGACGGGGCCACCACCTGCTACGCCTACGACCCGAACGGCGCGCTCGCCGCGTTCACCGACCCGCTGGGCAGCCGGCAGACCTACCGCTCGGACGACGCCGGTATGGTCCTTTCCCACACCGACGCCCAAGGCAGGACGACCACCCTGGTCCGCGACGCGTTCGGCCGACCCTTTTCCGTCACGGACGCCGACGGCGCCACCACCACGTGCAGGTGGAGCGTCGAGGGGCACCTCACCTCACACACCCGTCCCGACGGCGCCACCCAGCGGTGGACCTATGACGGGGAGGGCAACTGCCTCACCGAGACCGACGCCAACGGCGGCATCACCCGCTACGAGTACACCCACTTCGACCAGCCGGCCTCCCGCACCACTCCCGACGGAGCCCGCTACGAGTTCCGCTACGACACCGAACTCCGCCTGGCCGAGGTCCACAACGCTGCCGGACTCACCTGGACCTACGCGTACGACGCCGTAGGGCGTCTGGTCTCCGAGACCGACTTCGACGGCCGAACCCTGCACTACGCCTACGACCCATCGGGCCGCGCGCGCTCCCGCACCAACCCGCTGGGCCAGAGGGTCACCACCCACCTGGACGACGCCGGCCGCATCACCGCCCGCGACGTCGACGGCGCCATCACCACATACGCCTACGACCGGTCCGGACGCCTCACCGAGGCACACTCCGCCAACTCCGGCCTCGTCCTGGAATGGGACTCCATGGGCCGCACCGTCGCCGAGACCGTCGACGGGCGCACCAGCCGGTTCAGCTACGACGCCCTCTCCCGCCGGACCCGTCGGGTCACTCCCAGCGGCGCCACCACCCACCTCACCCACGACGAGGCGGGCAACCGCACTCACGTGGACCTCGCCGGCCACGGCATCACGTTCGCCCACGACGCCGGCGGCCGGGAGGTGGCCCGGTCCTTCGGCAGCCCCGGGCAGCCCGTGGTCCTCGGCACCGCCTACGACACCGCGGGCCGGGTCCGGGAGCACCGCCTCACCGCCCAGAACCGGACCGTGAGCTCCCGCCTCTACGCCTACCGTGCCGACGACCGGCTCGAGACCGTCACCGACGGGGTATCCGGCAACCGCAGGCACTACGAACTCGACCCGGCGGGACGACCCCTGCGTGTCGAGGCCCACGGCTGGACGGAAACGTACGCCTACGACAGCGAGGGAAACCAGACCTCCGCGCACTGGCCCGACAAGGCCCCCCACCCCGAGTCCCGCGGCGCGCGCGCGTACAGCGGAAACCGGCTGACATCTGCCGGAGCCCTCCACTACACCTACGATGCGGCCGGCCGCATCGTCGAACGGCGCAAGAAGCGAATATCCCGCAAGCCCGACGTCTGGCGCTACGAATGGGACGCCGCAGACCGGCTGACCGCGTGCACCACACCCGACGGCACCCGGTGGACGTACCGCTACGACCCGCTCGGCCGCCGCACCGCCAAGCTGCAGCACGCCCCCGACGGGACCGTCGTCGCCCAGACCCTCTTCAGCTGGGACGGCAGTCGCCTGGCAGAACAGACCGACTCGGCCACCGGCACCACCCTGACCTGGGAGTACGACGATCACCGTCCGATCGCCCAGGCCGAGCACCGCACGACGCAGGACGCCGCCGACGGCCAGGAGTCCGTCGACTCCCGCTTCTTCGCGATCGTCACCGACCTGGTCGGCACACCGACCGAGCTCGTCGACCACACGGGCGCCACCGCCTGGCACAGCCGGGCCACCCAGTGGGGCGCCACCGCCTGGAACCGGGACGCCGACGCCCACACCCCTCTGCGTTTCCCCGGCCAGTACGCGGACCCCGAAACCGGTCTGCACTACAACTTCTTCCGCCACTACGACCCCGAGGCCGGCCGCTACGTCAGCCCCGACCCCCTCGGCCTGGACCCCGCCCCCAACCCCGCCGCCTACGTCGCCAACCCGGCCACCGAGGCCGACCCCCTCGGCCTGGCGCCCTGCATGCAGGGCCTGGAGGACATGGCACACAAGATCTCCCAGGTCCTGCCCAACAAGCGGCAACGGGAGGGACAGACCGTCGCGATCATCGCCACCCGCCACAAGGGCAAGGACGTCCTCATCGTCGCCGGAACCAGCAAGAGCAAGCTGACCCCCGCCCAGCGGAAGCTGGCCGAGGAGATGGGCCTCTACCCGCTCCCGAACGACCAATACCTCCCCCCGACACCTCCCAAGGTCCCTGGCGGGCATGCAGAGCAGAACATCCTCCACTACCTCAGCCGCCTGCACAGCAAGGGCTCGGATGACTGGCTTCCCACCCACGGCGCGGCCATGCGCAGCGTCTGCCCGGATTTCTGCGCCCCCATCATCCGCATCGAGGGCATGCTGGCGGGGCCGACGTATGGTGACGACAAGCCCACCCACCGGCGGCAGTTCTACTGGCCCAGCCGCTACACCCCGGACACGAATTAGGACGAGCACATGAATTACCCTCAAGTCCCCGTACGGCTGCTCGCCCACGAGTCCCTGCCCGGTATCACCGACGCCCTCGGAGCCATGGACGGCTGGCTCCTGCGCGACGGGGCACACTGGCTCATGACCCGGCACGAAGGCGTGATCACCGGCGGCCGGGTCTCCGCCGATCCGTCCCGGGTTCTCGCAGACCGCGCCGTGTGGACCGACCCGGCACCGGACGGCTCCGACACGTACTGCTCGCCGCTGCCCGGCGGCGCCCTGGCCGTCAGCAGCCGGGGGGCCGTCACTGTCCATGAGGCCGACGGCACCGTCCGCTGGGAGCACCGCCACCGTGACTGGGAGCATTCGCCCGAAGCCGCCGGTGCGTGCACCGCCGACCCGGCCGGGCGGGTCCTTCTGGCGACCATGGCCGGTCCCCTCGGGCCCGACGGGCTCTCCGCGGGCGACATCTGCCGCGCCCTGGACCTGGCCACCGGCGAGGTGCTGGCCGAGCACGTCCTGCCGTCCTTCTCAGCGACGTACGCCTTCCAGCAGTTCCCAGACGCACGCCCCCAGGTCCTGCTCACCGCCTCCATGGGCCAGGACGGCACCCACTGCCTCCTCGTCACCTGCGCGGCCGGCGGGCTCGATGTCCGTGCGGCGGGCACGGCCGAGGAACCCTACGTGGGCCTCGGGGGGGACGGCGTCCTGGTCAGCCAGGACGTCGGCGGCGGATACCTCTGCCGCACGCAGGACGGCGCCGACGACGTCATCATCGAAGCCCGCAACGTCCTGCCCGATGAGTGGGTCTTCGTCGGCTACACCCCGGGATTCATCGACAACAACCGGATCCTGGTCGTGACGGCCGAGGAACAGTGGGCGGAGGAAGGCACCCACCTCCTCCTCGACGGACGCACACTCCAGCCGGTGGCCGAACTCGACTACCCCCAGGCTCCGGGAGTTGCTGCCGTGCCGCTCGGCGACGGTACATGGCTCACTCACGACGAAGAGACAGTGCAGCGCTGGACGACAGCCTGACCCGAAGACGAAACGGATCTTCGGCCTCTCCCGTGGGACTTGAGCCGTGGGACTGCTCCAAGGACGGACGGCTCAGACGCAGGCCCTGACCCACACCGGAGCATCATCTTGGGAAATCCCTTCCGCCCCCTGGCCTGGTGGGCGCCTGAAGGTGCTGGGCGACGGGAGTAGTCCATGTCGGCTGCGGTGGGGGCATCCGGCCCTGAGGTCCTCGCCGGGTGGCGGCGGCGCGCTCGTCGGTTTCGCGGGCGTGCCGGACGGGGGCCGTGGCGCGCATCTCCTCGCGTAGGGCGGTCTCCTGACTCATCCCGTCGGCGGTCGCCCGGTGTCCCGTGGCCGCCGCCCGCTGGGCAGCTTCGTCGGCCCGTAGCCGCTCGATGTCCTCGGCGAGCCGGGCGTCGAGGCGGGCGGCCAGTACGGGTACGCGCCGGCGCATCGCCTCGAGGAGCAGGTCCATCGCCCGGACGTCCCCGGGTGGGGTCAGGGCCGCCCCACCCTGCGCGAGCAGGGAGGTGTGCGGGTGGGCGGCGAGGGCCTGCCAGCCCTCGCGCAGTGCCTGGGCGGAGGCGCGGGAGGCCCGCTGGGCCTCGTCGGCCGCGGCCGCGCGCTGCTGTTCGTACTGGGTGGCCAGCGCCGCGGTCTCCTTGCGGCTGGTGCCGGCCAGTCGGAGTGCGAGCCGGCCCTTCTGCGCGGACTGCTCGATCCGCTCCAGGACGTGCCGCATCGACTCGGCGTGCCGCAGCGCCGCCGCGTGGCGCTCCGCTTCCTCCCGTGCCCGCTGCGTCCAGGCGCCGGCACGGGACAGGACCTCGTACGCCTCGGCGGCGAAGGCTCCGCCCGGGGTGACGGGCGCGTCCAGGCGGCTCTGCTGAACGCCGGCCTGGCGCTCGTGCTCGGCGGCCATATCCTCCGCGCGCTGCGCGGCGGCGCCCGCCTCGGCCGCGCGGGCGGTCAGGTGTTGCGCGGGCAGGTGCCCGTACGGGCGCTGCTGCCATGGGGTGTACGCGGGCTCTTCCCTGACCAGGGTCCGGGCGGCCGGGACTCGGACGCGGGTGAGCTCGTCGGTGACCATGATGCCGTCGGCAACGGCGTCGGCCTGGAGGATGCGTCCGTAGGCGGCAACTGCCCGGTCCAGGCGGTCGGCATCCGTGCGGACCGGTCCGAGAGCGGCGCGGGTGGGGTGGTCCTCCAACTCGTCGAGCGGGAGGTGGAGGTGGCTCTCCCGGCGGGCTCGGGACAGGGCCGGGTAGAGGCTGTGGGAGTCGGCGTGCAGGCCGTAGGCGATGGTGACCGCGGCGGTGAGGCCCTGGGCCGAGCCGATCGTCATCGCGTAGGCGTGGGTGAGGCGCCCCTCTGCAATGTCGCGGGCCGACATCCAGGCCTCGTACATCGCGAACCCGCCGGTCGGACGGGGGCGGCGCCACTGGACGAGTACGCCTCTGCGCTCGTCCAGCGCCAGGACCACGCCCCGGAACCCGTTGAGGACATCGACCGCGGCCTCGTCCCGCCGACTGCGGTAGTCGTTGCGGCGGATGTGGACCAGGTCCCCGGCCGCGAAGTCGATCCGTCCGCCGCCCGCGACCGCGTACGTACGCCCCTGCTCCAGCTCGCCGGAGGCGACCAGGGCGGCGCGGGCGCCCGCGTTGAGGACGGCGACGTCCGCTCGGCGGGCGGCGAGCAGCAGGAGTTCGCAGACCTGGCCGTGCGGGTCACCGGCCCAGCGGGCGCGTGCTTCGTTCCAGGCGGCCAGCATCGAGGTCAAGGCCTCGGTGGCGGTGTCCTCGGCGTGCACACGGCCGTGGTCGGCGAACGCGGCGAGTGCGCTCGTACGGGCGCCGCTGCGCCAGTCCTGCAGGGCGGCCCGCTCGACGACATCGCGCTGACGGCGGTTCTCGGTGAGCTGCAGGCCGTCGACGATGCGGTGGATGCGGGCGAAGCCGCCGCCGATGCCGACCGCGCGGAGCTGGAGCGGGTCGCCGACGGCCACGACCTTGGTGCCGGTGCCGTCCGCGTGCCGCAGGAGCGCGGCGAGCGCCCGGTCGTCGACCATCGCGGCCTCGTCGATGACCAGTACGCCGACCCCGTGCAGGCCGCGGCCGCCGCTGACCTCGTGGGTCCACGCGGCGATGGTCCGGGACTCGATCCCCGCCTCGGCGGCCAGGTTCGCGGCGGCCACGGCGGCGGTGGAGGCGCCCACGACGCGCAGGCCCGCGGCCTCCCAACCGGTACGGGCGGCCTGCATGAGGGTGGTCTTGCCGGCGCCGGCGACTCCGATGACCGCGTCGACCGCGTGACCGGCGGTCAGCAACCGCATCACCACGGCGCGCTGCTCGGCGCTGAACGTGAAGGGGCGGTCGGCGGTGGAGTTGGCGACCTCGACGGAGGCGAGCGTCATCTCGGCGGCCTCGGTGGTCAGCTGGGCCAGGTGCTGGTCCAGGCCGGCCGCGGCGCACTCGATGATGTCCTGCTCGGCAGCCACGACCGTGGTGTGCGTGTACCGCTGCCGGTGAGTGTGGTGCCCGCGGTTGGAGTCGGCCAGGCGGACCGCGTGGCCGCCCACCGCGAGGACTTCGTCCGTCAGGGCGGTCAGCTGCTGCGTCGACAGCAGGTAGGGCAACGTCTTGGCGACGGCCGCCATCACGTGCGTGTGGGAAACGGTCTTGCGGGACGCGGTCAGCCCGTGCTCGGCGTCCCAGATCTGAGCTGCGATCTCGGCCGGGCTCGGCATCTGCGGGCCACCTCCCGCAGACAGCGGCGGAGCCGATCCGCCCCATCCGGGCAGCGCTGCCGCGACCATGGCGTTGACCGCCGCCTCGCCGCCGCCGAGCACGGCGGCCGCCCGGGTGCGCCAGGCCTCCCTCGGCGCGCCCGGGCCGGCGTCCTCCTTGGCCTCCGCGCTCTTACGGGCAGCCGCCTTCTGCTGCTCGCGTGAGGCGCCCTCGCCCGCCAGGTCGATGACCTGCCGGTGGCGGCGGGAGAACGCACCGCGCAGTCCTTCGTCGACTCCCGCGAGTTCCCACGCCCCCGTGGTCCCAGAGCGCTCGAAACGGGCCCCGAACGTCTCCGCCAGCCTCGCCCTCAGCCGTCCCTCGGCGATCTCGTTGACCAGGTGGGCGTAGCGGTGGAGGTCCTCGCCGCCGCCCGCGATCGTGCGCCACTTGCCGTCCACGCACTTCGCCATGTGCGCGATGTTCACGTGGACGTGCAGGTGCGGGTCGCCGGGCGAACCGTCCACCGGGCGCGCGGAACGGTGCAGCGTCGTCCAGCCGATCAGCCCGGACGTCTCCACCCGCTCGGCCTGCCGGCCGTCCCCGTGGTGGCCGGCCATCCCGTACGCCGCCCACTCCTCCAGCGCGTGCACGGCCTCGGTGACGGACGCCAGCCAGTCCTCCTCGATCCGCCCGGCGAGCTCGGCACCGGCCAGCCCGTAGGCCACCGAGATGCTCTTCGGCAGGTCCAGGGTGATGTCCACGCCGCGCAGGCCGACATCGACGCGGTGCCCCATCCACTTGCGGGCCTCGGCCACCGTGTCCGTGCCGTACAGCTCGTCGAGGGCGAGCCCGGCGGCCGCGGCCAGGCGCTCGGCGTCGGCCAGCGGCAGCAGGTGCGTCTCACCGTCGCGCAGGATGCCGCGCTCGGCCTGCCCGAACCGCTTGGCCAACGCGGGCCGACCCAAGTACTCCGAAACCGTTTTCCCTGCGGTGGCCGCGGCCTCGGCGAGAGCGTCCACAACCACCCGCGCGATCACCTTCCCCCGCGGATCGAGGGCCTGCTTCCGCGCGACCAACTGCTCGCCGGTACGCCAGTCCCGACCGTCCATCAGCGCGCGAGCGGCGCCCGGATCGACGCGCCCGCCGGCGACCAGACCCAGCTCGGCCAGACCGCCGCCGATCCACCGAAGGGTGCTCTCCCCGGCGAGCCGGTACTCGACCTGAGCGTCCTCGGCCCGGTCGCATCCGCAGTCTTCGCTCAGCCGGTACTCGACCTGCTCGGGGGCGTAGATGGGTGTCGCGTACCCCACCTTCCCACCCCCTCATCTGGCGCGCCCCTGCATCACGGTCCATGATCGCGTATCAAAGATACCTGGAGTGCTAAAGATCATTCAAAGTCGGAACATCGCCGACTGCAAACACCCCAGCTCCCACATCCGCGGGCCCCTCTTGGCTGCTGGTCCAGGACAGGGCACGGCGCTGGCGCGAGGTGATCGAGCGGCCGGAATCAGGCTGTCGGACGACAGCTGGATGTCAGCGGCTGGCGACATGACGTGTCAGTGGTCGGCGACACGAGGGCTGTCAGTAGGGATTGACGTCGTCGGTGTCGATGGCGCGGAGGCTGTACTGGACGGCGTCGGCCAGGACGGTGTCGCCCTCGGTGGTGACGGTGAGGTATCCCGCGTCGATGAGGCCGGCAACGGCATAGGACCAAGGGCCGCCCCTGCCGGCGCTAACGGAGCCGTCGTGCCAGGCCTGGTAGAGGACTTCGGCGTCGAGGTCGCTGAGGACGTCGTACTGGAGGGGCCGGCGGTGTGATCCGTCAGGCTTCCGCCAAGTCGCGGTGTGGTTGCCGGGGTGGATCGCGTTCATCTGGTCGTCGGTGAGGACGTCCATACGTGGGGCGAGGGTGAAGTGCGCGGGGGCGACCCGGCGCAGGGCGTACGGCCCTCCGAGGCCGGGGTTGGCCCAGGCGTGGTCGAGTGCCTCGATGGTTCGGTCGGTGTCCCAGTGCAAGCAGTCGGCGAGGTAGTCGGCGGTAAGCGGGCGTCCGGCGTACGCGAGAGCGCCGAGGACGGCGGTCGCGTCGGCTTCGGCTGCGGGGTCGTGCGGTTGCTGGACCTGGTGGTGACGCGGCAGGCGGTAGACCTCTTCGGCGAACGGGGCGAGGTCGGCGGGATGGAGGTCCAGGAGCCTGGCTAGTTCGAGGACGACGTGCAGCGGCTGGTTGGGCAGTGCGTCGAGCCGGATGTCGTTCTCGTGGACGCCGAGGAGGTCGGCGAGTTCCCAGCTGGTCATGCCGGCGCTGTGGAGGCGGCGGCGGATTTCGGTTCCCCAGCCGCGGGGCTGCCGCCTGCGCGGCGGTGCCTGGTACCAGCAGTTCACAGGTCTCCGCCCTGGTCGTCGAGGACGGTGACGGTGAGGCGGCGGGCGGTCATCCAGTCGGTGTGGGGGGTGGGGCCGGCGCCGATCTGTCCGTCCTCGCGGCACGCGCCGCGGTGGAGCCAGTGGGGGTGGATGCCGATCCGGCGGCAGGTGCGCAGGATCAGCTCGGTCAGGGTGCGTTCGGAGGCCGCCGTTGCCGGGTCCTGGTAGTTGACGAAGAGGTGGCCGCGGGTTCCGGAGCCTTCGGCGCGGCGGTGGGCGAGTTGGGCGGCGAGGATCTCGGCGGCGTACGGGGGCAGGGGTGTCTTGCCGGTGGTGTGTCCGTAGCTGGGGCACTCGTCGTCCTCGTTGTGGTCGAGTTCGGCGGCCCAGTCGGTACGTAGGTAGACGGCGTTGTCGCTGAAGGTCGGCAGGTACAGGTAGTGGCCGTCCTCGTCGACGTTGCGGCACAGCACGTGGGCGAACCGGTCGGGGGCGGCCGACAGGTGCAGGGACAGGACGGTGACGGCCGCCGCGTCGGTGGCGACAGTGGCACGCAGGGCCCGGCAGACGGTGGGGGTGAGCCAGGTCGGTAGGCGGTCGGCGGGGTCGTTCGCGGCCCAGGCGTTCGGCCTCGGCGCGGGCGTGGGCGCGGAACGCTTCGGTCTGCTCGGGAGTGAGCTGCCCGGTCGGGTACGCGGTGCACACGTGCTCGGCACCGGCGTAGACCTCGATCTGCCGGTCGTCGTGCGGCATGTACCGGATCTGTACCCGCTGGCCGCCGCGCCCGTACAGCTCGGGGGCTACGTAGGTCAGGGAGCGGAAGCTGATGCCGTCCTTCTGGATCGTGCGGTCGGTGGCGGCGAGCATCAGGTGGCGGAAGTCGAGCGGGAGTTCATCCACGAACGGACCCTGACCGGCCTGGATACCGCCGCCGAGAAGGGCAACCACGGCGGCCGCCCGCCAGCCGTCGACGGCGACATGCTCGCCGTCGCGCTACGGCGCCGCGACGCCAACGAATCCGTCACCTCGATCGCCCGGCACCTCGGCGTCGGCCGCTCAACCCTCTACCGGACCCTGGCCGCGTACGACGGAGCCATCGCCACCCGAGAGAGCCCGTAAACCGAAGCCGACCGAATAGCCGCTAAAGGCCGGGCTCGCTCAACATGGTTGGCTGCCAGCGCGGAGCCTCGTCGTCCGGAGTGTCCGGACTCGCGAAATGGAAGGGAACCGAAAGGTGGGCGGCCAGACCGCTACCAGCCCTTTCAGCGGCAGTCGCCGCCGGATGACGTGGGCTACCGTCCTCGTCCTCGCCTAGGTACCGCTTGCCCGTGCTCGCGTAGATGGTGGCCAGCAGATGGTCTTCCGCGGGTTCGGCGGTGATGGCCAGCAGTCTCACAAACCAGTCGTGGACGGTGTCGCCGTCCCAGATCGCCTCGATCGCCACGATGCGGCCAGCGGCGCCGCCAGCACGGTAGGCCAAGGACTCCAGGTCTAGCGGACTGTGCGGGGCACGGGCGATCCTGTCGCCGTAGTGGGCGTAGCGGTCGCCGACGATGAGCTGAGCAGTACCGACCCCCACATCATCACGGACCAGGCCGACATCGACGACGACACGGATCGCCGCGAGCATGGCGTCCTGAAGGACGTACCCGTCGATCTGGTCGCGGATCCCCGCCGGCAGCTGCTCCCACCGGGCGGTCCGGTCCGGTTTCCGCATCATGCAGAGCCTGCCTGTTCCCCACGCGGCCCTCACCGCAGGGCCCCGCGCGTCACTGTACGTCCAGCACCGCGTTCACCACAGCACGAAGATCCAGAGAGGCCCCAGAGCTGCCACACGCCACGCCGCCGACCACTGACTCTCTCCCGTCGCCCGACACCAGGGCGCAGTCTTTGATGCTGGAAGCGTCTGCTTTGATCAGCCCTATGACGGACTGGTCTCAGCTCACCCATGCCTACGGCACCGCCGAAGACGTGCCCGGCCTCCTCAAGGCAGCCGGGCCCGATCCGGAGAGTCCCGCGTGGAACGAGCTCTGGTCCCGCCTGTGCCACCAAGGAACGGTCTACCCCGCGAGCTACGCCGCCCTGCCCGCGCTCGCCGAGAAGGCGCGCCAGTTGACGGCTACAGACCGAACCATGCCCTTGCTCTTGGCCGCTTCCATCGTTGCCAGCACCGACCGGCCCTACGGGACGCCTGATCCAAAAGATGCCTACGCTGCCGAGATCGCTGAGCTGATCGAGCTGGTGGAGCGGGCACTGCGCCATCCGTCGCTGACCGGCAGTCCAGATCGCTATGTGGAACTGCTGGAAGCCCTGCTGGCTTTCGAGGGAGTCGAGGTGTGGGGGGAGGAACTGCACGGTCTCAGCGGTGAGGAGTTCGAGGTTCCCTGCCCTGTGTGCGAGGCCGAGAACTTCGTGGTGTTCGGCGAGTACGGCTACTTCTCAACGACCGACGGCTCCTACATGAACGAGGCTGCTGGGCACCGTAGGGAGTTGCAGCCCGCAGACCCCTCCTCCTTGGAAGGGATGGCCAAGCGGCTTCACGCGCGTGCTCTCGCCGATGGTCAGCACGAAGTCGCGAGCAAGCTGACCTACGTCTTCGGCAGTGCGTACTGCGCGGAGTGCGACGTTCTCTTCCGCGTCAATCACGCCATCGTGGCCCGCTGGAGCAGTTGACCTGCGACGCGCCACTTACGAAACCCTGCGCCGCACTGACATCTACTCTGCGCCCGACAGTCACGGAGCCGTCGTTCCATGCCTGCAGCGGGTGCGGTGTCAGACCCGCCCTATACCCTCCGGCCGTGACGGACATCCAGACCTCTCAGTCGCCCGCTCCCATCATGGTCGGCAAGACATGCACGGCGTTCCCGCCAGGGTCCTCCCTGTACCCGCCATGTGAACGGCCTATGCGCTCCAACAAGCTCTGCGACGCTCACAATCAGCAGCGCGCGGCCGGCAAGGACCTGCGCCCGATCCGGCAGCGGCGGCGGACCATGCCGGAGTTTTGCACCGGGCCGGGGCCGGAAGAATCCAACGCACCGTGCGGTCTGCCCACGGTCGGCAGGGGGCTGTGCAACGCCCACTACCAGCAGGACGATCGAGGCCGCGAGCTGGTGCCCCTGTTCACCCTGCGGATCAGCCAGGATGAGGCGAATTTGCTGCTGGAAGCCGGCCTGAAGCGGTGCCCCGCTTGCAAGGACGTCAAGCCCCTCGCAGAGTTCGGCCGCTCGTCGCCCCAGCTTGGCGGACGGTCGACCTACTGCGCCACTTGTCAGCCGGACTACGTGCTCATGAAGCGGTTCAAGTTCCCGTCGATGGAGGCAGTCCGAGAGTTCCGTGAGTCCCGTGACCACCGCTGCGACATCTGCAAGCGGCAGTGGCAGGAAGGGGACAACGCCTTTCACATCGACCATGACAGCGCCTGCTGCCCATCCCGCGGCCCCTCATGCGGGAAGTGCGTCCGCGGCTACCTATGCCAGCTGTGCAACACGCAAGGGCTGTCCTGGTACGAGCTTGTCGGCCGCAGCGTCACCAACGTGCCGGTTTTCGAGGACTACCTCCGGAGGTACGAGCGTCGCCGCGAGGAGTCCCTTCTGCAAGATGCCACTGACGCGCTCGATGTCGCGGGCCACTGACATTCCCATGTCGCCCGACAGCACAGGTTGTCGCTGTGGAGCCAGTAAGGCAGCCAGCTGCATCCGCATCCACGTCGAGAAGATCGGCACCAGGGAGAAGATCCGCCCCGAGTACATCGCCGCGCTCGCCGACCTGCGCCCGGCCGACACGCTCACCATCACCATGCTCGACCGGCTCGGCCGCAACATGGTCGAGCTGATCACCTCCGCGCAGGACTTGGCGGAGCGCGACCACCGCTTGGAGATCCTCGCCGGCCCGCTCTCCGGCCTGTACGACCCGCAGGGCGCCGGCAAGGTGCTGTTCATGGCCTTCGCCGCGATAGAGGAAGTCGAGCGGGAGTTCATCCACGAGCGGACCCTGATCGGCCTGGACACTGCCGCGGCCGACGGCAACCACGGCGGCCGCCCACCCGCGGTCGACGGAGACAAGCTCGCAGTCGCCCTCCGCCGCCGCGACGCGACGCGAACGAATCCGTTACCGCCATCGCCCACCATCTCGGCGTCGGCCGCTCCACCCTCTCCCGCACCCTCGCCGCGTACGACGAAGCCACCGCCACCCCGGAGGGCCCGTAACAGCAGTCGAACATAAGCGCGTTAAATGCCGGTCTCACTCGGCTTGGGCAGCTGCCAGCGCGGAGCTTCGTCGTCTGGAGTGCCCGGACTGGCGAAGTGAAACGGAACTGAAAGGTGGGTGGCCAGGGCGCTGCCCGCCCTTTCAGCGGCCACCCCCGCCGGGTGCAGCTCGCCACGGTCGACATCTTCACCAAAGTGCCGTTTGGCCGTGCTCGTGTAGATGGTGGCCAACGGGTGCTCCTCTTCGGGGTCAGTGGTGATGGCCAGCAGCCTCACGAACCACTCGCGGACGGCGTCGCCCTCCCAAATCGCCTCGATCGCCAGGATGCGACCAGCAGCGCCGTCGGCGCGGTAGGCCAAAGACTCCAGATCGAGGGGGCTGCCCGGGGCACGGGCGATCCTGTCGCCGTAGTGGGCGTAACGGTCACCAACGATCAACTGAGCAGTACCGATCCCGATGTCATCACGGACGAGGCCGACATCGACGACGACGTGGATCGCCGAGTGCCTGTCGTCTCGAAGGACGTACCCGTCGATCTCGCCACGGATCCCCGCCGGCAGTTGCTCCCACCACTCGGTCCGAGCCGATTTCTTCATGCTGGAGCCTGCCTGTCTCACGTACGGCCCCGCAGGGCCTCGCGCGTCACTGTATGTCCGCACTGCCTTGGCGGCAGCACGAAGACCCAAGGGGGCAGGTCCACCACTGCCACCCGTCATGTCGCCGGCCCCTGACTCTCTCGTGTTGCACGACAACTGCCAGCCACCGAAGGGGATCATCCCGGCGAGTGCGGGGAGCAGGTTGAGTTCACCAATAAGGGCGCGGCTCGTGGCCGGGTCATCCCCGCGGGGGCAGGGAGCAGCGAGCGCGTGCCTGGCAGACATTGCACGCCATGGGGTCATCCCCGCGGGTGCGGGGAACAGGCTTCGTGACCTGCAGGTTCAAGAGCCATGTGGCCGGTCTTTCAGCACTTCTACGGAGTCTGACATTTAGGGTAGGCCGCTCTCTAACAGCCCGCTGAAGCTGCGGCGTTTGGCTGCCTCGCTCCAGCCCGGCGTCACCGGTGGTGGCGATTGGGGGGTGCGGTCCGTGGGGCGACGGATCAATGTAACGCCCTCCCGGTCGACCGGTTGCCACTTGTGGTCGTGGGTCTCGAAGGCGAGTCCTTGTTCGTTGCTGCTGGTGTACGCGAGTAGGGCGCGCCCGTTGCCGGCGTACCGCTTGACCTCCTCCGACAACGTCGCACCCGTGCCGATGGCCTCCGCCGAAGACGCCAGGCGAGATCTCGAGGAGCCAGCGGGTCAGGAACCCGCGGAGGCCAGCCGGGCACTGGGTGAGGATCATGACCGTCACCAGGTGACCTCGTCAGTGTCCGCGTAGTTGCGGTCGGCGGGGACTGCGATACCGCGGCCCGACACGACATTGCGCAGGGCGTACCGACGGCACGCCGGGTCGAAGCTCAGGGGCTGGTCCCGGAGCGTGGTGCCGAGCTGGTCGCCTTATGCAGGCAGGCGAAAAGGAGTCACCCCTGCGGGCCCTCGAAACCAGCGCCTGAGGCTCGCGCAGCGGCCGCCGCCTCCAGAAGGGGCCAGCCGTCGACCTCCACCGCCCGCCGCTCCCCCGGCTGCCACCCGCCGGCCAGCACCACGTCGAGCAGCGCCCGGACCGCGCCCGGTTCGTGCAGGTTCAGGTCTGCGCCCTGGGTGAAGCCCACGTCCCCGGAGCCGAAGGGGGCCCCGCCTGGGACGTACCGGCCTGGCCCGTCGGCAAAGACAATGCGCAGCGGGCCGCCGGTGCCGGCCGGCTGCGGGGTCAGGGTGAGGACTTGGCGGCAGTCCACGGACCGGCCGTCGTGGTCCTTTTGGTGGTTGTGGCGCATCGTCCACATGTACACGCGCCCGTCGGCGACCAGGCGGCGGGGCTTCTTCGAATGGCGAGGCACGCAGCCGAGGGTACGCGGCCCGGGCCACAAGGCGCCCCTGGCGATGATCAAGGTTGGATGAGGCGAACAGGATGGCCATCCGAGGCCGGCGAAAGCGGTCACGGTCCGATGAGACGGGACCTCCAGACACCGATGGCCAGCCTGCCGGAAGGATGCACGGCACGGCCCCGACTTTTGTCCGCGGACAAAAGTCGGGCCTCCCAGGCAGCTTGTGCTCACCAGGGGAGTGAGATGGTCCCGTCCGCTTCGAGCCCGTACTGATAGAGCTGCTCTATGTCCGGGCCCACGTCCTTCCTTCTGCCCAGTTGATGCAGCAGGGAGCTTTCTCCCGCGTCCGCGTTCCGTCGCGCCAGGTGTTCTGCCATCACCAGCTGCTCGGGTGAGGGCGGACGGCCGTGGCTCGGCTTGTCCACCGAGCGCGGATGGCTGGGACCCCAGGTTCTACGCATGAGGCGGACCAGCGGAGCGGCCGCCATGGTGTCGCCGGCATCGGATGCCTGCTGGTAGAGGTGTGCTGCCCGGTCCTCCTCTCCCTCCTTTTCGAAGGCGAAGGCGAGGATGCACAACGGGCTGGTGTCTCCGGCGCGCGCGAGCTCCGCGGCGATGTCTTCAGCCTGTTGCCACTGTTTGGCCTCGATCCGCAGCCGAAGGAGCTGGTGTGTCTGCCCACCGGCCAACTGATGCAGACGCTCCGCCTCGTGCATGTTGCCGGCACGTTCTTCCATCATGGCCAGGTCTCGGAGGGCCTGCGGCTGCATACTTCTCTGCTGAAAAACGTGCGCCAACTCTTGCCGCAGCGCAGCATCCTTGATGAACGGCAGCAGCCTGCGCCGCAAGTGGGCGTTTCTGGCTTCTGCGGCCCGCCGGTACAGCTGAGCGGCTTCCTCGAGCTCTCCGTCGTCCTCCCGTCGTCGGGCGATGTAGCGCAAGGCGTCCGGATCCCCGGTCTCGGCGGCAACTTCGTAGAGGCGTTCCGCTTCCTCGAGATCGCCCGCATCGGCCCGAGAGCGGGCCAGCTCCTGCAAGGGCCCACGGCCTGCTGGCCAGCGCGGACGCTCGTCCCTGCTCAAGCCCCCCTGGAACACCTGGGACACTACTGCGGCCTGCAGGGCGAGATCCTCGGCTTCGTCGTGTCTGCCGGCCTCCTCGCAGAGCAAAGAGAGATCGCGCAGGGCGAGCGTGGAGCCGGCGTCCACCGCGATCCGGTACAGGCGTTCCGCCTCTGCCGGGTAGCCCTCCTCGTGCCAGCGTCTGGCCAGCTCCCGTTGCAGTTGGTGTCGGCCGGTGTCTGCAGCGATCTGCATCAGGTGCGCGGTCGTGTCCGCGTCGAGCGGTGTGTCCGGTCCGAGCAGACAGTCCACGGCCTCTGGATGCCCTGCCCCTGCGGCCTGCCGGGCAACGTCCTCCGCTCCCGCCACACCGTTCTCCTGGAGCTCCAGCAGCACCAGTTCCTCCCAGGCCTGACTGCTGCCTGCGTCGGCCGCAAGGCGGTACAGGCGTGCCGCCTCCAGAGGTGCACCAATCTTCTTCGCACGCTTGGCGGCCACGATGAGGGCGGCCGGGTCACCGGCGTCGGCGGCCCGCTGGTAGAGCCGTTCTACCTCCTCGTGGTTCTTCGTCTGTTGGCGCAGCCGAGCGAGAGCGGTGAGAGCCCGGCTGCTGCCGCCGCCTTCCGCGGCTTGCTCGTATAGCTGAAAGGCCCGGCGGAGACGCCACCGGTCCTCCGCCGCCCCGGCCAGGGCGAGCAGGTCCTGGGTGCTGATGGACTGGGCGTGGTGCAGGACCGCGTCCCAGAAGCTGTCCGGTGGGACCTGGAACCGCCGCGAGGAGCGGGCGTGGTGATCCAAGTAGTCCGCAAGGGTGCATACGCCCGGCAGCGCGCCCATGCCAGTGGGGCGCGGGACGTGTTCGAGGGCTGCGGCAACGCCTTTGACCTTGGTACGGGCGTACGCCAGTGCGTCCGTGAACCAGTCGTCGGAGGCAGCGGCACGTTCCTGGCTGTTGAGATAGCCCGGGGCGGCTTCCTCCAGAAGGGCCAGAGGTAGAGCAGAGGTGCAGCCCAGCCGGCGGGCGTCCATGGCGGCGGTGATGAGCGCGCTGCCGTAGCGGCCGGCAGGTCCGGCGGGATGCTGCCAGTGGGCGATCAGTTGGGGGCCGGCGGCCAGGGTCTGGGTGACCCGTGCGCCGACACTGGTCCGACCGGCCACCCTCAGTGATGGATCGTCTGAGACGCGCAGCCGCGTCAGGGCCTCCGCCGTGAATTCAGGAGGTACATCGACCGCAGCCACAGCCGTCAGGAGGGCGCGCGCGTGCGGATGGGGATCCTCGGCATGGGAGAGGGGGCCGGAGGTGAGGGTCTGGTGGTACTCGGGCCACAGTGTCGCCATCACCACCACAGGCCCGGGCTGCTCCAGCCTGCGGCGCAGCGCCGCCGCGGCGGCTTCCCCGGCCGGGCCCAGCAGGAACTCCTGCGCCTCGTTCATCCACAGCACCGTGCGGGGGCCCAGGGCGTCGGCTGCCAGGAGGGCCAGCAGGCTGTCGGCCCCCTTCGGGAAGACGAGGCGCCAGTCGGGCAGGGTCCTCTTCACGGCCTCGTACGCGGTGCGGGTCTTGCCTGCGCACGACGGTCCGCGCACCACCACCATGACGGAGTCGGCCCCGTCGGCCGCGGACGCCAGATGGGCGCGTAGCTCCGCGTCGTGCGGTCGGTCGACGTAGGCCGGCAGTACGAACCCGGCCGTGACAGCCGCACCGCCCGCGACGGCGGCGTGGACACCCAGCTGCGCGGCAGTCCATTGGTCAAGCGGCCGAGGTTTGTCCGGCAGCGCCGCGGCGCGTGCGCGCAGTTCCTCCTGGCCCAGGGCGGCAGCGGACTGGGCACGGCGCACGCCTTCGCGCACGGTGTGGGTGCGGTGCGCGTGAAGGGCTGCCTGGCGTTGGCGCCAGGCGTCGGCGTCGAGCAGGTCAGGTGGGTCGGGGAGTGCGATACCGGCTGCCGCCGCACAGCTGGACAGGTGACCGATCAGCTCGAGGAGGCGTTCGGGTTGTTGGGGAGCCTGTGCGCCCTCGAGCCATTTTCCGACGGTGGTCGGAGACGCGTTCAGGTGGCGTGCCAGGGCTCGTACGGAGGGCAGCCGTTCCCGGTGCGCACCATGCCAGTCACCGAGTGCGCGCAGAGCCTGCAGGAACGACTGTTCAGGGTCTCTTTCCTGCTGCGGCACGGTGAACGTCATGTGCTCCTCCCCACTGTTCGGTGTCCACCTGGTCATGGGTGGACACCTGCGCAGCCTAGGGCGGGCACCTGCTCCCCGGCAGGGCAACTGTCCAACCTGCGACGGAAGGCAGACGGACACCCGGGCGGACGGCCACGGTCATGACCACTGCTCCGGGTGCATCGGTCCCGGACGCGGCCTTCACCGATCTTCTTCCTCCAGGAGGTTTCCGTGCACTTCGCCGACATCGTCCAGCTGGTGGGCAATGCCGCGCCCCCGCTGACCGCTCTCGTCGTAGCCGCGTTCGTTCTCGTGTTTCTGGGCGTCGTGCTGCCCGCCGTCTGGTCTCGCCACGCCTGGCGCCGCACTGCGGCACACCGCACGCTGGGTGTCCTGCTGCGTGCCACGCGCAGGGCGCGCAGGACGCCGTGAGCGTCACCCTGCCGGTGAGACCCCGGTCCGACGGACCGGGCTCCGCTCCGCAGGTACGCGAGGGGGCGATGACGCGGACCCTTACGACCGCCGCTGGTGCCATCCGAACCACATCCGACAGAGCGTGGTTCGGCTGTCGTCGGCCACAGCGTAGTCACGTGATCGGGCCGAACACGTCCCGGTCGGCGGGGCTCGATCGTGCGTGTGATGTCGGCTGCGTTCGTGGCAGGATGACAGCATGTTGATCAGAAAGGGCGATGCCGCGTAGGCGCCCGAAGGCCGTCCGTGCTGAGCGGTGGCGGCCTCGCAGACACGTCGTAGTTCGGCGGATCCGGGACGTTTCCGCGAGGACTCGTGCAGCTGTCCGCCGCGTCGAGGATGAGCGGATGTGGCCCGGCGCGGTTGCTGACGCGGTCGCCCGTTTCGAGTGGGCGTTCAGGCAACGTGGCCGCTATCTGAACGCATCCCAGGTCTGGCAGCCCGGACTGGAGGTCGAGTATGCCCGCGATGATCTGGAAGAGGTCATGCTTCACCTCCCTGGCGGTGCCCGGCGCGACCTCGGCAGGCTGATTGCTCGCATCGACGATGAGTTCGAGCGTCGCACCCTGCCGAATCCTGGGCCGGTGAACGCCTTCACGGCGGGCGGCTGGTGGTGGTCGAGGAGCCGTGAGCACTGAGGATGCTCACGAAGCCTCGTGCGACTACTCACCAACAAAGCCAGGATCGATGTCTGCCAGGACCTCGTGCAGCCGACGGGCCCCCAGGGCCACGCGATCGTCGGGGTCCAGCAGCATTTCCTCGCAGAGGCGTAGCGCCTCCTCCAGGTCCGCGGAGAAGATGCTGCATACGTCGACGACCGCGGTGTGGATCCAATCGCTGTGGTTCGGTTCGGCCACCGCCAGGGCGGACGCGACGATCGACAGCCCTGCTCTGTCGTTTCGCCGCAGCAAGCCCTGTGCGGTGCGCCGGGTGACAAAGGTGTCGCCGGGGTCGAGCACAAGCTCCAGCAGTGGCCCCAGGGCCTCCGGCATCTCGGCGTACCCTGCCAGGCTGTGGCCGGCATCTGCCCGGTCACGCCAGTCAGCGCTTCGTCCCAGTTCGCTGAGCGCCGCCACAGCCGCGCTCCGCAGGTCACTGCCCACGTGCCGGCCCCCCTTCCGGAATCCCGAGGCAAGGTAACACCGAGGCGCCCTGCCCGATGATCGCCAGGACAGGTCACAGCGGTTCTGCTTGGCGGGTGATCCTCATCCGCCAAGCTGCCCGTCCCCTCCGAGCCTGGCGGAAGAGGTAGGGCCCCAACCGGGCTTCCCCGGAACTTCACCGGAAACCCCGCCATTCCCGTCCTGAGCAGCGCACTTGGCGGGCTGCGGGCCGTCCGGACATCGCCGGACAGTCTCCGGACGCTGCATACCTGTGGGACCGAAGCCCGGCGGGACAAGACCACCGGGCGACTCTCCCGAGGGGGATCCGCATGTCCGTCCTGCCGTCAGTAATCCACGACGCGGCCACGCTGACCGCCGCCACCGGCCTGGCCTACACCGCCGCCATGGTCACGGTGGCCGCGGCCTCCGTCCTCTCCCGCAGCCCGGAGCGCCGGCGCGACGCCCGGGCGACGCTGACGATCCTGATGCGGCGCCGCGGCCCGCGCTGAGGACGTCGGCGGGGGCCGGGGATGTACCCCGCCCCCGCCGGCGGCTCGCCTCCTGTGTCGGACCCCCGTGCCACACTGCGGTCCATGTCTCTCGCCGAACTCACGCTCGACCAGTGGCGGTCCGCCGACCTGCCCACCGCCCGCCGCATCGCCCAGCAGGCGGCAGACCTGGTGGAAGGCCGCGTGACCTCCGTCGAGACCGTCGAGCACCTCGGTGCCCCGCTGCACCGGGTCCGGATTGAGCGTGCCGGTGAGGAGTTTGCCTTGATACCCGGCGGCACAGTGACCCTCGGGTTCGATCTGGACAGCTGGCGGCCGACGCCGGAACAGACCGCCGACTACGAGGCAAGCCTGGAGCAGGACTTCGGGTACGGCCCCGACCTACGGGCCCACCTGGCGGAGGTTCTCAGCCCGTACCGGACCGCCACCCTGGCGACGGTGCTGATGGCCGTGGAGACCGAGGACCTGACCGAGCTCCCCGCCGACATGCCGACCGTGCTGGCGGCGCGCGGCCTGCGGGTGCCCACCTCCGACGAGTGGGAGCACGCGTGCGGAGCAGGCGCTGCCACCCTCTTCCGGTGGGGCGACGACTGCCCGCTCGACCGTATCCCCTATGGCGATCTGACCGGACCGCACAGCAAACCCAACGCGTTCGGCCTGCACATCGCCTACGACACCTACAGCATGGAGCTGACCAGCGACGTTACGGCGGTGCACGGCGGGGACGGCGGCGAGTCGGTGTGCGGCGGGTACGGCAACCTCCTGGCATGGCTCCCCCTGGCCACTGCCAACCGCAACCCCTTCACGGCCGAGTTCGTCTACAGCCCGGACGGCGAGGGCCTCTACGAGGACTTCTCCACCCGGCCGGTACTACCGCTCTGAACCCCTCGACTTTTGTCCGCGGACAAAAGTCGGGGCCTCGGAAGCCCCACGCGTGGGAACAGGACTTCAGGCGCGGGAGTCACACTGGGGCCATGACCTCGGATGACCTCGCCCCTGCGAAACCACCGCTGCTCGACCCGCCGAGGCCGGCTCTTCCCGACATGGCCGCAGCTCGGCGGCGTGGTCCGGCCGAGACGGTGGAGGCGGCGTGGCAGGCGCTTCCATTGGTGTGGCAATGGACGCTCGAGCGGCACTCCCTGCGCAACCCCGGGGCCGCGTTTCCGGGCATCCTCCCTCTCCTTTCGGCAGCTGGGGCAGAACCCCGACTGCGGCAGCTCTACCCATTCACCAGCCACTGGGCCTTGCTCTTCAGCTGCTGCACCAGCTACCCCTGGGACATCCAGGTGCCGTTCGTCGAGCCTCTCCACAACGGACGGTTCCGCGTCCGCAGTCGCCGCCCCAGGGGCACTGTGATCGGCGAGACGGAAACTGCAGACGAAGCAGTGGCCCTCGTCATGGCCCACTTCCCCCCGGAGGTCGGACCTGCCGTGGCAGGCTCGGCCGGCGCTGCGGAGGGGTGATCACTCCCCCAGGCACCAGACATGCGCAGAGTCCGACGCAGAAGGCCCCACCGCGTTCGTCGTACGCGGTGGGGCCCTGGGCGGGGGCTCCGACTTTTGTCCGCGGACAAAAGTCGGAGCGGTTGGCTGCTAGCTGTCCTGGTTCTCGTCCATCAGGAGCAGAGCCAGCTCCTCGCGGTGCTCGGCCGACATGTTGAGGCGGATCGCCTCGTAGACCGCCTTCGGGTCCTTCCACGCCAGCGGGCCGGCCGCCTCCGTGCTCCGCGCCTGGGACGGGATGACGCCCTCCGGCTCCGGCGCGCTCGGCGTCACCGGAACAGGTGCCGGAGCAGAGGCCGGAGCAGGCGCCGCCACCGTCGCCCGCACCGGCTCGGCACTCTCGGGGGCGGGCTGAGCGGGCGCCGCCGGGGGTGCCTCGGGCTCCCGACTTTTGTCCGCGGACAAAAGTCGGGCCGGCTGCGGATCCGGCTCGGGCGTCTGCGCCACTCCCCCGGCCGGCGCCGGCTCGGCCGCCGCGCGGGCCGGTGCGGGCTCCTGTGCCTCCCGCAGGATCTCCCGCTGCACCGCCTTGACCTGGGCTTCCTGGACCTTCGTCGCGTCCAGCAGGGTCAGGAGTTCGGCCGCGCCGGCGCCCGGGCGGTCCTTCGCCGCGCGGGCGAGCGCCCGGCCGTCCCGCTCCGGCATCTCCCCCGCGCTGAGCATCGCCTGGATCTCATCCGGAAGCTCCAGCAGCACCAGCTGGTTCGTCACCCACGACGGCGACTTGCCCAGCCGCTCCGCCGCCCGCGACTTCGCGCCGTGTTCCTTGCCCTGCTCCGCGCAGGTGTCGACGAGCTGCTGCACACCGCGGGCGCGCTCGATGACGTCGAAGTCCTCCCGCTCCAGGTTCTCGGCGAGGAGGTGGTCGATGAAGTCCGTACGGGAGGCCGCGAGGTCGTCCCGTACGACGAAGTCCAGCGACTCCAGCCCCACGTGCAGGGCGCTGCGGAACCGGCGCTCGCCGTTGATCAGGACATACGCGGCCGCCCCGATGCGGGAGTCGTGCTCGGGCCACAGGCCGAGGTACGCGTTCCGGCTGACCACGACACACGCGGACAGCTGCGCCTGCCGCAGCTCCTCGCCGAAGCGCGTCATCTCCTCGTCCGTGCCGAAGTTGCGGCGCGGGTTGAGGGGAGTGGGGGAGACTTGGTCGAGGGGCACCCGGATGAGTTCGTACGCCGGCACGTCGCCCTGGGCGATGGCCTTGGCCCGGCCGCGCTCGCTGCGGCCGCCGGTGCGGCGGGCGTTGCTGAAGGCGGCGCCGGTGCCGAGGAGGTCGCTCTTGCTCATGCCGCGATCCTCCGGGCGATCTCGCGCATGGCTTCGGACTGCTCGCAGTCCGGCGCGTAGTGCAGCAGCGGCAGCTTGACCCGTACCGCTTCGCGCTGCTCCTTCAGGTCGGAGATCACGGTGATGACCGGCGGGTCCCCGAACTCCTTCCAGCTGTTGAGGGAGGAGGTGACGACGTAGCCCTTGCGGCTGTCGTAGAGGTTGACGACGAAGCCGAGCTGCGCGATGTCGATGTCGAGGTCGTCGACCAGGTCCTCGATCTGCTCGCTGAGCATGTCGTACGCGTCGGCGGAGGTGTCCTCGGCCTGGACGGGCACGATGATGCCTGAGGTCTTGGGGGCCTCGCCCTCGCGCGTACGGGCGTAGTAGAGCGCGGTGTCCATGGTGTAGCCGAGGCTGGGCGGGCAGTCGACGACGATGTAGTCGAACTCCTCCTCCAGGTCCTCCAGGGCCTTCTCCAGCGCGGTCTCCTTCGTCCGGACGTGGCGCGTGGTGGCCAGCCGGGCGTCGAGGAGGAAGGCGTCCTTGCAGGAGGGCAGGAGGAAGAGGCGGCCGGCGAACACCCCGTGCTCGATGGGGACGAGGAGCTCACGGACCCGGCCCTCGATCTCGCCGAGCATGTGCTTGGCGAGGCTCGGCTCCTTGATGCCGAGCATCTCGGCGCCGAGGTGGCGGGTGAGGTGGCCCTGGGGGTCGAAATCGATGACGCAGACGCGGGCACCGGTCTCGGCGAGGGCCTGGGAGAGCCCGTTGCTGATGGCGCTCTTGCCGACGCCGCCCTTCTGATTGCAGACCACGATCCGGCGTGCGCCCTCGTGGGACGGACGGCGTCGCCCGGCGGGGGAGGGGTGGGTGTCGAGCCACAGCCGGATGGACTGGGCGAGGCCCTGGTTGTACGGGACCTCCCGTACCCGGCAGTCCTCCTTGAACTCCCCGTAGAGGCCGGTGGGGAGGTAGGTGGAGAAGGAGGAGGCGCCGGAGGTGTCCACGGGGGTGGCCGCGGAGGCGTCGGCACGCCAGGCGTGGACGCCCTCGGTGACGGCGTCCTGGATGTCCACGCCCAACTGGGCGGCGCGGACCTTGAGTTCCTGCCGCAGGGAGGCGGGCAGCTTGGCGACTACCTTTTCCCTGACTTCCGGATCGTATGGAGCGGTCATGCGGGTACCTTACTAACCTTCTTGGGGGAAGGCGAAGAGGCACACCGAAACATCTCAGCTGTGTATGGAAGTTGTTGTCCCGAATTGACCTATTGGCGGTGGCGACCTGCCGGCGCGAGAGGCCATCACTTCCCGACGACCACTGCTCGATCCGGGCTCTTGTCCATTTCCTCCTGACCACCGTGAATCCCAGGGGCCAGCCCCTGGACCCCGCCAGCGCCTAGGCCGCGCTGGACCGGCCGCAGCATGGGGGGCTACTCGCCCCCCAGACCCCCTCGCCAGGCGCTCAGGCGCCCTGGACCCGCTCCCCCTCACGGCCTGCCCCGCCTCCCTGACGGTCGGCGGTGCACCCCTCGGGCGCTGGGCGCCCTCACTGGCCATGAGGGCCAGGAGCAGCAGTGGTTGATACCGGCCGGGGCTGAGGTGCGGGTGCTGAGGCTGTCGGAAGACTGCGGCTCGCGTGAGGTGAAGGTGCGTCGGCTGGTGTGTCAGTCGGGTCCGGTGAGGAGTGTCCCGAAGAGTGTCGGGGAGTCAGGAAGTGGACGAAGTCGGATAATTGTCAAAACAAGGCGGCTGGACCAAGGCCGTCCGTCACCTTGCTCTTTAGTAAGAGGGCGCCGCCGCCGCAGGGCTGTGACCTGCATGTTTGTCGGAGGGGATGTGTCCCCCAGGACACATTTCGGCTCCCAAAATGTGTACCTAGAGAGCACATTTCGCGGAAAACTCAAGCACCAGTTGAGTTTTCGGGGAGCCCAACCGGCTTGGGAACGCCGCAGGTCAGCGCGTTGGGCCGAGGCGCTCGAAGAGCCCGTCCACATCCGTGGCATCTACACGAATGTGACGTCATCACGGCAACCTAAATCAAGGAGTCGTGTACTTTCGGGGCTTGGAGGCGAGAAAACTTCACGTACTGTGTACTTTCCGCGCGCCGTTCGAACAGACCCGGGATCCGGGGCCCTCCGCGACGCGCCGAACCGCCAAAAGACAAGCACTGCTTGATTTTTTGGATAGTCTCGGACCGCCTGAGTAACAAGGAGGTCCTGTGACATCTGATCCGCCCGCCCGTCGCCGGCGCGGGCCCCGGGCTGTACCCGCCCCCACCGCTGCCGGCAACGACGCCGAGTACGGAGACATCCTGGCCGTCCTCGGCCAGCAGCTGGGGGAGAAGGTCGCCGAAGCGGCCGACCCCGGCGGCCGCCGCAAGCTCAAGGGAGTCACCTTCGAGTACGCGGCCGATCCGCGCACCGTCCACGACATGGCCGGGGGCGCCGGGTACAGCCTGGCCAGCAACTGGTTCACGCAACTGCTGGCGCAGCTGGCCGTCGCGAACAGCATCACCAAGTCCCAGCTGT
Source organism: Streptomyces sp. NPDC057010 (assembly GCF_042673805.1). NCBI lineage: Bacteria > Bacillati > Actinomycetota > Actinomycetes > Kitasatosporales > Streptomycetaceae > Streptomyces > Streptomyces sp. NPDC057010. The sequence continues at coordinate 15,430 of NZ_JBHUSC010000016.1, read as the reverse complement.
GCGTCTTCCTGTTCGTCGCGGGAGGACAGGTGCCGGGGACCGGCATCACCCAGTACACGCAGCAGGAGATCACGGACGGCCTGAACAAGATTGCCGCGCAGAAGGGCGGCAAGATGATCACGCGGTCCACGGTCAACCGGGCCGTCCAGGCGCTGTGCGGCTACAACTGGGTGGAGAAGGCCGGCAACGGCCGGATCCAGATCAACGTGCGCCTGTGGTTCCACGGCAACAGCACGTCCCAGCAGGAAGTGCTGGCCGACATCGCCGACCGGCACGACCACGACGCCGAGGTGTTCCCCTACGCGGTGGGGCCGGAAGGCGCGCACCAGGAGGAGCTGGACCTCGGCATCGTGCCCGAGGAGAGCTATCGCGCGAGGAGACGTACCGGGTGATAGTTCTGCCATGCCCCTGCGCGGGCGCCCGCTCACGAGGAAGGCTGTTCCATGGCTAACGTCATGTCTCCGATCATCGCGGAGCGCATCTGGGCGCTGCCGTTGTCCGGGTCCGCCGTCAAGTTCCTCCAGTACCTCGTCTCGCGCAGCGAGTTCGGGGGGACGCTGCCGGTGCGGCAGAAGGACATGGCGGCCGAGTACGGGGTCACGCCCCAGGCCGTCAGCGGACTCATGGCGCCGCTGTGCGAGCTGAACATCGTGCTCCGGCCGCGCAGTGAGGAGCGCACCGGCAACTCGTACCGGCTGCACCCGCTGGCGGCGAAGTACGAGACCCCGGAGTCCATGGAGGCGGCTTTCCGCGCCGCCCTCGCCCGCATCCAGGCGGGGGACCTCCCCAACCTGAAGCTCCCGACGTACCACCAGGCCCCGCCGGCCTCGACGGGCCGCCCGAAGCTCCAGGTCGCCTGAGCAGGCGGAACAGCGCACAGACAGAAGGCCCCCCACCGAGGTGGGGGGCCTTCCGCGCCTGAGTAACAGTTGGTGCCCCGAGTATATCCGCCGAGTCCCGGCTCAGGGCAGCTGGATTACGCCGAGCCCGGCGACCGTGTCCCGCTCGAAGCGGTGCAGGCGTCACCGCCGATGCCGACGTGTGACGCAGCAGGGCAGCCGATATGCGCGTCATCCCGGAAATGTCGGATTCCATGAAACTACTCAGAAGCCAGCCTCTTCGGCCATAGAGTTGCAGCTCACGAAGTCTGCTCCCCGCACACGCGGGGATGACCCCGGGATCTCCAGGTACTTCGCGCTGCGCCCCGGCTGCTCCCCGCGCACGCGGGGATGACCCCATGCCGGTCTGGATCGCGGCGAATACCAGGAACTGCTCCCCGCGCACGCGGGGGTGGACCTCCGGAGGGGCGATGAGATTGTCTCGTCCACCACCTCTTCCCTTTGCGGGGAGCGCGGTGGGAGGCGAGCAGTCCGTGCCTACTGCTGTGACCGCGAATGCCGGGTTGACCGTGGCCGAGGTCGCCAAAGCCGCCAACGTCTCGACGATGACGGTCTTCAACCACTTTCCGCGCAAGGAGGATCTCTTCCTCGATCGGATCCCCGAGGCCGTCGAGTTGTTCTCCGCAGCGGTGAGGGACCGCGGGCAGGGCGCGTCCCCGCTCACCGGCTTGCGCGCGCTGCTCCTCCGGCTTCTCGACGAGCGCCACCCGCTGGCGGCCGTCGGCGACACCTTCCCGCACTTCTGGCAGATCGTGCTCGACTCCCCGGCACTTCGAGCGCGGGCACGCGAAGGCGTGGAGGAGGAGAACGCCCTGGCCGACGCGATCGGCGGCCCCGACGCCCGCCTAACGGCGGCTCTGACCGTCGCCGCGTACCGGGCCGCCTACGTCACCACCGCCGGCCGGCAGCTCGCCGGAGAGCGTGCGGCGGACGTGGCCGAAGACCACCGCGCGCTGGTGAACGCGGCGTTCGACGCCCTGGAGCGAGCCCTTGTCCCCGGTCTCTGAGCCCGCACCGCAGCCCTCACTTACGGGTGTCGGAGATGGTTCCGGCGGTGCACTCGCTGTCGAGCAAAGCGGTTTCCGTGAGCCAGGTGGCAACCGTGCGGACAATGTGCAGCCACACGTCGTCGAAGCGGAGGCGCCGCTATGGCGGCCCGGTCGAAGGCCCCCGAGGTGAAGCGCGATCCATCTCCGCCGTCGGCGCTCGTCCCCCGCCCCGCCCATGCGCCTACTCCCCGCCTCGATGATCACTGCGGCCACCTTGTGGCGGTACGAGGGGCGGGTCAGGCGCTTGCGACGTACGGCAGTTGGTCGCTGTATGCCCCGGTCGGTGCGGTCCGTGCTGCGCGGGTGCGGTCGGCCGGGAGGTATGACGGAATTGCCGGATTCGGCGAAAGTGCTCGCGAACGCCCCTCGGCCCGCCTAGAGTCCCAGGTCAATGAGCCTGCTCCCCGCGCACGCGGGGATGACCCCGACGACCAGCTGCCCGGGCTGAAGACCACCGGCTGCTCCCCGCGCACGCGGGGATGACCCCCACCGCCCCGAGGTCGGCACCGGCGGCTTCGCCTGCTCCCCGCGCACGCGGGGATGACCCCAGTCCCACAGCCAGCAGACCGCGCGCCCAATCCTGCTCCCCGCGCACGCGGGGATGACCCTCGTCATGTTGATCACTCCCACTAGCCGCGGTGCTGCTCCCCGCGCACGCGGGGATGACCCCAGGTTGTAGGCCATCAGCACGAGAGCCGAGGTCTGCTCCCCGCGCACGCGGGGATGACCCCGACGGCTTGGCCACGGCCATCAAGCGGCGGGACTGCTCCCCGCGCACGCGGGGATGACCCCAACCCGGAGGGTTCAGGCTCAGGCGGGGCCTCCTGCTCCCCGCGCACGCGGGGATGACCCCGACGTCCAGCGGGCGATGAGCGAGGCCACCAGCTGCTCCCCGCGCACGCGGGGATGACCCCCAGGGATCTCGGATCAAGGTGAGCGGGAACATCTGCTCCCCGCGCACGCGGGGATGACCCCTCCGGCCGGGGTCGTTCTGTTAGGCACGGGCCCTGCTCCCCGCACGCGGGGATGACCCCGAGACTCTGGCCTGGGGAATGCCGGTGCTGCTCTGCTCCCCGCATACGCGGGGATGACCCCACATGGGTGATCGGCGCCTCCTCCGAGGAGGACTGCTCCCCACGCACGCGGGGGATGACCCCGTGATCAGCAGCATGCTGCGCGACCGGTCCGTCTGCTCCCCGCACGCGTGGGGATGACCCAAGTGCCCCGGCCAGCTGGCCCCCTCGGGGCGGGCCTCCCTCTCGGTACCGCTGCCTCAGCGGCCAGGCTGACCGCCGAGACGCCGGGGCTCGATCACCAGGTCGCGGGCCTGCCTGACGAAACTCGACGCTGGGATGATGCGGCCGCCCATGTGGATTCCGGACGAGAGCCGGCAGTCGCGGCCGATCGCCAGGCCGGGGCCCAGGGTGAGGGTGCTGCCCGTCTGGGTGCGGTCGCCGATCAGGGCGCCGAAGGCGGGGGCCTTGCAGCGGTACGGCTCGTCGTCCCCCTCGGCCCGCAGGACGATTTCCGTGATCGGGTGCCGCATGTCCGTGTTGAGCAGGCTGATGGCTGCCACGACGACCTGCGCCGACATGTGGGCGCCGGCGCCGATGACGGAGTGGCCGACGCCGACGGAGTGTCCCAGCCGGGCTCCTTCGCCGACGAACGTCTGCGTCACCTCGCATCCGAACCCGACCGAGGCCCCGGCGCACAGCACCGAGCCCTTGCGCACGGTCGAGAACTCGTGGACCCGTACACCCGGTCCGACGATCACGTCCGGTCCGATGTTCGCCGTGGGGTGGATGACCGCCGAGGGATGGATCCGGTCCGGGAGCGTGAGGAGAGCGTCCTCGTGGATCGCCTTCCAGTCGCCGAGGAACGCGGACAGCTCGTAGTCCTCCAGCCTGCCGTAGGCGGTGTGCGGCAGACCGGCCTGCTCGGGGCTGCTGACGTAGTCGCCGATGCGGATCGCGGTGGGCATGTGCTGCTCCTTCATCGTCGTAGGTGGGGGTGGGCGGGACGGTCGGCGGGCGGGCTAGCATCGGCTGCATTCGTCACGAAATGGGAGGGCAGCCGTGTCCGGTCCGCCGCGTCTCGGTGTTGCCGTCATCACGATGGGGACCCGTCCCGCCGAACTGCTCGCCCTGCTCGACTCCGTGCGCGCCCAGCACGGCGAGCCGGTACGGATCGTCGTCGTCGGGAACGGGTGCCGGCTCGAGGAGGGAGGGCTTGGGCCGGGCGTCGAGACGGTGGAACTGCCGGAGAACCTCGGGGTGTCCGGCGGGCGGAACGTGGCGTGGGAGACGCTGCGGGCACACGGCGACGTCGATGTGGTCGTCGACCTCGACGACGACGGACTGCTGCCCGATCCGGACACCTTCGCCCTGCTGCGCAAGGCACTGACCGACCCGGCCGTAGGGATCGTGAGCTTCCGGATCGCCGACGAGACCGGCTTCACGCAGCGACGGCACGTCCCGCGGCTCCGGGCCGCCGACCCGATGGCGGCCGGCGAGGTGACCACGTTCCTGGGCGGCGGCCATGCCATCCGGGCCGAGGTCTTCGAGCAGGTCGGGGGATGGCCGACGGAGTTCTTCTTCGGGCACGAGGAGACCGATCTCGCCTGGCGGGCCATCGACGCCGGGTGGCAGGTCCGGTACGAGCCCCGGCTGCTGCTCCAACACCCCCGGACGAGTCCGGCCCGTCACGCGGTGTACTTCCGCACGAACGCCCGCAACCGCGTCTGGCTGGCGAAGCGGCACCTGCCCGCCCCCCTCGTCCCGGTGTACCTCGGTGTCTGGACGGTGCTGACCCTCGTACGCCGGCCCCCGCTCGAAGGGTTGAAGGCGTGGCTCGGCGGCTTCGCCGAGGGCGTCCGCACGCCCTGCGGGCCTCGCAAGCCGATGCGCTGGCGCACGGTGGCCCGTATGGCGCGCCTCGGGCGCCCGCCGGTGATCTAACCGGGCCCGCTAGGCGATGTCGGCGCGGTACCGCGCGGCCTCCTCGCGGAGGAAGTCGGGCAGCGCGCCGGGCGTCTGGTCCAGCCAGGCGACGTAGCGGGCCACTCCCTGCTCGACGGAGATCCGCGGCTCCCAGCCGAGCGCGGCTGACATGCGGGTGGTGTCGGCGTAGCCGCCGAGCGGGTCGCCCTCGGGCAGCGGACGGGTCTCGACCGGGGCGTCCGGGTAGTGCTGGACGACCATGTCCGCGATCTCGCGGATCGAGGTCGCCCGGCCGGTGCCCACGTTCAGCACCTGCTGGTGAGCCGCCGGGGCGAGCATGGCGCGGATGGTGGCCTCGGCGACGTCGTCGACGTGCACGAAGTCGCGGACTTGGAGGCCGCCGCCGTTGAGGAGCAGCGGGAGTCCGAGCTTCGCGCGCATCGCCAGCCACGCCACCACCCAGGAGTGACTGTGCTCCTTCACGGTCTGCGGTTCGCCGTAGACGCTGAAGTAGCGCACGGTGGCGTGGGAGACGTTCGCGGCGTTCGTCATCAGCGCGGTCTGGTGCTCGCCCCACACCTTCGTGTTGGCGTACACGGAGAGCGGCGCGAGGGGCTGCTCCTCGTGCCAGGAGCGGACCTCCTGCCGCTTGGGATCGCCGTTGCCGTAGACGGCCGCGGACGACACGAACACGAACCGCCGGACCTTGGCGTTGTGTGCCCGTACCGCTCCCAGCAGGACTTGCGTCCCGTGGACGTTGGTCTCCAGCGCGGCGAGCGGGTTGCGGGTGCAGGAGGCGACGTCGGCGACCGCCGCGGCGTGGATGACGTAGTCGCTCTGCCTGACCATGGCGTTCATCAGGGTTTCGTCGGCGATGTCGCCCACGACGGTGTCGCGGTCGCCGGCGTGGACGCCGAAGAGCTCGCTGTAGACGCGGGCCGGGTAGGCGTCGAGCCGGCCGACGGCGATGACGCGGGCACCGGCGCTCCGGAGGCGGCTGGTGATCCGGCTGCCGACGAGCCCGCCGCCGCCGGTGACCATGACCGTGGCGCCGGATACGGCGGAGCGCAGGTCGTCGTCCGTGTGTGGATCCGTGTGTGGAGAGGGCATGGTGAATCTCCCGTCGTAGGGGCGATGGTGAGGGTCGTCCGGGCTTCGCGCGGGGTGGCCGGGCGGGTCGAGTACGGGCCGTTGCTCCGTATGCGCAGGAGCTGGCGGGCCACACCCGCGAGGAGCGTGAGCTGGGCGGCGGGGCTGCGCATGGAGCCGGCGTCGGCTTGGAGGAGTACCGAGCGGCTGTGGGCGATGGTCGCGCGCAGGATGTCCGCCGTACGGTCGTCGGGCGCTCCGGCCAGCACGGCTTCGGCTGCTGGGAGCAAGCCCCTGACCTGCCGGATGAGCTGGACGGTGACCTGCCGTACGGGCTCCCTGGCCAGGCAGCCCGCGGCCTGCGGGGCCTGTCTGGCGAGCAGTTCGGCGCGTTCCGCGGCAGCCAGAACCGCGGCGGCCGACACCCCGACATGGGCGTCCTGCCTCGCGGACAGCGACCCGGGACTCTTGCGTCGATTCACTTCGATCACGGTCATGGCGTCTCCTCCGTGGGTCGGGCAAGGGCCGGCCAGGGCATGGCGAATCGCCTGGCCGGTGCTCCGCGCGCCGGGCGTGGCGCGTCTTCAACCGTCAGTGGGAAAAGCCCCTTTGAGGCGTTGACGTGCCGAACCTACGGCCGGTGCAATGGCCGGAACACTCACTGTGAGTACGAGATGCGATGCCGGAGCGCGATCGGGGAGTGCCATGGCAGCCAGCACCCGGGGCATGGGGCTCATCGCGGGCTTCGTGCTCCGCACCGCGCGGGAGAGCATCCCCCGTTCGCAGGAGGAGATGGCCGAGCTCCTCGGCGTCGGCGTGGGCACGTACCAGGGGTGGGAGTCGGGCCGTCGGCCGCTCTCGAACATGCGCAGCGGGGATCTGCTGGACCTGCGCCGCCGGTTACCCGCGCTCGGCGCGGATCCGGAGGTCGTCGTCCTCCTGGACGCCGCGATGGACGCGGACCGCGTCATCGAGCGGGCTCTGGGACCCGCCAGGCCGGGTGTGCCCCACCCGCTCTCCGAGTGGGTCCACACCAGGGACACCGCACACATGATCGCGTGGGCGGTCAACGGTTCCGCCCCGCCCGCCCTCCGCCGCCGGCCCGTCCCCGCCCGCCGGGGTCCGGTAGCCACGGCTCCCCGGCTCGCCCCGGGGGAGCGGACCACCTTCTTCGCCCACCTTCGCGACAGCGCAGAGGCCGCCGTACGCAGGGGAGGCGAGGGAGCCCTCCTGCACCGCCAGGCCCTGTACTTGACCTCCTACGACCACGGCCCCGACGCCGCATCGTGGACCGCCCACGCCCTCCACTCCCGCCGCGGAGTCCTTGTAGGACGCGGCTGGACGCCGCACTGGGCGGAGGCGCGTTCCACCGCCACGGCCCTGGCCCGGCTGGGCGATCCGCAGCCGCTGTGGGACTTCATCGAGCGCTCGATGGCGGACAGCGACGACGGCGAGGTCGCCAACCTCAACTACTGGGCCCTGTGGCTCGGCGCGATCCGGCGACCGCAGGCCAGCGACGCCTTCATGCGCGACCGCGCCATGGCGGACTGGGACCCGGTCACGCTGCTGCGCGGCCTGGTGTACGGCCTCCACCCGGCCCCCGGCTTCGTCGACCTCTACGCGCACACCGTGTGGGCCCTGCTGGAGGCCCACGCGTGGCTCCCGCTGGCGGCCGGAGACCTGACCCGGATTCTCGCGGCCCGCACCACCCAACTACTCGACGGAAATGCCTTGTCGGAAAGATCCAGGCGCGAGCTCAGCACCGTGCACTACCGTCTAGGCGAGCACGACTGATCACCTCGGAGGGCACCACATGGCAGACGAGACGGCCCATGCAGAGGGCACCGCGGGTTTCCTGTTCGAGCTCGGCGTTCTGAAGCGCGAGCGCCGGTCGGGGTGGTGGCACACCGGGGTCCGGGATCCGGAGAGCATCGCGGAGCACAGCTTCCGCGTCGCTGCGATCGGAGCCGTCCTGGCCATGATGGAGGGCGCGGACGCCGCCCGGGTCACGCTCATGTGCGTCATGCACGACACCCAGGAGACCCGCATCGGCGACATCCCCCACATCGGCCGCCGCTACCTGAAGGCCGCCCCGAACGAGGAAATCACCGCGGACCAGCTCGCGACGGCGCACCCCGCTGTCGCCGCCGGCATCCAGGCCGTCGTCGAGGACTACGAGAACGGCACCGACCCCGAGGTCGTCATCGCCCACGACGCGGACAAGCTGGAATGCCTGATCCAGGCCGTCGAGTACCGCGAACAGGGCAACGCGAACGTGCAGAACTGGATCGACTCCAGCCTGGGCTCCCTGAAGACGACCTCGGCGAAAGCCCTGGCCGAGGCCGCCCTGAACATGTCGTCACTGACCTGGCGCGAGACCTTCCTGCCGCGCTGACGGGACGGTCCTTCGCCGCTCCCGCTCCCCGCGCCTGCGGGGATGACCCCCACAAGCCGAAGTTCCGTGGCCAGGACGAAGGCTGCTCCCCGCTCCCGCGGGGATGACCCTCAGGTCAAAGGGGGCCTCTGAGAGAAGCCCGAGTACTCCTCGCATGTGCGGGGATGAACGTCCGGTTGCACCGGGCCGGGCCGGTCTCCGGTCGTGCGTTCCCAGTGCACCGCGCCGTCGGGGATGAACCTATCTGGACCGGGCTGATGTACACGCCAGGGTCCTGCTCTCCGCCGCACGCGGGGATGGACTTTGGGCGGCTGCCAGATGGTGTCCGGAAGCGGGGTAGGCGTCCTCGACCGGCGACTCGTGCGCGGAACCCGCGGGCCCTGCCTGCCCCTGCTGGCTGCGTAGGTGAGAACGAAGGAACGGATGTCGGCGGGTTCCAGGATCATCGGCTGTTGGGCCCGCTCTGGAATGTTGCCGAGTTCTGGGAACACCTCACTGATCCGTGTCGGGCATCGGGTCCGGGGCAGTGCAGCATTAGAACGTGCAATCGATAGCATCCCGTCGCGACGTTGTGGTGGCCTGACGAGGTGGGGAAGCTATGAGCGAGGACGTCCTGTCGATCATTCCGAGTGATCCGCAGTGGCAGCCGGATCGCGACGCGGTTGATCACGTCATCGCGCTCGTCGAGCAGCTGACGCCCGGAGTTGCCGACGGCGTGGACGTGGAGATCGACGTGACGTGGCACGACGTGGTGACCGCTGTTGACTGCGGGGCCAACCTGGAAAGGATCGGCTGCCCCTTGTGCCAGGCAGCCATCGACAAGGAGTGGTGGGGCGACCTCCTTGAGGCCCACTGCGACGACGGATTCACCACGCTCGCGATCGAGGTCCCGTGCTGTGGCGGATCAACCACTCTGGATGTGCTGGATTACGACTGGCCGTGCGGATTCGCCCGCTTCGAGATCGCCATCTGGAACCCCGAACACCTCTGGTTCAGCGAGGACGAGCTGACGGCGCTGGCGGACCGCCTGGGCCATCCGGTGAAGCAAATCCGGGCCCACATCTGAACCTCGGCAGCTCAGGCGGTGGCCTGTTGCTCGGCGCGGGCTCGGGTGCTGGCGAGTCGGTAGGAGTCTGCGTGGGCCTGGACGCAAACTTGGTGGGAGCGGCTGAGGGGGTTCCGCTGCTGCCGCGAACCCGCCGCGCCGAAGCCCCATCGCACCGAATTTTCGGCGCCTGTCCGAATCCGCACAAACGCTTCGAAGTGAACTGTCAGCTGCCTAAAGTGGTAGATCGATGAGTCTGCCCTCCCGCGCCCGCGGGGATGAGCCCTGGGACTACCCCAACGAACTCGGACCTTACGACTGCTCCCCGCTCCTGCGGGGATGGCCCCGTCAATACGGTCAACGCGAAGGTTGGCCCGGATTGCTTCCCGCACCCGTGGGAATGAACCTCAGTCCGTGGTTTGGAAGGCGTACTACAAGAGCCGCTCCCTGCTCCCGCGGGGATGACCCACCCACGGCTCCATCCCGGTATGTCCCTGTTGCTGCTCCCCGCCCATGCGGGGATGACCCATGCATGGTGTTGACCGAGGGGTTCGATGCCTCCTGCCTCCTGCCGCCTGCTCCTACGGGGACGGCTCAGAGCACGCGCCGGCGCGGAGCTGCACTTCCACTTCCGGGTCAAGTCCGGTCATCACTGCGGATGTTGAGATTTCCGGAACCTTCCTTATTGCGCCTGTTCGCCTGCTAGCGTCCTGCCTCATTCCAGCAAGGAACCGTTATGAGCAGAGAGCGAACGATGCAACTTGGCTGAATCACGCACTCCGCGCGACGGGGCGATACGCCCCCGGTGGGATCCACGGCAGCAGCCATGCGTACCGGCCCTGACCCTCGACGACCGGCTCGTCGAGCTGAGCCTTGTCGACGTGCTTCACGATGCCGACGGCCTCCGCAGCGTGGAAGGCGCCACGCCGGGGGAGAAGGTCGCCGTCATCGAGTTCTTGCTGGCCATCTGCTACGCGTCCGGCACCTACCCGGCCTCCGCCGCCGCGTGGCCGGCCTGGGTGGACGAGAAGGACGCCCTGCGGCCCGCCGCCGAGTGGCTCGCGCGGCGTCCCGAGGGCGAGGTCTGGGACCTGTTCCACCCCACCGAGCCGCTCGGGCAGAATGCGCTCCTCGCGCCCTTCCTCGACCGGCACGGGGCCGGACCGGCGCAGCTGGTGATCGAGCAGGTCGGCGACTACAACCAGTTCTTCGATCACCACCACCTCGAACACCCCCGCCCGTTGCCGGTCGCGCAGGCCTTCCGGGCCATGCTCACGCAGCACGTGTACGGGCCGGCCGGCCGGGCCCGGATCTCCGGCAAGGAGACGCTCGGCCCCACCATCACCAATCTCGCCGCCACCCGCCTCGGCACCCGGATCCGCGTCATCGCGCTCGGCGAGACCCTCGGTGAAACCCTCCGGCTGAACCTCGCCCCCGTCTCCGGACCGCCCGGCGAGCTGAACCGCTCCTGGACCGCGGGCAAGGAACGCCGCGGCTTCAAGGCCAAGCCCAGCGGCGGCCGCCCGGTCAGCGGCCCCGCGGACCTGCACAGCTATCTCGGCCGCTCGGTCCTCCTCCGCCCGACCCCCGAGGGCGACGCCGTGGACCGGGTGCTCCTCGGCGCCGGCGAACTGCTCGCGCTGACGGACGAGCACCTCCAGGACGCGGTCCTCGCGAAGAAGGCGGACGGCACCACCAAGCCGCTGTGGGCCTCGGCGACCCGCGCCGTGTGGCGCGACGCCCACTCCCTCTACGCCGCCGTGGACACGGCCCGTTCCTCCGGCGGCGCGAACGTCGGCGCGACCCTGTACCAGCGGCTCGCGCTCTTCCCCCCGGAGGACGTCGCCCCCGAGCCCGGCCAGCAGCCGGCCCGCCGCGTCGAACTGTGGACGGTCGGACTCGTGGCCAAGCAGACCACCGCCATCACGTGGGTCGACGGGACCTTCCCCTTCGCCCCGGGCCTGGAGGCGCGGCTCTACCTCGCCTCCTTCCGCGGTTCGGAGATCGCCGAGTACGTGGCCTCGGCCCTGAGCAAGGCGGCGTACGCGGCCTGGACCGTCGCCTATCCGAACCCCAAACCGGCCGACAAGAGCGGCCAGATCGCACGCTTCGACGCGCGCGGCATGCACTGGGCGGCGACGCGGGAACCGTTCGACCTCCTGATGGACGAGACCACCATCGGCGAGCCCGTCCCCGAGTGCCTGCTCGACTACGCCGCCACGGTGGCCGCCTCCGCCCGCAGGTTCCTCACCGCCTGTCTCGACTCGCTGCCGAGGAACGCGCAGGGCGCCAAGGCGCAGGCCGCAGCCCTGAAGCGGTTCGACGACGAGCTGGCCTCGCCGAAGGCACCGGCCGAAATCCGAGGGGAAATGGCATGACCACCCAAGCCGAGTCCAGGCCCGGACCCGAGGCCAGCGAGAGCAGCGCCGCCCTGACCGCCTGGCTCGCCAGCCTCGTGCACAACCACAACTACGGAGCCCTCGCCGACCTCCGGCGCCTCCGCGTCCGCAAGGAACCCCACTTCCGGGCCATCTGGTACAGCCCCAGCCAGGAGCAGGAGGAGATCTACGAGCAGGTCGCCTTCCTGTTCGCGGTCTACCACCAGGGCCGCCACGAACCCGTATACGGCTACGGCAACCTCGGGGAGGCCGCCCGCCGCATCGGCAGCGGAGCCGGCCGGGGCCCGGACGATCCGGGTGCGGCCCGGCTCGTCGACCGGATCGTCTCCAGCCGCCGCATTCCGTGGCGCCACCTCCAGCACACCGTCGCCCGGCTGCGCGCCTGCGGGGAGAAGCCGCCCTCCTGGGCCCGGCTCGCTGACGACCTGAGCCAGTGGAACGACCGCAAGGCCCGCATCTCCTACGAATGGGCCGTGTCCTTCCACATGTCCCGCTCCCGGGCCGCCGGTGCCCGCACCGGCACGACCGCCGCCGACACGATCCAGAAGGGCACCACCACGTGACCAGCAACGCGTCCTCCGCCGGCAGCCAGTTCCTGTCCCTGCACCTCCTGGAGACCTTGGTCGCCGTGCTGCCCGTGCGCGACGAGAACGGCTCTCCCAAGTCCATCGTCTACGGCGGCACCGAGCGGCACATGATCACGAGCCAGGCGCGCCGCCGCGCGGAACGGGTCCACACCCGCGACCGCGCCAACGCGGGCATCGGCGCCCTGGCCGGCCGGAGCACGGGCGTCCGTACCCGCGAATGGGCGCTGATCACCGGCCGTGAACTGACCTCCGCGCACGGCTGGGACGCGGACGAGGCCATCCGTACGGCCCGCGCCGTCATCGAGGCCACCGGGCTGAAGTTCGGCGACCCGGCCAAGAAGAACGTCGCGAACCTGACCAGGGTGCTCCTCTTCGCCCCCTCCGACGCGGGCCAGCGCATCGCCGCCCACATCCACGAGGAGGCCGGGGAACTCCGGCCCTGGACGGCGGAGTACCTGGCGGCGCAGGCGGCGGCCACGTCCAAGACCAAGAAGGGCGGCCGCAAGAGCGCCGACCAGGAGGCGGCCGAAGCGGAAGAGGCCGCGGAGGGGACAGGCGGCCCGGCCGACGCCAAGCTGCCCGCGCTGCCGCCCGCGACCCGCGCCGCTGTGCTCACCGCGCTCGCCCCGCGCGACGCCATCGACATCGCCCTGTACGGCCGCTTCCTCGCCGAGATCGCCGACTCCCCGAACGTCGACGGCGCAGTCCAGAGCAGCCACGCCTTCACCGTGCACGAGGCGGAGCAGGTCGACGACTTCTACGCCGCCGCCGACGACGCGAAGCTCGACCGCAAGAAGAACGCCCTGGACTTCCTCGATGCCGCCGACGACGCGGGAGCCGGCATGACCGGCTACCAGTCCCTGATCACCGGCACGTTCTACCGGCATGCCGTCCTCGACCGCCTGAAGCTGCGCAGGAACCTGCGGGCCGCGGGCATGACGGTCGAGGAGGCCGAGGAGGCATCCGTCGCGGCCGAGGCGGAGTTCGTCACCGCCTTCGTGGACGCCTTCCCCGAGGCGAAGAAGAACTCGACCGCCTCCACCGGCTCGCTGCCCGCCCTGGTCCTCGCCTTCGAGGGCGAGCGCCCGTACAACTACGCGGCGGCGTTCCAGGCCCCGATCGACGAGAATCCTCTCGACAAGGGCGGCGAGGGCCCGGCCGGGCCGGCCGCGGTCAAGCGGCTGCTGAAGCACCACGCCTTCGTCAGCAAGCGCCGCCCCGACATCACCTCCGGCCGCGTCCTCACCTACGACCCCCAGATCGACGAGCTCCTGGGCACCCTCAACGCCCACGGCGCGACGCCCGTCACCTCCGCCGAGGAGCTGACGGCGTGACGCACGTCCTGCTCGTACGGCTCGCCGCCCCCCTGCAGTCCTGGGGGGCGGTGTCCCGCTTCTCCCACCGCGACACCCACAGCCGGCCCACCAAGTCGGCGGTGATCGGACTGTGCGCGGCGGCCCTCGGCCGGGACCGCACCGATCCCGTGGACGACCTCGCCGGACTCGTCTTCGGCGTCCGCGCGGACCATCCCGGCACCCCGGTACGCGACTACCACACCGTCGGCGCGGGGAAGTACCCGCTGCGCCCGCGGGACGTCATCACCGATCACCGGCGGGCAGCGGCGGTGGCCAGGAGCATGGAGGCCACCGAAGGACCCGGCTTCGGGCACCACGAACTGGCCGGGTGGTACGGGGCCCCGAAGAAGATCGCGGCCGATCCCGTCTCCGGAGCCCTGGTCTCCGGGGAGCTCTCCCGTACGGCGTTGATCACCGAGCGCTGGTACCTGTCGGACGCGGCGTTCGTCGTGGGGCTCCAGCACGCGGACCGGGCGCTGCTGGAGGAGGTCGGGCACGCCCTGGAGCACCCGAAGCAGCTGCTGTGGCTCGGCCGGAAGTCCTGCCCGCCCTCCGGCACGCTGGCCGCCGGGATCCTGCCCGGCACGCTCGCCGAGGCGTTCGCGGCCAAGCGGCTGCTGCCGGGCCCGGAGGGACCCGACACCTCGGGCCGCCGTCCCTGGGCGTGGCTCCAGGCGACGTCGGGTGCGCGGGGGGCCTCACCGGTCAACGACCAGCCGGTCAGCTTCGATCCGGCCCGCCGGGCCCACGCCACGCGCTGGGAGACCCGTATGCGCGTCACCATCGCTCCGACCGCCACCGAATGGGACATCATCCCGTGAACACCGTGAACCCCGTGAACACCGTGCAGACCGGGGACGGCACACGCGCTTCCACGGCGCGCTTCGTCGCGACCCACTCCGTCCTGTCCCTGAACGCCCGCCACCCGCTCGTCGCCAAGTCGCTGGTCGACGCCCAGGAGATGCACCGCACCGTGATGAGCGGGTTCCGCGGCTGGGTCGAGGACGGCGATCCGGACGCCCGCTCCCAGATGGGCGTCCTGTCGACCTGGTCGGTGGACCTCAAGGCGGCGGCGCTCGTGCTGGTCGTGCAGTCCAGGATCCCGGGGGACTGGGCCCGGATACCGCGAGCGGCCTTCACCGCCGCCCCGCACATCATCACCGTCGACCGCACCTTCAAGGCGGGCGAGGTGGTCGGCTTCCGTACGGTCGTCAACCCGACCCACAGCAGGCCGGCCGCCGGGCCCGCGGCGGACCGCGGGGCGGAGAAGACCCGCGGAACGCGGACCGCCCACACCACGCCGGAGCACGTCAAGCGCTGGTTCGCGCGCCGCCTCCAGGCCGACGGCGACCCGGCGACGGCCGAGGACGGCGTGGTCCGCATCGGCGCCACCACCGACCCGGACACCCTGGGGATCCGCATGCTGCCGACCGTCTCCAGCGCCCATCGCCGCAAGCCCGTGCGCATCGGCCGCGCCGAGATCCGCGGCTCCCTGACGGTCACCGACCCGGAAACCCTGGTCGGAGTCCTCTCCAACGGCCTCGGCCACGCCCGCGCGTACAGCTGCGGGCTGATCCTGACCCGCTGAGGGACGCGGTGTTCCGGGGGGGGGGGGGTGTTGGGGGGGGGTTGGGGCGGGGGGGGGGGTGGGGGGGGGGTGGGGGGGGGGGGGG
>NZ_JBHUSC010000015.1:0-124776 GCF_042673805.1 Streptomyces sp. NPDC057010 | reverse complement strand
CCGGCGCCCACCGCCGTCCTCCGTCAGGCTGCCGGCGCCTGCTCCTCCAGGAACCGGGCCACGGCCGCCGGGGTCGGGTAGTCGTAGAGCAGCACGGGCGGCAGGATCAGCCCCGTGGCCTCGCACAGCCGGTTGCGCACCTCCAGCGCGGTGAAGGAGGAGAACCCGATGTCGAGGAAGTTGTCCTCGGCGTCGATCAGCTCGGGCGAGGCGTGACCGAGCACGTCGGCCGCGTGGACCCGGACGAGCTCCAGGTACGAGGCCTCACCGTCGGGTTCCCGAACGGGTGTTTCCGCCGCGCCGGCCGCGGAGGGCGGCCCGGCGAGGTCGGGAACGCTCGCCAGCGGGCGCGGCCGGGCGGCCCCGCGCGCCGGCCACCAGTAGTGGGACCGCTCGAACGGGTAGGTCGGCAGGTCCGCCCCCGCCGCCTCGGGACCGCCGTACCACTGCCTCCAGTCCACCGTCTGGCCCGCCACGTGCAGCCGGGTCAGTGCTCCGGCCAGCGAGTCCTCCTCCGGCCGCTCCCGTACCAGCGTCGGCACCACCACCGGGGCGGCGCCACCCGAGGACGCCGCCGCCGTGACCATCGGAGCGAGCACGGCGTCGGGCCCCACCTCCACGAAGGCCGTGACCCCCGCGCCGTGCAGCGCCGTGACGACCTCGCCGAAGCGCACGGTGGAACGCAGCTGGCGCGCCCAGTACTCGGGACTGCGCAGTTCCTCCCCGTCGACCGGCAGGCCCGTCAGGTCGGACACGATCCCCAGCGACGGCGGCCGGAATTCCAGCCCGGCCACCACGCGGCGCAGCGGTTCGAGGGCGCCGTCCATGTGGTGCGAGTGGAAGGCGTGGCTCACCCGCAGCCGGCTGGTCCGCCGCCGCCATACGGTGAGCGCGGCCGCGATTTCCGTCACCGCGTCCTCGTCACCCGAAACCACCACCGACGAGGGGCCGTTGACGGCGGCCAGCGACACCCGCCCGCCGTACTCGCCGAGCAGCGCCAGCACCTCCCGCTCCGACGCCTCGCAGGCCAGCATCGCACCGCCCGAGGGCTGTTCCTGCATGAGCCGGCCCCGCGCCGCGACCAGCGTGCTCGCGTCCTCCAGGGAGAGGACCCCGGCCGCCGCGGCCGCCGTCAGCCCGCCGATCGAATGCCCGGCCACCCACTCCGGCTCCGGCAGCAGCCGCCCCAACTGCCGGAACAGCGCCAGCTCCAGCGCGAACAGGGCCGGCTGCGCGAACTCCGTGCGCTCCAGCAGCGCCGCCTCCGCACTGCCCCCGTCCGCCAGCAGCACCGGCAGCAGCGGACGGCCCAACGGGGTCTCGAACGCCGCGCACACCTCCTCCAGCGCCGCCCGGAAAACGGGCCTGCTCTCGTACAACTCCCGGCCCATGCCCGCCCGGTGGCTGCCCTGCCCGGTGAACAGGAACGCCGTCACGGGGCGTTCGCCCGCCGTGCCGCGCGCCAGGCCGACCGCCGGCCGGCCCTCGGCCAGGGCCGCCAGCGCGGCCACCGCACCGTCCCGGCCGCCCGGCAGCACGGCCGCCCGGTACCGCAGATGGCTGCGTCCGACGGAGAGGGTCCGCCCGACCTCCGCATCCGTCCACTCGCTCCCGGAGGTCTCCAGCCGGTCGAGCAGCCGGCCGGCCTGCGCCCGCAGCGCCTCCTCCGTACGGCCCGACAGCAGCCACGGGGCGGGCACTGCGGCGGGTGCGGCCGGCTCCTGTCCCGCGTCCCCGGACGCGGGAGCCTGCGGAGCCTGCTCCAGGATCACGTGGGCATTGGTCCCGCTGATCCCGAAGGACGACACCCCCGCCCGCCGCGCCCGCTTCCGGTCGGGCCACGGCACCGATTCCGTCAGCAGCTCCACCGCCCCCGCCGACCAGTCGACGTGGGGCGTCGGCTCGTCCACGTGCAGGGTGCGCGGGACCACCCCGTGCCGCATCGCCTCCACCATCTTGATGACGCCCGCCACGCCCGCGGCCGCCTGCGTGTGCCCGATGTTCGACTTCAGCGAGCCCAGCAGCAGCGGCTCACCCGCCGGCCGCCCCTGCCCGTAGGTGGCCAGCAGCGCCTGCGCCTCGATCGGATCGCCGAGCCGCGTGCCCGTCCCGTGCGCCTCCACCACGTCGACCTGCTGCGGCGCCAGCCGTGCCGAGGCCAGCGCCTCGGCGATGACCCGCTCCTGCGTGGGCCCGTTGGGGGCGGTCAGGCCGTTGCTGGCGCCGTCCTGGTTGACGGCCGAGCCGCGCAGCAGCGCCAGGATCCGGCGTCCGTTGCGCCGGGCGTCGGACAGCCGCTCCAGCAGCACCAGGCCGACGCCCTCCGCGAAACCGGTCCCGTCCGCGGCCGCCGCGAACGCCTTGCACCGGGCGTCCGGGGACAGCCCGCGCTGCCGGCTGAACTCCACGAGCAGCAGCGGCGTCGCCATCACCGTCGCCCCGCCCGCCAGGGCCAGGTCGCACTCCCCGCCGCGCAGCGACTGCGCCGCCATGTGCATGGCCACCAGCGAGGACGAGCAGGCCGTGTCGAGCGTGACGGCCGGCCCCTCCAGACCCAGCTGGTAGGCGATCCGCCCGGAGGCGACGCTGGTCGCGTTGCCGGTCATCAGATGCCCCTCGTACCCGTCGGGCACCTCGGCGGGCGGCGGTACGTACGCCTGCGAGACGACCCCCGCGAACACGCCCGTCCGGCTGCCGTGCAGCGATCCGGGGGCGATGCCGGCGCGCTCGAAGGTCTCCCACGCCACCTCCAGCAGCAGCCGCTGCTGCGGGTCCGTGGCGATCGCCTCGCGCGGCCCCATCCCGAAGAAGGCCGCGTCGAACCGGCCCGCGTCGTGCAGGAAGCCGCCCTCCCGCGCGTACGTGGTGCCCGGCCGGTCGGGGTCCGGGTCGTACAGCCCGTCCACGTCCCAGCCCCGGTCCACCGGCAGCCCGGACACCGCGTCGCGTTCCTCCGCGACCAGCTGCCACAGCGCCTCCGGAGTGTCGGCGCCGCCCGGGAAGCGGCAGCCCATCGCCACGATCGCGATCGGCTCGCGGCTCTTGTCCTCCAGCTCGCGGATCCGCCGCTTGGCCTGCTTCAGGTCCGCGGTCGCCCGCTTCAGGTAGTCGCGGAGCTTGTCCTCGTTGCTCATCGCCGTCCCACTCTTTCCGTTCGGTTCAGGAGGCATCGAGCTCTCCGTCCAGTGCGCCGTCCAGATCCCCGTCCAGCTCCCCGTCGAGAGCCAGGAACAGCTCCTCGTCGGTCGCCGTCGCCAGATCGCCGTCCCCGGTGTCCCGGTCCGCGCCGGCCGCCGGGCCCGCCTGCTCCTCCCACAGCCACAGGGCCGCCCGCAGCCGGTCCCGCAGCACCGGGAAGTCCGGGCTGTCGACGGTCACCGAGGCCAGCAGCCGGTCCAGATCGGCCGCCGCGCTCTGCGGGGCCAGCAGCCCCAGCAGCTTCCCGGCCAGCGCCTGCGGCGTCGGGAAGTCGAACACCAGCGTCGTCGGCAGCCGCAGCCCGGTCGCCGCGGCGATCCGGTTGCGCAGCTCCACCGAGGTCAGCGAGTCGAAGCCGATCTCCTTGAACGCGCGGTCCGCCGCGATCCCGTCGGCCGCGGCATGCCCGAGGACCGCCGCGACCTGGTCGCGTACGAGGCTGAGCACCACCCGCTCGCGCTCCGGCCCGTGCAGGGCCGCCAGCCGGTCCGCCAGGCTCTGCGCCGACACCCGCACCGCCTGCGCCGCCCGCCGTACGACCGGCCCCCGCACCAGCGCCCGCAGGACCGCGGGCACCCCCTCCGGGCCCGCCTGGGCCCGCAGGGCGGCGAGGTCCAGCGGCGCCGGTGCCAGCAGCGGCTGCCCGCCGGCCAGCGCGGCCTCGTACAGGGCCATGCCCTCGGGCACGGTCATCGGGACCAGCCCGCCCCGGCCGATCCGGGCCAGGTCCGCGTCGGCCAGGTGCCCGGTCATCCCGCTGGCGTCCTCCCACATGCCCCAGGCCAGGGACACGGCCGGCAGGCCGAGCCGGCGCCGGTGCAGGGACAGCGCGTCCAGGAAGACGTTCGCCGCCGCGTAGTTGGCCTGGCCGGCCCCGCCGAGCAGACCGGACGCGGAGGAGAACAGCACGAACGAGGACAGGTCCAACTCCCGTGTCAGCTCGTGCAGATGCCAGGCCGCATCCACCTTGGGGCGCAGCACGGCCTCGGTCTTCTCCGGCGTCAGCGAGGCGAGCACACCGTCGTCCAGTACGCCCGCCGCGTGGATGACGTCCGTGAGCGGGTGCGCCGGATCCACCGAGGCGATCAGGGAGGCAAGCGCCTCCCGGTCCGCGGTGTCGCAGGCTGCGATCCGTACCTCCGCCCCCAGCGCGGTCAGTTCGGCGGCCAGCTCCCGCGCACCCGGTGCGTCCGGTCCCCGGCGGCCCGTCAGCAGCAGCCGGCGCGCACCGCGCGCGGTCACCAGATGCCGCGCCAGCGCCGAGCCCAGGGTGCCGGTGCCGCCGGTGATCAGCACCGTCCCCGGCCGCTCGGGCGCGGGCAGCGTCAGGACGACCTTGCCGACCTGCCGGGCCTGCGCGAACCAGCGGAACGCCTCCGGCGCGCGGCCGACGTCCCACGTGGTGACGGGCAGCGGCTCCAGCACACCCTGCTCGAACAGGGCCAGTACGGCGGCCAGGGCGCGGCCCACCGTGTCCGGGTCCATGTCCAGCAGCTCGAACGGCCGGTACGCCACGCCCGGCGCGACGGCGGCGACCGCCTCCGGGTCGCGCAGATCGGCGATGCCCATCTCCACGAACCGCCCGCCCGGCCCCAGCAGCCGCAGCGACGCGTCGACGAACCCGCCCGTCAGGGAGTTCAGGACCACGTCGACCCCGTCACCCCCGGTGGCCGCGCGGACGGAGTCCTCGAACGCCGTGGTCCGCGACGAGGCCAGATGCGGCCCGTCCACACCGAGCGCCCGCAGCGCGCCCCACTTGGCGGTGCTCGCCGTCGCGAACACCTCGGCCCCCAGGTGGCGGGCCAGCTGGAGCGAGGCCAGGCCCACCCCGCCCGCGGCGGAGTGGATCAGCAGGCGCTCCCCGGACTTCAGCCCGGCCAGCTCGACGAGACCGTAGTACGCGGTCGTGAACACCGCCGGCACGCCCGCCGCCTGGGCGAACGACCAGGCATCCGGTATCCGGGCGATGAGCCGCCGGTCGGCCACCGCAACGGGCCCGACCGACCCCGGCACCAGACCGAAGACCCGGTCGCCGGCCACGAACCCCTCGACGCCCGGCCCGGTCTCCAGCACCGTGCCGGCCGCCTCGGTCCCGAGCGGCGACGCATCGGCCGGCACCATGCCCAGGGCGGTCAGCACGTCCCGGAAGTTCAGCCCGGCCGCGCGCACGGCGATCCGCACCTGCCCCTCGGCCAGCGGCGCCGACGCCTCCGGGTACGGGGCCGCGTACAGGTCGTCCGGCGATCCGCCCGGGGTCGCCAGCCGCCAGGGGCCGCCCTCGGCGGGCAGCGCCAGCGGGGCGTCGTCGGTGGCCGCCGACAGCCGCGGTACGAGGATCCGCCCCTCCCGCAGCGCGAACTGGGGCTCCCCGGTGGCGAGCGCGGAGTCCAGCGCCCGGCGCGAGGCCGAGGCCCCGTCCGGGTCGTCGATGTCGACCAGGACGATCCGGCCCGGGTTCTCGGTGGCCGCGGACCGGGCCAGCCCCCACAGCGGGGCCGCCGCCAGATCCGGCGCGTCACCGGGCCCGGCCGCGACGGCCCGCCGGGTGAGCACCACGAGCGGCCGGTCCGCGTCGGCGGCCGTCCCGGAGTCCCGTGCGACCCAGGCCCGGAGCCGGCCGAGCACGTCCGCCACCGCCGCACGCACCGCCTCGGGGGCGGGCCCCTCGTGGGCGCCGGTCGCGTCGAGCAGCTCGTACGGGCGCACCTCGGCGGACGCCGCGGCCGCGGACTGCTCGGGGAGCTCGCTCCACACCGGCTCGTACAGCGACCGCGCCCCGGACGGGCGCCGCGCCGACGGCAGTTGGCCGGCCGTGACGGGCCGCAGCGTCAGCGCCTCGACGGTGAGGACGGGCGCCCCGGCCGGGTCGGCGACCGAGACGGTCACCGAATCCTCCCCGCCGGAACCCGGCGCGACCGTCACCCGCAGCGCGGTCGCCGCCGTGGCCCGGAGCGACACACCGCTCCAGGAGAACGGCAGCCGGATCCCGTCGCCCAGGAAGTCGCCCAGCGCCATGGTGTGCAGCGCGGAGTCGAGGAGGGCCGGGTGCAGGGTGAGCCGAGCGGCGTCGTCGTGGTACTCCGGCGCCAGCGAGACCTCCCCGTACACGGTGTCACCGGCGCGCCAGGCGGCGGTGAGGTTCTGGAACGCGGGCCCGTACTCGTATCCGAGGCCCGCCAGGTCCTCGTACAGCTCCGTCACGTCGACGGGCTCGGCCCCCGCCGGCGGCCAGACCCCGTCCGCCGCGGGCACCGCGGCCTCGTACGCCGCCGGGGCCAGCGCGCCCGAGGCGTGCCGGGTCCACTGCCCGGCCTCGTCGTCGACACCGTGCCCGGTACCGGGGGTCTCGGGCCGGGAGTGCACCGAGATCCGGCGCAGCCCGGTCTCGTCCGGGGCCTGGACCGCGACCTGGACGCGGACACTGCCGCGCTCCGGCACGAACAGCGGCGACTCCAGCGCCAGTTCCTCCACCCGGTTGGTCTCCACCCACTGGCCGGCGCGCAGCGCCAGCTCCAGCAGGGCGGTGGCGGGCAGCAGCACGGTGCCGTTCACCGCGTGATCGGCGAGCCAGGCGTGCGAGGCGGCGGAGATCCGCCCGGTGAGAAGGACGGAGTCACCGTCGGCGAGCGTGGTGACCGCCGTGAGGAACGGGTGATCCGTGGCATCGAGGCCGAGGCTGCCCGCGTCGCTGTGCGCGGCAGGCCCCTCGAGCCAGTAGCGGTGGTGTTGAAAGGGGTAGGTGGGGAGGTTGGTGGGGGGTGTGGTGGTGGGGTGGGTGTGCCAGGTGGTGGGGGTGCCGTGGGCGTGGTGGTGGGCGAGGTTGTGGTGGAACTGGGTGAGGGTGCCCTGGTCCCGGCGGAGGGTGCCGGTGATGAGGGGGATGGTGGGGAGTTCGAGGAGGTCGGTGGTGTCTTGGATTGCGGTGGTGAGGGTGGGGTGGGGGCTGGTTTCGATGTAGGTGGTGTGGCCGGTGTCGATGAGGGCGGTGATGGTGGGTTGGAAGAGGACGGGGTTGGCGAGGTTTTGGTACCAGTACTCGGCGTCGAGGGTGGTGGTGTCGGTGAGTGTGCCGGTGAGGGTGGAGTAGAAGGCGGTGGTGCTGGTGGTGGGTTTGATGTCGGCGAGGAGTTCGAGGAGTTGGTGGTGGAGGGTGTGGACGTGGGGGGTGTGGGAGGCGTAGTCGACGTCGATGGTGCGGGCGCGGATGTCGTTTTCGTTGAGTTGGGTGATGAGTTGGTGGAGTTGGTGGGGGTTGCCTGCGATGACGGTGGAGTGGGGGCCGTTGTGTGCGGCGATGTGGAGGTCGTTGTAGGGGGTGAGGTGGGTGGTGGTTTGTTCGGCGGACAGGGGGATGTGGGCCATGCCTCCGGTGCCGGCGAGGTGGTGGATGGTTTGGGAGCGGAGGGTGACGATTTTGGTGGCGTCGTGGAGGGTGAGGGCGCCGGCGGTGTAGGCGGCGGCTATTTCGCCTTGTGAGTGGCCGATGACGGCGTCGGGGTGGATGCCGTGGTGTTGCCAGAGTTTGGCGAGGCTGGTCATGACGGCGAAGAGGGCGGGTTGGATGACGTCGACGCGGTCGATGGGCGGGGTGTTGTCGTGGCCGTTGAGGACGTCGAGGAGGTTCCAGCCGACGTGCTGTTCGATGGCGTTGGAGGCTGCGGTGAGGTGTTCGGCGAAGACGGGTGAGGTGGCGAGGAGTTCACGGGCCATGCCCTCCCACTGGGATCCCTGACCGGGGAACACGAACACCGTCTTGCCCAGCGAACCCACCACGTTCTGGACCAGGCCCGGATGCGGTGCGCCCTCGACCAGTGCTTCGAGGGTCTCGCCGAGCGTCTCCCGGTCGGTGTGCGTGATGACGGCACGGTGGTCCTGGTGGGCGCGCCCGGTGGCCAGGACGTGAGCCACGGCGTCGAGCGGGGCGTCCTTCTCGGCATCGAGGTAGTCACGCAACCGCTCGGCCTGCTCCTTGAGCGCGGCCTCGCTGTGCCCCGAAAGCAGCCACGGCGCCGCTACGCCTCCGGGCGACTCCGCCGCCTCTTCGGGCTCGTACGCCGGAGCCTCCTCCAGCACCACGTGCGCGTTCGTGCCGCTCATGCCGAATCCGGACACGCCCGCCCGCCGCGGCTGCCCGTTCGGCAGCCACTCCCGGGCCTCCGTGAGGAGTTCGACCGCCCCGGCCGTCCAGTCGACGTGCGGGGTCGGCTCGTCCACGTGCAGGGTGCGCGGCAGCAGCCCGTGACGCATCGCCTCGACCATCTTGATGACCCCGCCGACCCCGGCCGCCGCCTGCGTGTGACCGATGTTCGACTTCAACGAGCCCAGCCACAGGGGCCGGTCCTCCGGCCGGTCCTGCCCGTAGGTCGCGACGATCGCCTGCGCCTCGATCGGGTCGCCCAGCGTCGTCCCCGTGCCGTGCGCCTCGACCGCGTCCACATCACCCGTGCCCAGACCGGCGTCGGCGAGGGCCTGCCGGATCACCCGCTGCTGCGAAGGGCCGTTCGGCGCGGTGATGCCGTTGCTGGCACCGTCCTGGTTCGTCGCGGTTCCCCGTACGACGGCCAGCACCTGGTGCCCGTTGCGCCGGGCGTCCGAGAGCCGCTCCACCAGCAGCAGACCGACCCCCTCGCCGAACGCCGTGCCGTCCGCGGCCGCCGCGAAGGCCTTGCAGCGGGCGTCCTGGGCCAGACCGCGCTGCCGGCTGAAACCGATGAAGATGTCCGGGTTCGCGAGGATCGTCGCGCCGCCGGCCAGCGCCAGGTCGCACTCGCCGTTGCGCAGCGCCTGCACGGCCAGGTGCAGCGCGACCAGCGAGGAAGAGCACGCCGTGTCCACCGTGACCGCAGGACCCTCCAGGCCCAGCGTGTACGCGATCCGGCCCGACGCGATGGAGCCGGCGCTGCCGATGCCCAGGTAGCCCTCCATGTCCGCGGGGAGCTTCACCCGCGATCCGTAGTCCGTGTAGACGACTCCCGCGAACACTCCGGTCTTGGAACCGTGCAGCGAGGTGGGGTCGATGCCGGCGCGCTCGAAGGCCTCCCACGCCGTCTCCAGCAGCAGCCGCTGCTGCGGATCCATGCTGGTGGCCTCGCGCGGGCTGATCCCGAAGAACGCCGGGTCGAACTGGTCGGCGTCGTGCAGGAATCCGCCCTCACGCGCGTACGAGGTGCCCGGATGCGCCGGATCGGGGTCGAAGAGCCGGTCCAGGTCCCAGCCGCGGTTCACCGGGAACGGCGAGATCACGTCGCTCTCGGAGGCGACCACCTGCCACAGGTCCTCCGGGGTGCGGATGCCCCCCGGGTAGCGGCAGGCCATCGCCACGATCGCGATCGGCTCACCGTCGTACGCCACGTGCGAAGTACGGGAGTTCCCGGCCGCGTTGACCGCCCCGCCGAGCAGCTCCTCCCGCAGATGTGCCGCGAGCGAGCCGGGGGACGGGTGGTCGAAGACGAGGGTGCTGGGGAGCCGCAGCCCGGTCGCCGCGTTCAGACGGTTGCGCAGCTCGACCGCGGTGAGCGAGTCGAACCCGAGGTCCTTGAAAGCGCGCGAGGCGTCCACGGTGTCCCGCGGCGCATGGCCCAGCACGCTCGACACCTGCCCCTTCACCAGATCGAGCAGCGTGCGCAGTTGCTCGGCCGCCGACAGCCCGGCGAGTGAGGAGGCGAGCGAACCGGCCGCCGCGACGGGACCCGCCGCCGCACTGCGCACGACGTGGACGAGGGAGCCGAGCACCGGCGGCAGCAGTCCCGCCCCGGCCCGCTCCACCAGCGCGGACCGGCTCAGCCGGGCCGCGACGAGCGCGGACCGCCGCTCGGCGCCGTACGTCAGCCGGAGCAGGTCGCCGACCTGGGCCGCCCCGAAGGGGACCAGCCCGCCGGAGCCGCCGCTCTCCCCGACGGACTCGCGCGGCCCCCAGGCGATCGAGGTACCCGGCAGGCCGAGCGTACGGCGGTGGTGGGCGAGCGCGTCCAGGTGGGCGCCCAGCGCCGCGCCGGCGGCCCGGCCGGTCCCGCCGAGCACGGCGGAGGCGTCCGGCGCGAGCAGGGTGAACGAGGTCAACTCGGTACCCAGCGTCAGCTCGTGCAGGTTCCAGGCCGCGCCGGTCCCGGCTTCCAGATCGGCGGCGAAGGCCTCCGGGTCGGTGGACAGCAGCACCGTGCCGGCGGCCGGCCCGGCGACGTGCACGACGGCGGTCGGCGCGTGACCGTCGGGCAGCAGGGTGAGGGCCGCGGCGAGCGCGTCCCGGTCCGCCGCCGTGCCGCCGGCGACGCGTACGTCGACCCCCCGGTCCGCGAACTCCGCCGCCCAGCCGGTCTCCGAGCCGAGCAGCAGCAGACTGCGGACCCCGTGCACCTCCACGAAGTGACGGGCGGCGGCCTGCGCGAGATCGCCGTCACCGGAGACGATCACGGACCCTCCGGGCGCCGGGGCGGGCACGTCACCGAACTCGTCGGGCGTGCTGCGCTCCAGCCGCGGCACGCGCACCACACCGTCCCGCAGGGACAGTTGGGGCTCCCCGGAGGCCAGCGCCACGGGCAGGGCGGCGAGCGAGGAGTCCGTTCCGTCGAGGTCCACCAGAGTGATCC
The DNA here is from genome assembly GCF_042673805.1 of Streptomyces sp. NPDC057010. Taxonomy (NCBI): domain Bacteria; kingdom Bacillati; phylum Actinomycetota; class Actinomycetes; order Kitasatosporales; family Streptomycetaceae; genus Streptomyces; species Streptomyces sp. NPDC057010. Next base: position 113,992 of record NZ_JBHUSC010000015.1, on the reverse strand, counting down.
GGTCCGGCTGCTCCGACTGCACGGCCCGTACCAGACCCCACACGGCGGCCGGTGCCAGGTCCTGCACGTCCTCCGCGTGCGTGGCCACCGCATGCCGGGTCAGTACGACGAGCCGGCTGTCCGCCGCCGAAGGCGCGGCCAGCAGCCGCTGGAGCCGGGGCAGCAGACCGGCCGCGTCGGGCGCGGTGAGCAGGACGGTGGCGGGGGCCCCGTCCGGCGCCTCGGGGTCGTAGGGGGCGACCGGCGCGGAACCGAGCGAGAGCTCGAGGCCCGGGACCTCGGGACCCTCCAGGGCCCAGGTCCCGAAGTCGCCCGCCGGCTCGCGGGCCGGTTCGACGGGGAGCCAGCCGAGCCCCAGCAGCCAGTCGTGGCGCGCCCCCGCCGTCGGGGGCAGCGGGCGCAGGGCGAGGGACCCGATGGTGGCCACGGGCGCGCCCGTGGCATCGGTGACGCGCAGCCCGTACCCGTCGCCTTGGGCGGTGAGCTGGACCCGCAGCGTCCCGGCGCCCACCGCGTGCAGGGCCACGTCCTCCCAGTCGGCCGGGACCACGTCCTCGTCGAGGGTGGTGAGCGCGGCCTGAAGGGCGGCGTCGAGCAGGGCGGGGTGAAGGCCGTAGCGGGCCGGCCCGTCGGCCGTGTCCTCGGGCAGGGAGACCTCGGCGTGCGCCGGAACCCCGTCCGGGCCCTGGGCGGGCGGCCAGACGTCCTCGGAGGAGGAGGAGTGCGGAGAGGCGATCGGGACCGACAGCCGCCCGGAGGCCAGGCCGGTCCACGGGCGGTGCAGCGAGTCGTCGTCGGCGCCGTCCTCGTACGGCCGGGCGTGCAGGGTGAACTCGCGGCCGCCGTCCTCACCGGGAGCGGCCACCGTCAGCTGTACGTCGACCCCGCCCGCCGCGGGCAGGGCGACGGCCTCGCCGAGGCCGAGCCGCGCCACGCCGAGCCCGCCGAGCACGCGGCCCGCCTGGAGCGCGAGCTCGAACGGAACGGTGCCGTTGAGGGTCCGGTCGGTGAGCCAGGGGTGGGCGTGGGCGGAGATCCGCCCGGTGAGCAGGAGGGCGTCGCCGTCGGCGAGCGTGGTCGCGGCGGTGAGGAGGGGGTGCTGGGTCGTGTGCAGGCCGAGGCTCTCGGGGTCGCCGCCGGTCGCCGCGTCTTCGAGCCAGTAGCGGTGGTGTTGGAAGGGGTAGGTGGGGAGGTTGGTGGGGGGTGTGGTGGTGGGGTGGGTGTGCCAGGTGGTGGGGGTGCCGTGGGTGTGGTGGTGGGCGAGGTTGTGGTGGAACTGGGTGAGGGTGCCCTGGTCCCGGCGGAGGGTGCCGGTGATGAGGGGGATGGTGGGGAGTTCGAGGAGGTCGGTGGTGTCTTGGATTGCGGTGGTGAGGGTGGGGTGGGGGCTGGTTTCGATGTAGGTGGTGTGGCCGGTGTCGATGAGGGCTTGGAGGGTGGGTTGGAAGAGGACGGGGTTGGCGAGGTTTTGGTACCAGTACTCGGCGTCGAGGGTGTTGGTGTCGGTGAGTGTGCCGGTGAGGGTGGAGTAGAAGGCGGTGGTGCTGGTGGTGGGTTTGATGTCTGTGAGGAGTTCGAGGAGTTGGTGGTGGAGGGTGTGGACGTGGGGGGTGTGGGAGGCGTAGTCGACGTCGATGGTGCGGGCGCGGATGTCGTTTTCGTTGAGTTGGGTGACGAGTTGGTGGAGTTGGTGGGGGTTGCCTGCGATGACGGTGGAGTGGGGGCCGTTGTGTGCGGCGATGTGGAGGTCGTTGTAGGGGGTGAGGTGGGTGGTGGTGTGTTCGGCGGACAGGGGGATGTGGGCCATGCCTCCGGTGCCGGCGAGGTGGTGGATGGTTTGGGAGCGGAGGGTGACGATTTTGGTGGCGTCGTGGAGGGTGAGGGCGCCGGCGGTGTAGGCGGCGGCTATTTCGCCTTGTGAGTGGCCGATGACGGCGTCGGGGTGGATGCCGTGGTGTTGCCAGAGTTTGGCGAGGCTGGTCATGACGGCGAAGAGGGCGGGTTGGATGACGTCGACGCGGTCGATGGGTGGTGTGTTGTCGTGGCCGTTGAGGACGTCGAGGAGGTTCCAGCCGACGTGTTCCTGGATGGCGTGGGAGGCTGCGGTGAGGTGTTCGGCGAAGACGGGTGAGGTGGCGAGGAGTTCACGGGCCATGCCCTCCCACTGCGAACCCTGACCCGGGAACACGAACACCGTCTTGCCCAGCGGCCCCACCACGTTCTGGACCAGGCCCGGATGCGGTGCGCCCTCGACCAGTGCTTCGAGGGTCTCGCCGAGCGTCTCCCGGTCGGTGTGGGTGATGACCGCGCGGTGGTCCTGGTGGGCGCGCCCGGTGGCCAGGACGTGTGCCACGGCGTCGAGTTCGGTCTCGGGGTGGGTCTCCAGGTAGGCGTGCAACCGCTCGGCCTGCTCCTTCAACGCGGCCTCGCCGTGTCCCGAGAGCAGCCACGGCGCCGCCGTCCCACCGGGCGCCACGCCCGCGGGTTCGGCCGCCTCGCCGGGCTGCTCGAGGATGACGTGGGCGTTGGTCCCGCTGATGCCGAAGGAGGAGACCGCCGCGCGGCGCGGCCGCTCGTGCTCGGGCCAGGCCACCTCGTCGGCGAGCAGTTCGACCGCGCCGGCCGTCCAGTCGACGTGCGGGGAGGGCTCGTCCACGTGCAGGGTCCGCGGGAGCACCCCGTGCTTCATGGCCTCGACCATCTTGATGATCCCGCCGACCCCGGCCGCCGCCTGCGTGTGACCGATGTTCGACTTCAGCGAGCCCAGCCACAGGGGCCGGCCCTCCGGCCGGTCCTGCCCGTACGTGGCCAGCAGGGCCTGCGCCTCGATCGGGTCGCCCAGCCGCGTCCCCGTGCCGTGCGCCTCGACCGCGTCCACATCGCCCGTGCCCAGGCCCGCGTCGGCGAGGGCCTGGCGGATCACCCGCTGCTGCGAGGGCCCGTTCGGCGCGGACAACTGGCCGCTCGTACCGTCCTGGTTGACGGCGGAGCCCCGTACGACGGCCAGCACCTGGTGCCCGTTGCGCCGTGCGTCCGAAAGCCGCTCCACCAGCAGCAGACCGACGCCCTCGCCCCAGCCCGTGCCGTCGGCGGCCGCCGCGAAGGCCTTGCACCGGCCGTCGGCGGACAGTCCGCGCTGCCGGCTGAACTCCACGAACAGGCCCGGCGTCGCGATCACCGTCGCACCGCCCGCCAGTGCCAGGTCGCACTCGCCGTTGCGCAGCGCCTGCACGGCCAGGTGCAGCGCGACCAGCGAGGAAGAGCACGCCGTGTCCACCGTGACCGCCGGGCCCTCCAGGCCGAAGGTGTACGAGAGCCGGCCCGAGGCGATCGAGCCAGCGCTGCCCGTGCCGATGTACCCCTCCAGGCCGTCGGGGGCCTTGCGGATGCGACCGCCGTAGTCCCCGTACATCACCCCCGCGAACACGCCCGTACGGGAGCCGCGCAGCGTACGGGCGTCGATTCCGGCGCGCTCGAAGGTCTCCCACGCCGTCTCCAGCAGCAGCCGCTGCTGCGGGTCGATGGCGAGGGCCTCGCGGGGGCTGATCCCGAAGAACGCCGGGTCGAACTGGTCGGCGTCGTGCAGGAATCCGCCCTCACGCGCGTACGTCTTGCCGGTCCGTTCCGGGTCCGGGTCGAACAGGGCGGCCGTGTCCCAGCCGCGGTTCTCGGGGAAGGGTGAAATGGCGTCCGTACCGGAGGCGACGACGCGCCACAGGTCCTCCGGGGAGCGGACACCCCCCGGGTAGCGGCAGGCCATGCCGACGATGGCGATCGGCTCGTGGCGCTCGGCCTCCACCTGGCTCAGCTGTTCCCGCGTCTGCAGCAGATCGGCGGTCACGCGCTTGAGGTAGTCGCGGAGCTTGTCCTCGTTCGTCATGCGACGTCAACTCTCCTCTTGGTGCTGGTCACTCGGAGCCGAGGCTGCCGTCGATGAGCTGGAAGAGCTCGTCGTCGGAGGCCTGGTCGAGAAGTGCGGTGGTGGTCGTGTCCTCGCCGGCCGCGGCGCCGCCGGGGCGGAGCCGGGCCAGGACCGCCGCCAGGCGGTCGGCGATGCGTTCGTGTGCCTCGGCGCTCAGGTCGCCTTCGTCGAAGGCGGCTTCCAGTTCGTCGATGCGGGCCAGGGCCGTCGCGGCGCCGCCCGGCAGTCGGGGAGCGAGCTCGCGCAGCAGGTGCGGGGCGAGCGCGCTGACCGTCGGCTGGTCGAAGAGCAGGGTCGTGGGCAGGCGCAGGCCCGTCTCGGCGCCGATCCGGTTGCGGAACTCGACCGCGGTCAGCGAGTCGAAGCCCAGGTCGAGCAGCCCGCGGTCGACGGGTACGGGCCGGTTCGGCGGGATGCCGAGCACATCGGCGACGGTCGCCCGTACGAGATCCAGGGCGATCCGGGCCCGGTCGGCGGAGGCCGCCTCGGCGAGCTTGCGCACCCACGGCGGAGTCCCCTCCTCCGCCCCGGACCGGGTGGCCTCACCCGTGGTACGGGATGCGGCCGGCCTCGGCTCGGGCAGCGGGACCAGGTCCCGCAGCAGTACAGGGATCCGCGCCGGGTCGGCGGCCCGGCGCAGCGCCGCCGTGTCCACCCGGGCCGGCACGAGGACCGGCAGGCCGCCGGCGAGGGCGGCGTCGAAGAGGTGGAGTCCTTCGGTGGTGGTGAGGGGGGCGATGCCGGTGCGGGCGATGCGGGCGAGGTCGGCGGTGGTGAGGTGTCCGGCCATGCCCGCCTCGGTGCCGGTGTCCCACAGGCCCCAGGCGAGGGAGGTGGCGGGCAGGCCGAGGGCGTGCCGGTGCTGGGCCAGTGCGTCCAAGTAGGTGTTGGCGGCGGCGTAGTTGGCCTGCCCGGGATTGCCCGTGATGCCCGCGACGGAGGAGAAGAGGACGAAGGCGTCCAGGTCCATGCCCCGCGTGAGCTCGTGCAGCAGCCTGGCCGCGTCCACCTTCGGCCGCAGCACCTCGGTGAGGTCCGTCTCCGTGAGGGAGCCGAGCGTGCCGTCCCGGGTGATGCCGGCGGCGTGGACCACGGCGCTCAACGGGTGCTCGTCGGGGATACCGGCGAGCAGGGCGGTCAGGGCGTCCCGGTCGGCGGTGTCGCAGGCGGTCAGGGTGACGTGGGCGCCGAGCCCGGTGAGCCGGTCGGTGAGTTCCCGGGCGCCGGGGGCTTCGGGCCCGCGGCGGCTGGTCAAGTGCAGGTGGGTGACGCCGTGTTCGGTGACGAGGTGTTCGGCGACGAGGGCGCCGAGCGCGCCGGTCGCGCCGGTGAGCAGCACCGTACCGCCCGCCCGCAGCAGGCAGGAGCGGGGCTCCGGCTGCGGCAGCACCGCCAGCCGTGGGACGAACAACCGGCCCTCCCGCAGCGCGAGTTGCGGCTCCGCCGAGGCCAGGGCCCGGCCCAGCGCCGCCTCCGAGGCCTCGCTCCCGTCGGTGTCCACGAGGACGAACCGGCCCGGGTGCTCGCTCTGCGCCGTCCGGACCAGCCCCCACAGGGGAGCCTGCTCCAGCCCGGCGACGGGCTCGTCCGCGCGTACGGCACTCGCGCCCCGGGTGACGACGGCGAGCCGCGCGTCGGCGGAACGCTCGTCCTCCAGCCAGCCGCGCAGCGCCTCCAGCACGCCGTACGGTGACGCCTCCGGCTCCGCCGCCAGCACCACGTACGGGCTGCCGGCTGCATCCGGTTCGGCCGGTTCGGCACGGTCGTACGGGACCCAGTCCACCCGGTGCAGGGTGCTCCCCGTCCCCCGGCCCGCCCGGAGCCGCGCCGGATCGGCCTCCCGTACGGTCAGCGCCTCGGCGGACAGCACCGGGTGCCCGGACTCGTCCGTGACGAGGAGCCCCGTCCGGTCGGAGCCCGCCGGTGTCAGGGTGACCCGCAGGACGTCCGAGGCCACCCCGCCGTGCGCCCGCACCCCGGCCCAGGAGAACGGAACCCGCAGGCCCCCCGTCTCCCCGGGCCCTTCGAGGGCGAGCGGATGCAGTGCCGAATCGAGCAGTGCGGAATGGACCGGGAACCCCCGGCGCGCGTCGTCGGCGCCGCCCGTCGCGGCCGGCGCGAGCTCGGCGAACCACGTGCCGTCCGCCCGGCGCCAGGCCGCCCGCAGCCCCCGGAACGCGGGCCCGTAGGCGTAGCCGAGCCCCGCCAGGTCCTCGTACGCGGCCGATACGTCCACGGGCTCCGCGCCGGCCGGCGGCCAGGCGGCGGGCGCGTCGGTGACCGCGCCGGCCTCCGTCTCCGGGGCCAGGAGACCCGAGGCGTGTTCCGTCCACGGGTCCTGCGTCCCGTCCTCCCGGGCGTGGACGCTCACGGACCGCCGTCCGGCGGCGTCGGCCGCGCCCACGGTCAGCTGCACCTGCACCGCACCGTCCTCGGGCACCGGCAGCGGGGCGGTGAGCGTCAGCTCGGCCACCTCGGGCGCGCCGGCGGCCCGTCCCGCGTACAGGGCCAGGTCCAGCAGTGCGGCCCCCGGCAGCACGGCCGTGCCCAGCAGGGCGTGGTCGGCCAGCCAGGGGTGGCTGCGCAGCGAGATCCGCCCGGTGTGCACCACCCCGGAGCCGTCGGCGAGTTCGACGGCGGCCCCGAGCAGCGGATGGTCCGCGACCCCCAGCCCCGCCCCGCCGACATCGGTACGGTTCCCGGCGGGCGCGTCCAGCCAGTACCGGTCGCGCCGGAAGGGGTAGGTGGGCAGCGCCGCCGGCGGCGCGAGACGCCCGCCGAAGTACGCCGCCCAGTCCACCGGCGCCCCGGCCGCCCACAGCCCGCCGAGGGCCTCGGGCAGCGCGGCGCTCTCCGCCCGGTCGCGGCGCAGGACGGGCAGGAGTACGGCATCGGGCAGCGTGTCGGCGGCCATCGTCGTCAGCACGGCGTCCGGGCCGAGCTCGACGAACACTCCGGCGCCCTCGTCCCGCAGGGTGCGCAGCGCATCGGCGAAGCGCACCGTCTCGCGGATGTGCCGGGTCCAGTAGTCGGGGGAGGCGAGTTCCTCGGCGCTCGCGAGCCGGCCGGTCAGGTCCGATACCAGCGGGATCGCCGGCGCGTGGAAGGCGAGGCCGGTCACGACCTCCCGGAACGCGGCCAGCATCGGCTCCATCAGCGGCGAGTGGAAGGCATGACTGACCGTCAGGCGGCGCGTCTTCGCGCCCGCTTCGCCGGCCCGGGCGGTGATCTCCCGTACGGCCTCCTCGGTGCCGGAGACGACCGTGGCGCGCGGGCCGTTGACGGCCGCGATACCGGCCGAGGCCTCGTGCCCGGCCAGCAGGGCCCGCGCCGCGTCCTCGTCCAGCGAGAGCGCCACCATGGCGCCGCCCGGCGGCAGGGCCTGCATCAGCCGGCCGCGCGCGGCGATCAGCGTCGCCGCGTCCGCCAGGGTCAGGACTCCCGCCACGTGGGCGGCCGCGACCGACCCGATGGAATGCCCGGCCACCAGCCCCGGGGTGACGCCCCAGGCCTCCAGCAGCCGGTAGAGCGCGGTTTCGAGGGCGAAGAGCGCGGGCTGCGTGAACTCGGTCCGGTTCAGCGGGGTGTCGTCGTCCTCGCGGAACACGATCTCCCGCAGCGACCCGCCCAGCAGCGGATCCAGTGCGGCGCACGCGGCATCGAAGGCCCGGGCGAACACCTCGTACCGCTCGTACAGTTCACGGCCCATGCCCGCCCGCTGGCTGCCCTGCCCGGTGAACAGGAAGGCCGTGCGCGGCGGATCGGCCGGCACCTCGCGCACCGTGGCCCGCGAGGGGTCGCCCGCGGCGAGGAGCCGCAGCACGCCCTGCGCGTCCTCGCGGTCACCCGCGACGAACGCCGCACGGTGTTCGAGGGCGCCGCGGCCCGTGGCCAGTGCCCGGACGGCGTCGGCCAGCTCGCCCTCCGTGCGCGTCCCGGCGTACGCGGACAGCCGCTCAGCCTGGGCGCGCAGCGCCTCGGGAGTGCGCGCGGACAGCAGCCACGGCAGCGGCACAGGGGCCGGAGCCGGTTCGGGGGCCGGTTCGGGGGCCGGGTCGGGGACGTGCTCCAGGACCACGTGGGCGTTGGTGCCGCTGATCCCGAAGGAGGACACGGCGGCCCGCCGGGGCCGTCCGCGTTCGGGCCAGTCGACGGACTCGGTGAGCAGCTCCACCGCGCCCGCCGACCAGTCGACGTGGGGGGACGGCTCGTCGATGTGCAGGCTCCTGGGCAGTACGCCGTGCCGCATCGACATCACCGACTTGATCACCCCGGCGACCCCGGCGGCGGCCTGCGTGTGCCCGATGTTCGACTTCACCGAACCGAGGAACAGCGGGTCGCCCTCCGGTCGGTCCTGCCCGTACGTGGCCAGCAGGGCCTGCGCCTCGATCGGGTCGCCGAGCCGGGTCCCCGTGCCGTGCGCCTCGACGGCGTCGACGTCCCCCGCGGTGAGACCTGCGGCGGCCAGCGCCTGGCGGATCACCCGCTGCTGGGACGGGCCGTTGGGCGCCGTCAGGCCGTTGCTCGCACCGTCCTGGTTGACGGCCGTACCGCGGACCAGCGCCAGCACCCGGTGCCCGTTGCGGCGGGCGTCGGACAGCCGCTCGACCAGCAGCAGACCCGCGCCCTCCGCCCAGCCCGTACCGTCGGCGGCCGCGGCGAACGGCTTGCAGCGCCCGTCCGGCGACAGCCCGCGCTGCCGGCTGAACTCGACGAACGTCGCCGGGCTCGCCATGACGGTCACCCCGCCGGCGAGCGCGAGGTCGCACTCGCCCGACCGCAGCGCCTGAGCCGCCAGGTGCAGGGCCACCAGCGACGAGGAGCAGGCGGTGTCGACGGTGACGGCAGGTCCCTCCAGGCCGAAGGTGTACGACACCCGGCCGGAGGCCACACTGCCCGCGCTGCCGCTGACCAGGTACCCCTCGAAGCCCTCCGGGGCCTGCCCGGCCTGGTGCAGCCTGGCCCCGTAATCGTTGTACATCACGCCGGCGAAGACGCCGGTCCGGCTGCCGCGCAGCCCCGCCGGGTCGATCCCGGCGCGCTCGAACGCCTCCCACGCCGTCTCCAGCAGCAGCCGCTGCTGGGGGTCGGTGGTCAGCGCCTCGCGCGGGCTCATCCCGAAGAACTCCGGGTCGAAGTCGGCAGCCCCGTACAGGAAGCCGCCCTCGCGGGCGTACGAGGTGCCCGGGCGCGAGCCGTCCGGGTCGTACAGCCCGGCCAGGTCCCAGCCCCGGTCGGCGGGGAAGCCGGACACCGCGTCCGTGCCCTCCGCGACCAGCCGCCACAGCTCCTCCGGCGAGGTCACCCCGCCCGGGAAGCGGCAGGCCATCGCGACGATGGCGATCGCGTCCTCGGCGTCGTCACCGGTGCGCGACGCACCGGAGACGACGGCCGGCAGCTCCCCGGTCCCGGCCGCGGCCCCGGAGCCCAGGAGTTCCGCCAGCAGTTGCGCGGCCAGCGCGGCCGGCGTGGGGTGGTCGAAGACCAGCGTGGTGGGCAGCCGCAGGCCGGTCGCCGCACCCAGCCGGTTGCGCAGGTCCACCGCGGCGAGGGAGTCGAATCCCAGGTCGGTGAAGGCCCGCCCGGCCGCCACGGAGTCGCCGCCGGCGTGCCCGAGCACGGTCGCGGCAGCAGCCCGTACGAGGTCCAGCAGCTCCCGCTCCGCGTCCGCCCGGGCGAGCCCGGACAGCCGGGCGACGAGGTCCCCGGACCCCGCGGCGGACGCCGGCGCGGAGCCGCCGGCGGCGCGCCGCCGGGTGGTGCGGACCAGGGAGCGGAGCGGGGCCGGTACCTCCGTGCCCGAGGCCTCCAGGGCCGGGAGCGCGAAACGGGTCGCGACCAGGGCCGCCCGGCCCGGGCCTTCCGCCGGCGCCCCGGCGAGGGCGGCGTCGAAGAGGCGGAGTCCTTCGGTGGTGGTGAGGGGGGCGATGCCGGTGCGGGCGATGCGGGCGAGGTCGGCGGTGGTGAGGTGTCCGCCCATGCCCGCATCGGTGCCGGTGTCCCACAGGCCCCAGGCGAGGGAGGTGGCGGGCAGGCCGAGGGCGTGCCGGTGCTGGGCCAGTGCGTCCAAGTAGGCGTTGGCGGCGGCGTAGTTGGCCTGCCCGGCCGTGCCCGTCACCCCGGTGATCGAGGAGAAGAGGACGAAGACGTCCAGGTCCAGGTCCCGCGTCAGCTCGTGCAGCAGCCACGCACTGTCGGCCTTCGGCCGGAGCACGGCATCCAGCCGCTCTGCCGTGAGGTCTTCCAGGATCCCGTCGTCCAGTACACCGGCGGAGTGAACCACGGCGCTCAACGGGTGTTCGTCCGGGATGCCGGCGAGCAGGGCGGCGAGGGCTTCCGGGGCGGCGGTGTCGCAGGCGGTCAGGGTGACGTGGGCGCCGAGACCGGTGAGCCGGTCGGTGAGTTCCCGGGCGCCGGGGGCTTCGGGTCCGCGGCGGCTGGTCAAGTGCAGGCGGGTGACGCCGTGTTCGGTGACGAGGTGTTCGGCGACGAGGGCGCCGAGCGCGCCGGTCGCGCCGGTGAGCAGCACCGTACCGCCCGCCCGCAGCCGGTGCGGTCCGGAGTCCTCGGCCGGTACCGGTGTCAGGCGCGGCACGACGATCTCCCCCTCGCGCAGGGCGAGCTGGGGCTCGCCGGAGCCGAGGGCCCGGTCGAGCGCGGCGGCGGACGCCTCGCTCCCGTCGGAGTCCACGAGGACGAACCGGCCCGGGTGCTCGCTCTGCGCCGTGCGCACCAGCCCCCAGACGGTCGCCGCCGGCAGGGCGGGCAGGCTCTCGCCCGGACGGGTCGCGACGGCACCTTCCGTGACCAGCGCGAGCCGCGCACCCGCCGGGTGCTCCTGTGCCAGCCAGTCCTGTACGAGGCCCAGAGCGTGCCGGGCCGCGGACCCCGGGCTCTCCTGCGGCCCGACGTACGCCGCCACGGTCGCGGCCGCCGAGTCATCGTCCGGCGTGAGGGCCGGAGCCACCCCCGTCCACGCCACCGCGTACAGCGGGAGCGAGGCCGCGGAGGAGGGCAGGCCTTCGGGCAGCGGCCGCAGCACCAGCGCCTCGGCACCGGCCACCGGAGCGCCGGCCGGGTCCGTGAGGTCCACGGACACCGCGCCCGGGCCGGCCGGGGCCAGCCGCACCCGGAGCGCCGTCGCACCGGTCGCGTGCAGGCGAAGGCCCGTCCACGCGAACGGCAGTACCACCTCGGCGGCGTCCTCCTCCCGGACCGGAAGGAGGTGCAGGGCCGCGTCGAGGAGGGCAGGGTGCAGGGCGAACGCATCGGCGGACGCGTCGAGTTCCGCGGGGAGCCGCACCTCGGCGAGCAGGGTCTCCCCGTCCCGCCAGGCGGCCGTCAGGTTCCGGAAGGTCGGCCCGTAGCCGTAGCCCAGCTCCGCCAGGCGCCCGTACACCCGCTCCACGTCGATCACGGTGGCTCCGGCGGGCGGCCAGTCGGCCTCGGAGGCGAGGGCGAGGGCCGGGACGTGGTCTTCGGGGGCGAGGGTCCCGGAGGCGTGGCGCACCCACGGGGCGTCCTCCGCGGTCCGGGCATGGACGGTGAAGGGGCGCCGGCCCCCGGTGTCCGGGGCGTCCACCGTCAGCTGGAGGGCGACGGATCCCGTCGCGGGCAGGAGCAGCGGGGCCTCCAGGGTGAGGTCGTCCACCACGTGGCTCCGTGCGTGCTCGCCCGCCTGGAGCGCCAGCTCGGCGAAGACACTGCCCGGCACGAGCGGCACCCCGCCGACGGCGTGGTCCGCGAGCCACGGCAGCAGCTCCGGACGAAGGGTGCCGGAGAACAACAGGCCGCGCCCGTCGGCCAGTTCCACGGCCGGGCCGAGCAGCGCGCCGCCGCCCTGGGCCTCGGGTGCGGCCTCCATCCAGAACCGCTCCCGCTGGAAGGGATACGTGGGCAGGTCCCGGGCACCGCCCGACCCGGCGCCGCCGATGACGGTCCAGTCGAGGGCCGCGCCGCGCGCGTGGGCGGTGGCGAGGGCGGTCAGGAACACGGACGGCTCGCTCCGGCCGCGGCGCAGGAGCGGGGACGCCTCGGGGGTCAGCGAGGTGAGCGAGGCGTCGGGGCCGACCTCGATCGCGAGGACCGGGCCCTGGCCGCGGAGGGTTTCGAGGGCGTGGTGGTAGCGGACGGTTTCGCGGATGTGGCGGGTCCAGTAGTCGGGTGAGGCGAGTTCCTCGGCGGTGGCGACGGTGCCGGTGAGGGTGGAGACGATGGGGATGCGGGGGGCGTGGAAGGTGAGCCGGGCGGCGGTGGCCCGGAACTCGTCGAGGACGGGGTCCATGTGGGGGGAGTGGAAGGCGTGGCTGACGGTGAGCCGCCGGGTCCGCCTGCCCAGGCCGGTGAAGTGGGCGGCTACGCGCTCGACTTCGTCCTCGTCGCCCGAGACGACGACGGCCTCCGGCCCGTTGACCGCGGCGAGCGCCACCCGCTCACCCAGGAGCGGCAGTACCTCTTCCTCGGTGGCTTCGAGGGCGGTCATGGCGCCGGCTGTGGGGAGGGTGCCCATGAGGCGGCCTCGGGTGGCGACGAGGAGGGCGGCGTCTTCGAGGGAGAGGACGCCTGCGACGTGTGCGGCGGTGAACTCGCCGATGGAGTGTCCGATGAGGTGGTTGGGTGTCAGTCCGTGGTGTTCGAGGAGGCGGAACAGGGCGGTTTCGAGGGCGAAGAGGGCGGGCTGGGTGTACTGGGTGAGGTTGAGGAGGGTGTCGTCCTCGTCGAAGACGATCTCCTTCAGGGGCCGGTCGAGGTGCGGGTCGAGGGCTGCGCAGACGGTGTCGAAGGCCGCGGCGAACTCCCCGTAGGTGTCGTAGAGTTCGCGGCCCATGCCGGCCCGCTGGCTGCCCTGCCCGGTGAACAGGAAGGCGGTGCGGGAGGTGCCGGAGGCGGTTCCGTGGACGACTGCCGGGTGTTCGTCGCCTGTCGCCAGGGCCGTGAGGGCCGCCAGGGCGCTGTCGCGGTCCTCGGCCACGAGCACGGCGCGGTGCGCGAGCGCCGCCCGGCCCGTGGCCAGTACGCGCGCGGTGGAGTGCAGGGAGGCAGGGCCGGAACGGGCGTCGAGGTGGGCCACCAGCTGCCCCGCCTGGGCCCGGAGCGCCTCCGGGGAGTGGGCGGACAGCGGCAGCAGCACCGGGCCGCCGACGGATTCGGAGTCCTCGGCCCCGGCGGGGGCCTCCGCGACGTCCTCCAGGATCACGTGCGCGTTGGTCCCGCTGATGCCGAAGGAGGACACGGCGGCCCGCCGCGGCCCTTCGCCCTCCGGCCACGGCACCGACTCGGTGAGCAGCTCCACGCGGCCCGCCGACCAGTCCACGTGGGGGGTCGGCTCGTCCACGTGCAGGGTGCGGGGCAGCACCCCGTGGCGCATGGCCTCGACCATCTTGATGATGCCGCCCACCCCGGCCGCGGCCTGCGCGTGCCCGATGTTGGACTTCAGCGAGCCCAGCAGCAGCGGCCGGTCCTCCGGCCGGTCCTGTCCGTACGTCGCCAGCAGCGCCTGCGCCTCGATCGGGTCGCCGAGCCGGGTTCCCGTGCCGTGCGCCTCGACGGCGTCGACGTCCTGCGCGCTCAGCCCGGCGGAGGCGAGGGCCTGGCGGATGACCCGCTCCTGCGCCGGCCCGTTCGGGGCCGTCAGCCCGTTGCTCGCGCCGTCCTGGTTGACGGCGGAGCCCCGTACGACGGCCAGCACCTGGTGCCCGTTGCGCCGGGCGTCCGACAGCCGCTCGACCAGCAGCAGTCCGACCCCCTCCGACCACCCCGTCCCGTCCGCAGCCGCCGCGAAGGACTTGCAGCGGCCGTCGGCCGACAGGCCGCGCTGCCGGCTGAACTCCACGAACGTGTCAGGCCGTGCCATGACGGTCACCCCGCCCGCCAGCGCCAGATCGCACTCACCCGACCGCAGCGCCTGCGCCGCGAGGTGCAGGGCGACCAGGGACGACGAGCACGCGGTGTCCACGGTCACCGCCGGCCCCTCCAGGCCGAACGTGTAGGCGAGGCGGCCGGAGACCACGCTCGCCGTGTTGCCGGTGAGGACGTAACCCTCCAGCTCCTGCGGGGTCTTGGCGAGCCGCGAGCTGTAGTCGTTGTACATCACGCCGGCGAACACACCGGTCCGCGTGCCGCGCACCGACCCGGCGTCGATGCCGGCCCGCTCGAAGGCCTCCCACGCCGTCTCCAGCAGCAGCCGCTGCTGCGGATCGACGGCGACCGCCTCGCGCGGGCTGATCCCGAAGAACCCGGCGTCGAACTCGGCCGCCCCGTAGAGGAATCCGCCCTCGCGGGTGTACGAGGTACCCAGGTGATCGGGGTCCGGGTCGTACAGGCCGGCCAGGTCCCAGCCGCGGTCGGCGGGGAACGGGCCGACGGCGTCGGTGCCGGAGGCGACGAGTTGCCACAGGTCCTCGGGCGAGCCCACGCCGCCCGGGTAGCGGCAGGCCATCCCCACGATCACCACCGGATCGTCGGTGAGCGGGACCGCGACCGCACCGGCCGCCGCCGCCCCCCGCTCGGCCCGGCCGCCCGCGTCGCCACCCGGCAGCAGACCCACCAGGTAGGCGGTGAGCGCCTCCGGGGACGGGTGGTCGAACACGGCCGTGGCGGGGATCCGCAGTCCGGTGAGCGCACCGAGCCGGTTGCGCAGCTCCACGCCCGTCAGCGAGTCGAACCCGAGGTCGCGGAAGGCCCGGCCGACGTCGATGGAGGCCGGGGTGACGTGCCCGAGCACCGTCGCCACCGTCGTCCGGACGAGTTCGGCGACCTCGCGGCTCCGCTCCGGCTCCGGCAGCGCGCCCGTCCGCCCGGCCCACGAGCCGTCCGCGGCCGGGGCACCGCCCGCCGCACCGGCCGCGGCCCGCCGCAGCGGGGCGCGCACCAGGTGCCGCAGCGGCGCCGGCAGCGGACCGGCCGCCGCCCGCTCGCGCAGGGCCGCGGCGTCCACCCGTACGGGCACCAGCGCGCCCGAGCCGCCCGCCGTCGCCGCGTCGAGCAGGGCCAGCCCCTCCTCGCCGGTCAGCGGGGCGAAGCCGGAGCGAGCCCAGCGGGCCCGTTCCGCCGCGCCCAGACCGCCCGCCATGCCGTCCGCCGTGTCCCACAGCCCCCAGGCCAGCGAGACACCGGTCAGGCCCAGGGCCCGGCGGTGGTCGGCGAGGGCGTCCAGAACGGCGTTGGCGGCCGCGTAGTTGGCCTGCCCGGCCGTACCGGCCAGCGCGCTGACCGAGGAGAACAGCACGAAGGCCGCCAGGTCCAGGCCCCGGGTCAGCTCGTGCAGGTGGAACGCGGCGTCGGCCTTGGGACGGAGCACCCCGTCCAGCCGCTCGCCGTCCAGGCCGTCGACCGTCCCGTCGTCCAGTACGCCGGCCAGGTGGAACACCGCTCCCAGCGGGCGCTCCGCCGGTACGGAGT
The DNA here is from genome assembly GCF_042673805.1 of Streptomyces sp. NPDC057010. Classification (NCBI taxonomy): domain Bacteria; kingdom Bacillati; phylum Actinomycetota; class Actinomycetes; order Kitasatosporales; family Streptomycetaceae; genus Streptomyces; species Streptomyces sp. NPDC057010. The sequence continues at coordinate 98,670 of NZ_JBHUSC010000015.1, read as the reverse complement.
CCAGCACCCGCGCCAGCGCCTCGCGGTCGGCGGAGTCCACGGCCGCGAACTCGGCCCGGGCGCCCACCGCCTCCAGCTCGGCCGCCAGCTCGCCGGCCCCGGCGGCCGCGGCCCCGGACCGGCTGAGCAGCAGCAGGTGACGTACGCCGTGCCGCTCCGCGAGGTGCCGTACGAGCAGCCGGCCCAGGGAGCCCGTCCCGCCGGTCACCAGCACGGTACGGTCCGCGAGCCCGGCGGGCGCGGACACCGGATCGGCTGCCTCGGCCCGTACGAGCCGGGGCGAGCTCAGAACACCCGCACGGACGGCCAGTTGGGGCTCCGGAACGGAGGCGGCAGCGAGCGCGGAGAGCGCCGCGCCGTCCTGCGGGGAGAAGCCGGAGTCGACATCGGCCAGCGCGAACCGGCCCGGATGCTCCGTCTGGGCCGATCGCAGCAGCCCCCACACCGCGGCCGCCCACGGGTCGGCCACCGCGTCCCCGGCGGCCGCCGCGACGGCGTCCCGGGTGAGGAACAGCAGCCGGGAATCGGCGAACCGGTCCTCCGCCAGCCAGGCCCGCACCTGCCCGAGGGCATGCCCGGCCGCTCCGCGGCCCGCCGGCACCCGGACGGCGACCACCGGCGGAACCTCCGGAGTCTGCGGGTCCAGTTCGTCGAGCGAGCCGACGAGCACCACGGGTCCGGCGGAGTCCGCGACCGGCGCCACGGCCTCCCACACGACCCGGTGCAGATCACGCGGCCGGTCGGCCGCCGCACCCAGCCCGGCCGCGTCCACGGGCAGCAGGGCCAGCGCGTCCGCCGTGACCACCGGGCGCCCCTCGGGGTCCCCGGCCGTCAGGTGGCCGTCGGCCGCCCAGCGCGCCCGCAGCACGGACGCGCCCGTCGCGTGCAGTTCCACGCCCGACCAGGAGAAGGGCAGCGGAAGCCCGCCCGCGCCGTCCTCGGCGGCGCGAGCTACCGGCAGGTGCAGAGCGGCGTCCAGCAGCGCCGGGTGCACGGAGAAGCCCTCCACCTCCTGCCCCGGCAGCTCCAGCTCGGCGTAGAGCTCCTCGCCCAGCCGCCAGGCGGCCCGTACGCCCCGGAAGGCGGGGCCGTACGCGTAGCCGAGGGCGTCGAGGTCCTCGTACAGGGCGTCAGGGTCCACCGGCTCGGCTCCGGGCGGCGGCCAGGCAGCCCCCGTCCCGGCGGGCGGCGCGGGACGGGCCGGTGCCAGCAGACCGGTGGCGTGCCGGGTCCACTCGGCGTCCGTGCCGGCCTCGTCCGCGTCCGCGGCCCGGGCGTGCACGGACAGCGTGCGCACCCCGCCCGTGCCCGCCGCACCGACCGACACCTGGAGTTGTACGGGGCGGTCCCCGGCCAGGACGAGCGGTGCCTCCAGGGTCAGTTCCTCGACGCGCAGGGTGCCGGACTGTTCACCGGCGGCCAGCGCCAGGTCGAGGAACAGGGTGCCGGGCACGAGCACGCGGCCCGCGATCCGGTGGTCCGCCAGCCACGGGTGGGCGCCGGCCGACAGCTGCCCGGGCAGCACCAGGCCGCCGTCCTCGGCGAGCTCGATGCGGGAGCCCAGGAAGGCGTGGCCGGTCGCCGCCCGCCCGGAGTGGGCGGGCGCGGCGAGCCAGTGGCGCTGGTGCCGGAACGGGTACGTGGGCAGGCCCTCCAGGTGGCCGGGCCGGCCGGGGTACAGGGCGGACCAGTCGAGGACCGCGCCGTGCGCGTGGGCGGCGGCGAGGGCGGTGAGCAGGGTGAGCCGCTCACCCCGGTGGCGGCGCAGGAGGGGGAGGGCGCCCGGGGTGGCCGCACTGAGGGCGGCGTCGGGGCCCAGCTCCACGAGCACACCCGCCGCCCCGCTCTCGCGGAGGGTTTCGAGGGCGTGGTGGTAGCGGACGGTTTCGCGGATGTGGCGGGTCCAGTAGTCGGGCGAGGCGAGTTCCTCGGCGGTGGCGACGGCCCCGGTGAGGGTGGAGACGATGGGGATGCGGGGGGCGTGGAAGGTGAGTCGGGCGGCGATCGCCCGGAACTCGTCGAGGACGGGGTCCATGTGGGGGGAGTGGAAGGCGTGGCTGACGGTGAGCCGCCGGGTCCGCCTGCCGAGGCCGGTGAAGTGGGCGGTTATGCGCTCGACTTCGTCCTCGTCGCCCGAGACGACGACGGCTTCGGGCCCGTTGACCGCGGCGAGCGCTACCCGCTCACCCAGGAGCGGCAGTACCTCTTCCTCGGTGGCTTCGAGGGCGGTCATGGCGCCGCCGGTGGGGAGGGTGCCCATGAGGCGGCCGCGGGTGGCGACGAGGAGGGCGGCGTCTTCGAGGGAGAGGACTCCTGCGACGTGTGCGGCGGTGAACTCGCCGATGGAGTGTCCGATGAGGTGGTCGGGTGTCAGTCCGTGGTGTTCGAGGAGGCGGAACAGGGCGGTTTCGAGGGCGAAGAGGGCGGGCTGGGTGTACTGGGTGAGGTTGAGGAGGGTGTCGTCCTCGTCGAAGACGATCTCCTTCAGGGGCCGGTCGAGGTGCGGGTCGAGGGCCGTGCAGACGGCGTCGAAGGCGGCGGCGAACTCCTCGTAGGTGTCGTAGAGTTCGCGTCCCATGCCGGCCCGTTGGCTGCCCTGTCCGGTGAACAGGAAGGCGGTGCGGGCGGTGCGGGCGGTGCCGGAGGCGGTTCCGCGGACGATCGCCGGGTGTTCGTCGCCTGTCGCCAGTGCGGCGAGGGCCGCCAGGGCGCCGTCCCGGTCCTCGGCGACGAGTACCGCACGGTGGGCGAGCGCCGCCCGCCCCGTGGCCAGTGCGGCGGCCACCCCCGCGATGTCCGCGTCCTCGCGATCGGACAGGTACGCGTGCAGTCGCCCCGCCTGAGCCGTCAGTGCGTCGGCGGCCCGTGCGGACAGCGGCAGCAGCACCGGAGCGTCCGCTTCAGGCGCCCCGTCCGCCGTGGCCGGCTCCGGGCCCTCCTCCAGGATCACGTGGGCGTTGGTGCCGCTGATGCCGAAGGAGGACACGGCGGCCCGCCGCGGCCGCCCGTCCGCGACCCACTCGCGGGACTCGGTGAGCAGCTCGACCGCGCCGGCCGTCCAGTCGACGTGCGGGGTCGGCTCGTCCACGTGCAGGGTGCGGGGCAGCACCCCGTGGCGCATGGCCTCGACCATCTTGATGATGCCGCCGACCCCGGCCGCGGCCTGCGCGTGCCCGATGTTGGACTTCAGCGAGCCCAGCAGCAGCGGGCGGCCCTCGGGCCGGTCCTGTCCGTAGGTGGCCAGCAGGGCGTCCGCTTCGATCGGATCGCCGAGCCGGGTGCCCGTGCCGTGCGCCTCCATCGCGTCGACGTCCTGGGCGGTGAGCCCGGCGGCGGTGAGGGCCTGGCGGATGACCCGCTCCTGCGCCGGCCCGTTGGGTGCGGTCAGCCCGTTGCTCGCGCCGTCCTGGTTGACGGCCGAACCCCGTACGACGGCCAGCACCCGGTGCCCGTTGCGCCGGGCGTCCGACAGGCGCTCCACCAGCAGCAGTCCGGCGCCTTCGGCCCATGCGGTGCCGTCGGCGGCCGCGGCGAACGGCTTGCAGCGGCCGTCGGGCGCCAGCCCGCGCTGCCGGCTGAACTCCAGGAACATGCCGGGCGTGGGCATGACGGTGACCCCGCCGGCCAGTGCCAGATCGCACTCGCCCTGGCGCAGCGCCTGAACCGCCAGGTGCAGGGCGACCAGGGAGGACGAGCAGGCGGTGTCCACGGTCACCGCCGGCCCCTCCAGGCCGAAGGTGTAGGCGAGGCGGCCGGAGGCGACGCTCGCCGTGCTGCCCGTGAGGAGATAGCCGTCGTAACCGTCGGCGGCCTCGTGCAGGCGCGGCCCGTAGTCCATGGCCGTCGCGCCGACGAAGACCCCGGCCCGGGAGCCGCGCAGGCCGTCGGGGGAGATCCCGGCCCGCTCGAAGGCCTCCCACGCCGTCTCCAGCAGCAGCCGCTGCTGGGGGTCCATCGCGGCGGCCTCGCGCGGGCTGATCCCGAAGAACTCGGCGTCGAAGTCCCCGGCGCCCGCCAGGAATCCGCCCTCGCGGGCGTACGTGGTTCCCGGGCGGTCCGGGTCGGGGTCGTACAGGCCGGCGAGGTCCCAGCCGCGGTCGGCTGGGAACGGGCCGATGGCGTCGGTGCCGCTCGCGACGAGCTGCCACAGGTCCTCGGGCGAGCCCACGCCGCCCGGGAAGCGGCAGGCCATTCCCACGATCACCACGGGGTCGGTGTCGTCCACCGGGGTCCGGGTGGTCGTGCCGGCGGTGGCATCGTCGACGGTGGGCCGCGCACCGGCGTACCGCTCCTCCAGTACGCGGACCACGGCCTCGGGGGTCGGGTGGTGGTAGATCAGCGCGGAGGGCAGCGGGTGACCGGTGGCGGACTGGAGCCGGTCGCGCAGCTCGACCCCGGAGAGCGAGTCGAAGCCCAGGTCCTTGAAGCTGCGCGCGGTGTCCACGGAGGCGGCCGTGACATGGCCGAGCACGAAGGCGATCTGGGTGCGCACCAGCTCGGTCAGGTCGGGCTGCGCTGCGCCCGCGGTGGACGCAGCCGCGGGATCCGAGGCTTGCGGCACGACGGCACCCGCCGGGACGTCCGCCGGGTCCTCCGCAGGCGGGGCCCCGTCCAGCCAGTGCCGCTCCCGCTGGAACGCGTACGTGGGCAGCGGTACGGGACGCCCGCCCCGGGCCGCGGACAGCCCGGCCCAGTCCACCCCGGTGCCGTGCACGTGGGCCCCGGCGACGGCGGCGACCAGTGCCGCCGCCTCCGGCCGCCCGCGGCGCAGCCCGGCGAGCAGCGCCCGCCCGCCGTCCCTGTCCTGGAGGGTCCGGCGGGCCATCGCGGTGAGCACCGCGTCCGGGCCGAGTTCGAGGTAGACGGTCGTACCGGCGTCGTCGAGGGCCCGCACTCCGTCGTGGAAGCGGACGGCCTCGCGGATGTGCCGGGTCCAGTAGTCGGGGGAGGCCAGCTCCTCGGCGCTCGCGAAGGTGCCCGTCACATTGGAGACGACGGGGATGCGGGGCGCGTGGAAGGTGAGTCGCGCGGCGACGGCCCGGAACTCGTCGAGGACCGGCTCCATGTGGGGGGAGTGGAAGGCATGGCTGACGGTGAGCCGCCGTGTGCGCCGGCCCAGGCCGGCGAAATGGGCCGCCACCCGGTCGACTTCGGTCTCGTCCCCGGACACCACGACGGAATCGGGGCCGTTGACGGCGGCGAGCGACACCCGCTCGCCCAGCAGGGGCAGTACGTCCTCCTCCGGCGCCTCCACCGCGGCCATGGCGCCGCCCGCGGGCAGGCCGCCCATCAGCCGGCCGCGCGATGCGACGAGCAGGGCGGCGTCGTCCAGTGAGAGCACTCCCGCCACGTGCGCCGCCGTCAGCTCGCCGACGGAGTGGCCGCCCACCCGGTCCGGTGACGCCCCAGGTCTCCAGCAGCCGGTAGAGGGCGGTTTCGAGGGCGAACAGGGCGGGCTGGGTGTACTGGGTGAGGTTGAGGAGGGTGTCGTCCTCGTCGAAGACGACCTCCTTCAGGGGCCGGTCCAGGTGCGGGTCGAGCGCCGCGCAGACGGCATCGAAGGCACCGGCGAACTCCCCGTACGTGTCGTAGAGTTCGCGGCCCATGCCGGCCCGCTGGCTGCCCTGCCCGGTGAACAGGAACGCCGTACCGGCCCGGCCGGCCGCGCGGCCCCGTACCACCGCCGGATGCTCCTCGCCCGCCGCCAGCGCGGCCGTCCCGCCGAGCAAGCCGGGCAGGTCCTCGGCCACCACCACGGCCCGCTCGTCGAAGAGGGTCCGGGTCGCCGCCAGGGAGAAGGCGGTGTCCACCACGTCGTCCGCGGTGTCCTGCCCGTGCCGCAGCAGCTGGGCGGCCTGGCCGCGCAGCGCCGCGGCGTCACGCCCGGAGAGCAGCCACGCCACCGGCCCGCCGTCCGCACCGGCAGCGCCGTCCCCGCCATCGGCGGCCTTCCCGCCGGGAACGCGCACGGGGGCCTCGCCCACCACCACATGGCAGTTGGTGCCGCCCATGCCGAACGAGCTGACGCCCGCGATCAGCGGACGGTCCGGCGCCGGCCACGCGCTCTCCCCGGTCTGCACCCGCAGGCCCAGCTCCTCCAGCGGGATCGCCGGGTTCGGCTCGCGGAAGTTCAGGCTCGCCGGAATGCGCCGCCGCGACACCGACAGGGCCGTCTTCAGCAGGCCCACCAGCCCGGCCGCGCCCTCCAGGTGCCCCACGTTCGTCTTCGCCGAGCCCACCAGCAGCGGGGAGTCCGCCGCGCGGCCCGCGCCCAGCGCGGCGCCGAGCGCCGCCGCCTCCACGGGATCGCCCACGGGCGTTCCCGTGCCGTGCAGTTCGACGTACTGGACCGACTCCCCGCCCGTACCGGCGCGGTCGTGCGCGGCCCGCAGCACGGCCTCCTGCGCGGCACGGTCCGGGACCGTCAGCCCGGCGGAGGCCCCGTCGTTGTTGACGGCGCTGCCCAGGATCACGCAGTGCACCCGGTCCCCGTCGGCGAGAGCCCGGTCGAGGGGCTTCAGGACGACCGCGACGCCCCCCTCACCCCGTACGTAGCCGTTCGCACGGGAGTCGAAGGTGAAGCACCGGCCGTCGGGGGACAGGGCGCCGAACCGGGCGCTGTCCGCACTGCTCCCGGGCGACAGGATCAGGTTCACCCCGCCGACCACGGCCAGATCGGCGTCCCCGTGGCGCAGCCCCTCGCAGGCGAGGTGGACGGCCACCAGGGAGGAGGACTGGGCCGCGTCGACCGTCAGGCTCGGGCCGGTCAGCCCGAGCACGTACGACAGGCGGTTGGCGATGACGCCCCGGCTGAGGCCGGTGACCGAGTGCCGCCCGGCCGCCGCCTCACCGCGCCGGTGGTGCAGCGCCGCGTAGTCGTCCCAGATGGCGCTCGCGTACACCGCGGTCCGGCTCCCGGCCAGGGAGCCGGGCACGATCCCGGCCTCCTCCAGGGCCTCCCAGCCCAGTTCGAGCATCAGCCGCTGCTGCGGGTCCATCGCGGCCGCCTCGCGCGGGGAGATCCCGAAGAAGGCGGCGTCAAAACGGTCCACCTCGTCCAGGAAGGCGCCCCGGGCGGGAGCCGAGGCGGACCAGCGGTCCGCCGGCGGCTCCCCGACCGCGTCGCCGCCCCGGCTGAGCAGCCGCCAGAAGGCGGCGGGGCCATCGGCCCCCGGAAGGCGGCAGGCGAGGCCGACGACGGCGATCGGTGCGGAGTGGGGCTTGGCCATGGTCTGTCACGTACTCCCTCGTCGAGGACGAATGCGCCACCAGACTCGCCACCTGCTCTAACGAGGGGCTTTCGCCGCTCTAAAACCGGCCCGCCGGACCCCGGTGCAGCCCCGCCCGCAGCGCGGTCAGGTGCTCCACGCCGATCCGCTGCTGCTCCTCGGGCAGCGCCCCGTCCACGAACGCGTGGTAGGCGCCGGGGAAGTTGTGCAGCTCCACCGGCACGCCCGCCTGCGCCAGCCGCAGCCCGTACTGCAGGCCCTCGTCGCGGAGCGGGTCGAGACCGGCGGTCGAGATGTAGGCGGGCGGCAGCCCCCTCAGATCCGCGGCCCTGGCGGGCGCGGCGTACTCGGAAACCCCGTCCCGGTCCCGGGTCCGGCCGGCGGCCCCGCCCAGGTACAGCTCCCAGCTCTCGGCGGCCAGCCGGCGGTTCCACACCGGGGTGTCCGTGTACGCCGCCATCGACGCGGTGGCCAGCCGGTCGTCCAGCACCGGTGTGCTCAGGTGCTGGAAGCACAGCGCGGGACCGCCCCGGTCGCGGGCCAGCAGGGTGAGCCCGGCGGCGAGCGCGCCGCCGGAACTCGCCCCCGCCACCGCGATCCTGGCCGGATCGGCCCCCAGCGCCTCCGTGTGGCCGGCGGTCCACTCCAGGGCCGCCCAGCAGTCGTCGAGGCCCGCCGGGTACGGATGCTCCGGCGCCAGCCGGTAGGAGACCGCGACGACCACCGCGGAGGCGTGCAGGGCGGCCTGCGCGGCCCCCAGGTGCACGGAGTCCACGTTGCCCAGGCAGAACCCGCCGCCGTGGATCCACAGCACCGCGGGCAGGAGCTCCCGCCGCGCCCTCGGCCGGTAGACCCGCACCAGGACGTCGGGACCGCCGGCCGGGCCCGCGACCGTCAGCTCCCGTACGTCGGTCCCGGGCACCGGCGGCAGTTCGCCGATGCCCAGCAGCCTGCCGCGGTGATCCGCCACCGCGTCCGCCAGACGTCCCTCGACCGGCATCCTCAGGCCTCCAGCGCGAGGGCCTGCGAGGGACACAGGGCCACGGTCTCCCGGGCCAGCGACTCCTCGTCGGCGCCGCTCACCCGCTCCCGCAGGACGAGCACCGTTCCCTCCTCCGACTGGTCGAAACGGTCGGGGTCGGACAGCACGCACTGTCCCGCGCCCAGACACCGGTGGCTGTCGGCCGTGATGCGCATGTTCTTCAGGTCCCTTCTGCTGTGCCGGCGACCGCGGTTGCGGTCCTTCACCAGGTGACGGGCAGTTCCCAGACGCCCTGCACGCCACCGGGCTCCTTGAGCGGCAGCGCCGCGGCCGGCACCGCGAGGCGCAGCCCCGGCAGCCGGCGGAACAGGGTGGACAGGGCGATCTCCATCTCGGCCCGGGCGAGGTTCTGGCCGATGCACTGGTGCACGCCGTGGCCGAAGGAGATGTGGTGCCGCGCCCCGCGCGCCACGTCGAAGGCGTCCGCGCCGGGGAAGGCGTCCTCGTCCCGGTTGGCCGTCGAGATCACCACGATCACCCCGTCACCGGCCTTGACCTGGTGGCCGCCGAGCTCGGTGTCGGTGGTCGCGAACCGGGCCACCCCGTCCGCGATGGCCATGTAGCGCAGGAGCTCCTCCACCGCGCCCGGCAGCAGGGAGGCGTCCGACTTCAGCGCCGCCAGCTGCTCCGGGTTCTGCAGCAGGGTCAGTACGCCCAGCGCGATCGCGCTGGCGGTGGTCTCGTGCCCGGCGACGAGCAGCAGCAGCGCGATGTCGACCAGGTCGCGGTGGGAGAGGTGGCCCGGCGCGAGCTGTTCGGCGATCAGCGTGTCGAGCAGCCCGTCGCCCGGCTCCGCCTCCTTGCGCCGGATCAGACCGTCCAGGTAGCTGCTCAGCTGGGCGAACGCGTCCGCACTGTCCTCCAGCGTGGTGGTGCCGGTCACCACCCGGCGCGACTGGTGCTCGAAGAAGGCGTGGTCGGCGTACGGGACGCCCAGCAGCTCGCAGATGACGATGGACGGCACGGGCAGGGCGAAGTCCGGGACCAGGTCGGCGACCGGGCCCTTCGCCTCGATGGTGTCGATCAGCTCGTCGACGAGGCGCTGGATGCCCGGCCGCAGCGCGGCCACCTTCTTCACGGTGAACGTGGACAGCAGCATGCGCCGCTGCACGGTGTGCTCGGGCGGGTCCATCCCGATGAAGTTGCGGACCTTGCGGGCGGCTTCGAAGCGGGGAGCGGTGGCCGGATAGTGCGGGTGCACCCGGTCCGAGGAGAAGGTGGCCGCGTCCAGCAGCACACGGCGGGCCTCCGCGTGCCCGCTGACCGCCCACACCCGGCGCCCGTTGTAGAGCTCCACGAGGGAGACGGGCCCCTCCTCGCGGTAGCGGTCGTAGCCGGCGGGCGGCTGGAAGGGGCAGCCGCGGGCCTGCGGATACGCGGGCAGGTCCCCCGCGCTCGCGGCGGTTGCGGCAGTCGTCCCGGTCATTCCTTGGCCTCCAGGGTGGCGGTGGGCGCCGAGGCCGCCGGGGCGGCGGCCGGCGCGGTGGGGCGGGGCGCGCCGAGCCTGCGTACGGCCGGCGTCTCCACCCAGCTGAACAGGGCGTGCGCCAGCCCCAGGCTGACCAGCAGCGCGGCGAGCAGCAGCCCGGCCCCGGCGAGCGCCGGCAGGTCGGACCCGCCGACCAGCCAGCGGTGCCCGTACGTCACTACCAGGCCGTGCACCATGTAGAACGCGAACGAGAGCTCACCGAGCCGTACGAGGACCCGCCCGCGCAGCGGTGAACGGCTCCCGGTGTCGTCGGACACCGCGGCGGCCGCCACCAGCGGGGTCAGCCACAGGGCCGCGGTGCCGGCGACCCCGTACAGGTACGGGACCAGGGAGTTGACGGCGTACCCGCCGACGGCGATCAGCGCGGCCGGGGCCAGCCCGATCCTGGGCCAGGCGCCCGCGAGCACCAGCCGTGCGGCGACCATGCCGAGGAGGAACTCCAGGGCGCGCACCGGCGGGAAGAAGTAGACGAACCAGATCTGCTCGAAGGACAGGGTGCCGTCGTCGATGAACGGCAGCGGGGTCCCGGTGACGGCGTACCGGCCGACCAGCGGGGCGATGACCGTGAACGCGCCGAGGGTGGCGGCGAGCGGCCACAGCCGGGCCGCCGGCACGCGGTTCAGCACGCGCAGCAGGAAGGGGAAGCTCAGGTAGAAGAAGAGCTCGACCGACAGGGACCAGCTGACCGCGTTCATCGTGTTCGGCACGGTGATGTCGGGGAACCACGCCTGGACGAGGAAGAGGTTGGCCAGGGTGCCCTTCGCGGTGAAGGGATCGGCGGCGATCAGCATCACCACGGCCGCGAGGGCGAAGGTGACCAGGTGGTTGGGGTAGATCTTCGCGAGCCGCCGCCGCCAGACCCGGGGCGCCGTGTCGTCCGGCCGCGCCGACCAGGTCAGGACGAAGCCGCTGAGCACGAAGAAGAAACTGACCCCGTAGAAACCGGCGTTGCCGAACAGGTCACCGAGCGTCTTGCCCGTCGACCCGCCGATGAACCGGGTCTGCCAGGTCGTGTGGAAGGCGAAGACGAGCAGCGCCGCGATGAAGCGCAGTCCCGTGAGGGACGGGAGTCTGGACGCGTGCGAGGGGGCTGGTGGGCGGGGCATGGGCAGTGACCTCCGGCTGGGACGGGAACGGGCTGGTGCGGGGACGCCCCGCCGGACCGGGCCGGGCTCCCGGCGTGCGGTCCGGTCCGACGGACGTCCCCACGCTGGCAGCCGCCTGTTGGCCGGATCTAAAGCCGCTCTTGTGCCGCCCCGCGGCCGCTCCCCGCACCCGCGGCCCCGCGCCCGGCCCCGCCCGCGGTCCCGCGCCCGGCCCGACCGGCCGCTCCGCCCGAGGTTTGGCCGTCCGCCTGGCCGTCCGCCTGGCCGTCCGCCTGGCCGTCCGCCTGGCCGGCCGTCTGGTCGGCGGTCTGGTCGGCCGCCTGGCCCGCGGCTCGGCCGGCCGTCTGGCCTGCGCTCTGGTCGGCCGCCTGGCCCGCGGCTTGGCCGGCCGTCTGGTCGGCGGTCTGGTCGGCCGCCCGGCCCGCGGCTCGGCCGGCCGGCCCGCCCCCGGCCTGGTCCGCCGCCGTGACCGCGCGTTCGCCCGCGGCAGTGTCGGGCCGGGCGGTCCGCGCGCGTTTCGGGACCGCCTCCAGCAGGGTGCGGGTGTACGGATGGGACGGCGTCGCGAACACCTCCTCCACCGGGCCCGACTCCACGATCCGCCCGTCCTTCATCACCATCACCCGCGCGCACACCTCCCGGACCACGGCCAGGTCGTGCGAGATGAACAGCGTCGCCAGGCCCAGCGAGGCCTGGAGCTCGCGCAGCAGGTCCAGGACCTGGGCCTGTACGGACACGTCCAGCGCCGACACCGGCTCGTCGCACACCAGCAGGCGCGGCCCCGGCGCCAGGGCCCGCGCGATGGCGACCCGCTGCCGCTGCCCGCCCGACAGGGCGAGCGGCCGGCGCGCCAGGTGCTCCCCGGCCAGCCCGACCCGCTCCAGCAGCTCCAGCGTCCGCTCCCGCCGCTCCCCACGGGGCACCCCGGACGCGGCCAGCGCCTCGCCGACGATCCGCTCCACGCTCCACCGGGGGTCGAACGCACTGAGCGGATCCTGCGGCACCAGCTGCACGGTGCCCCGGCGGCCCCGCCGCTCCCGTTCCCGGGCCGCGCTCCACGGCCGGCCCGCGAGATGGACCTCACCGGCGTCGGGCGCCGCCAGCCCCAGCACGATCCGGGCCAGCGTCGACTTCCCCGACCCGGACTCGCCGACCAGGCCCAGCGACTCCCCCGGCCGCAGGGTGAACGAGACGTCGGCCACGGCCGTACGCCGGCTGCCGCGCGGGCCCTTGAACTCCTTGACCAGCCCGCGCGCCACCAGCAGCGGCTCCCCTCCGGACACCCGGGCCGGCGGCGGCACGGCACGCTTCCGGCTCCCCGGCACGGCCGCCAGCAACTCCCGCGTGTACGCGTGCCGCGGCTGCTCCAGCACCTCCGCCGCGGGGCCCGACTCCACGATCCGGCCGTCCTTCATCACCGCCACCCGGTCGGCGAGCGCCTCGACCACCGCCAGGTCGTGGCTGATCAGCAGCAGCCCGGTGCCGCCCGCCTTCAACTCGGCGAGCAGGGCCAGGATCCGGGCCTGCACGGAGGCGTCCAGCGCGGTGGTCGGCTCGTCCGCGATCAGCACCCCGGGCTCCGCCGCGAGGGCCGAGGCGATCAGCGCCCGCTGGCGCAGCCCCCCGGACAGCTGGTGCACGTAACTCGCCGCCCGCTCGGCCGGTTCGGGCACCCCGACCCGCCCGAGCAGCTCCACCACCCGCCCGGCGGCCCGCGACCTCGGCACGAGGCGGTGGGTCAGCAGCGGTTCGGCGATCTCCTTGCCGACCGGCCGCAGCGGGTCGAGCGCCACCAGCGCGTCCTGCGCCACCAGGGCGATCCGCCGCCCCCGTACGGTGCGCCACTCGCGGTCGCCGAAGCCGCGGGCGTCGCGCCCGAACAGCCGCAGGTGCGCCGCGGTGACGGTGGCGGTGGGCCCGGCCAGCCCGAGCATGCTGCGCGCGAGCGCGCTCTTCCCGGACCCCGACTCGCCGACCAGGGCCAGGCAGCGGCCCGCGGCCAGCGCCAGCGAGGCACCGCGCACGGCGTGCACCCGGTCCGGACCGGTCCCGAACCGGACGTCCAGGTCGGCCACTTCGATCAGCGGACCGCCGTCCGCGACGCCGGTGTCGGTCATGAGGAAGCCCGTCCTTCGGCTCGTGTCTGTGCGTGGCGGCCCACCACCGTGACCGCGAGGACCGTGCCGAGCAGCAGCAGTCCGGGGAACAGCGCGATCCACCACGCCTGGTCCAGGAAGCCCTGGCCCTCGGTGAGCATCGCCCCCCACTCCGGGGTCGGCGGCTGCGCGCCGAGCCCCAGGTAACTCAGCGCCGCCCCGGTGGAGATGGACGCCCCGAGCGTCACCGTGGCCAGCACCACCAGCGGCCCGAGCGTGTTGGGCAGCACGTGCCGTACGACGATCAGCGGGCGCGGGACACCGAGGGCGACCGCGGACTCCACGTACCCGGAACGCCGTACGACCAGCGCCTGCGCCCGCACCACCCGGGCGAACCCCGGCGCCGTCCCGACGGCCACCGCGATCGTCGTGCCCGCCACCCCCTTGCCGGCGACCAGCACCACCAGCAGCGCCAGCAGCAGCCCCGGCAGGGCCAGCAGCACGTCCGCCCCGCGCATCAGCAGCGCGTCCCCGAACCTGCCGGACAGCGCCGCGGCCAGCCCCCACACCACGGCGACGGCGACACCCGCGCCGGTCGCGGCCGCGCCGATCGCCAGGGAGTAGCGGGTGCCGTGCACCACGCGCGCGAAGACGTCCCGGCCCAGTTGGTCGGTGCCGAACCAGTGCGCACCGTCCGGCGGCCGCAGCGCGTTCAGCGGATCGGTGTCGGTGGCCCCGACACCCGTGAACAGCCCGGGCGCCAGCGCCGCGGTCAGCAGCAGGAGCAGCACGGCTCCCGCCACCAGCACCGCCGGGCGGACCGGGAACCTCCCGAGGAGCGCGCTCATGCGGCCGCCACCCCGGTTCCCTTGCGCAGCCGGGGATCCACCACCACGTACAGCACCTCCACCACGGCGCCGACCAGCACGAAGGCGACCGCGGACAGCGTCACCACCCCCTGTACGACCGGCAGGTCCCGCCCGCCGACCGCCTGGAGCGCGACCCGGCCGATCCCGGAGCGGGCGAACACGTTCTCCACGACCACGGCCCCGCCCAGCAGCGTGCCGGTGAACCAGCCCGCCAGGGTCAGGGCCGGCAGCGCCGCGTGCCGCAGCGCGTGGCGCGACCGTACGGTGTGCTCCCGCAGCCCGCGGGCCCGCGCGGTGAGGGCGAACGGCTGCCGCAGCGCGTCCAGCATGCCCTCGCGCATCACCTGCGCCAGCACCGCGGCGATCGGCAGGGCCAGCGTGACCACCGGCAGTACGAGGGACCGCGCGTCCCCGCTGTCGGAGACCGGGAACCAGCCCAGCCGGAAGGAGAACACCGTCAGCAGCATGATCCCGAACCAGAACGACGGGGTGGACACGACCGCGAGCTCCAGCAGCGCCGACAGCCGGCGGGGCCAGCGGGCCCGGCCGGAGGTCAGCACCGCCGCGGCGACCGCCAGCAGCAGTGCCACCAGCGTGGCGTACAGGGCCAGTTCGACCGTCGGGCCGAGCTGCTCGGACAGCACCCGGGACACCGGCTGCTGCAACTGGTACGAGTCGCCGAAGTCACCCCGGGCGAGCCGGCCCAGGTACGCCGCGTACTGCACGGGCAGCGGCTCGTCCAGCCCGTAGTGCTGCCGGATCGCCGCCCGCTGCTCCGCGTCGACCAGGGCGTGGGTGCCGACCACCGCGTCCACCGGGTCGCCCGGCACCAGGTGGAGCACCACGAAGGCGCAGGTCGCCGCGCCCCACACGACCAGGGCCGCGGCGCCCAGCCGGGCGGCGAGGTAGCGGACGGCCGCCGGCATCAGCGGGCCTCGACCCAGGCGCCGTAGAACTCGGGCCACGCCGAGATCGACAGGCGCAGGTCGTGCACCCGCCCGTTGACCCCCACCGTGGACTGCTTGACGTAGCCGGGCACGACGACCGCCTGGTCCAGGGTCCAGCGCTGCACCTTCGCGTAGGCCTCGGCGCGCTTGGCCGGGTCGGTGGCGGCCTGGGCCTCCTTGAGCCAGGCGTCGACCTGCGGGTCCGCGACGCGCGCGAAGTTGTGGCCGCCGCCCTCGGCGGTCTCGGTGGACAGGAAGAAGTGGCTGAGGATGTCCCCGTCGGCCCGCGCCCAGCCCGTCTCGACGACGTCGTAACGGCCCGAGTCCAGGCGGCCGGACACCTCGGCGGCGTCGGTGGATGCGGCCAGGTCCAGCTTGATGCCCGACTTCTTCAAGTCGCCCTGCACGGCCTGCGCGAAGAGGCTCGGCTTGCCGTAGACGGGTGCGACGACCGTGAGGGTCTTGCCGTCCTTGGTGCGGTAGCCCTCGCCGTCCCGCCCGGTCCAGCCCGCCTCGTCGAGCAGCTTCGCCGCCGCCGCGGAGTCGTGCGGCCGGCTCTTCTCGAGGGACTTGTCGTAGCTGTACGGGGTGGTGGGGGAGAGGACGCTCCAGGCCCGGGTGCCGGTGCCCTGGAAGACCGAGGCGACGACGGCGTCGACGTCGAGGGCCTGCTGGAAGGCCTTGCGGACCCGGATGTCCGAGAAGAGCGGGCTCTGGGTGTTCAGGTAGAACGCGTCGACCGCCCCCGGCACGCCCTTGGTGACGAGCGACAGTTTGGTGTCGCGCTTGACGACCGCCACCTGCTGGGCCGGTACGGCCCCGGCGGCGTCGACCTGGCCGGCGGTCAGGGCGCCGACGCGGGTGGCGTCCTCGCCGATGAACCGGAGGGTGAAGGAGTCGAGCCGGGGCGGGCCGGTGTGCCCGGCACCCTCGGGCGCCCAGGCGTAGCCGGGGTTCTTGCTGTAGGCCCGCTGCTGGCCGCGGGTGTACTGGCCGGCCTTGAAGGGGCCGCTGCCCACCGCGTCGTTGCCGGAGCAGAGCTTGTCCGCGCCGTTCTTCAGCGAGGCGGGGGCGGCGATGCCCAGGTAGGTGGTGCTGGCGGCCTGGAGGAAGGGGGCGTAGGGCCGGCTGAAGCGCACCTCCACCTCGGTCGGGCTCTTGACCGTCGTGCCCTCGTACGGGCCGAGCAGGCCGGCCGCGTACTGGGACTTGGTCTCCTTGGCGGTGATGTGGTCGAGGTTCGCCTTCACCGCCTCCGCGTCCAGCTTCGTCCCGTCGTGGAAGGTGACGTCGTCGCGGAGTGTGAACGTGTACGTCCTGCCGTCCTCGCCGGTCCGCCAGGACTTCGCGAGCCAGGGCTTCAGTTCGCCGTCCGGGGTCTGGTAGACGAGGGAGTCGAAGACCGGCCGCTGTACGAAGGCGGTGACGTCCTGGGCGCTGGTGTGCGGGTCCCAGCAGTCCGGCTCCTGGTCCGTGGCGTAGACGAGCTTGCCGCCGTTGACCGGCTTGGCGCCGGCCCCGGCCGCCTGCGTCGCGGGGGTGGCGTCCGAGCAGGCGGTGAGGGCGGTGGCGGTGGTGAGGGCGAGTGCGGACAGGACGGCGGCTCTGCGAGCCGGGCGGCGCGAGTGCATGGCGGACTCCGGGACGGTTGACGGGTGCGGGACCGGGCCCACTGTCGCGACGGGGGCTAAAGCCGGACTGAACCGTCGGCCGCGTCACCCGCCAGGACTCCCGCGCCGGCCGCGGCCCCGGCGAACAGCTCGAAGGAGCGCAGCCGGTCCTGCTGACCCGGCACCACCGTGAGCGCCATGACCTCGTCGGCCCCCGTGCGCGCCAGCAGCGCGGTCAGGGCCTCGCGGACCGTGTCGGGGGCGCCGATCAGCTGGGGCTGTACGAGGTCGTCCAGGAACTGCCGTTCGGCCCGGCTGTAGGTGTACGCGGCCGCGGTGGCGGCGGAGGGGAAGGCGTCGAAGCGGCGGGCCGTGCGCATCCGTATCTTGCCCAGCAGGTAGGGGCCGGCCACCGCGCGCGCGGCCTCGTCGGTGTCGGCGACCGTGACCAGCACGGAGACGAGCGTGCGCGGCCGGTCCAGCTGGGCGGAGGGCCGGAATGACTCGCGGTAGCGCTCCAGGGCGAAGGCCGAGGCGTGCGGGTTGATCTGGTGCGCGAAGGCGTAGGGCAGTCCGAGTTCCCCGGCGGCCTGTGCGCTCGCGGGGCTGGAGCCGAGCATCCACAGGTCCGGCCGGCCGTCGGCGGCGGGTACGGCGACGATGCCGGAGGTGGGGTCGCCGGGGGCGAAGTAGCCGCTGAGCTCGGCGATCTGGTGGCCGAAGTCGCCGTCGCCGCGCTCCGGGGCCCGGCGCAGGGCGCGTGCGGTGACCGGGTCGGTGCCGGGTGCGCGGCCGAGGCCCAGGTCGATGCGGCCGGGGTGCAGGGCCTCCAGGGTGCCGAACTGCTCGGCCACCACCAGGGGCGCGTGGTTGGGCAGCAGCACCCCGCCGGAGCCGACGCGCAGGGTGGTCGTGGCGGCGGCCAGCCGGCCGATCAGGATGCCGGGCGCGGAGGTGGCCAGGCTCGGGGTGTTGTGGTGCTCGGCGACCCAGTAGCGGTGGTAGCCGAGGGCTTCGACGCGCGGGGCGAGGGCCACCGTGTCGCGCAGGGCGCCGGTGGCGGAGCCGCCCTCGAAGACGGGCACCACGTCGAGGACGGAGAGCGGGACGCGGCCGGGGCTGGTCATCGGGGACTCCTTGCGGGAAAGGGCGTACGGGGTGACCGGCCGGGGGCCGCGGCGGGGGTCCGCGGCACCCGGCCGGAGCGGGCGGGGCGGGCGGTCTCAGGCGTGGTCGGGCACCGGCTCGGCGGCGGTCTCCGCGGCGGGCTCGGGCGCGGGCTGCGGGCGGCCCGGCAGGAGCAGGCCGGCGAGGAAGACCACCACGGCGGCGGCCACGGCCCACCAGAAGGCGTTGGCGAAGCTCCCGGCCGTCGGCGTGGCGTGCTCGCCGCCACCCTGGAGGATGAGCGCCACCACGGCGATGCCGAGCGAGGCGCCGATCTGGTTCAGGATGAACACCGCGCCGGTGGCTCCGGCGACGGCCTCGCCCGGCACGGTCCGGTACACCGAGCCCATGGTCGGCGCGCCGACCAGGCCCATCCCGAAGCCGGCGGCGAACTGGGCGACCGTCAGCACCACCTGGGAGGTGTCGGGCCCGGACTGGGTGAAGACCAGCGCGCCCGCGCCGATCAGCAGGGCGCCGGCCGGGACCAGGACGCGCGCCCCGAACCGGTCGGCGAGGTTGCCGGCCAGCGGCATGCCGATGAGGGTGCCGAGGCCGAGCGGCGCGAGCAGCAGACCCGACTGGAGGACGCTGTGCCCGTGCACCTGCTGGTAGTACAGCGGGAGCAGGAACAGCAGTGAGAACAGGCCGCCGCCGAGCAGGAACATGGTGGTGACGCTGGCCGTGAAGCCCTTGCCGGCGAACAGCCTCAGGTCGAGCAGCGGGGTCTTGTCGGTCCGCAGCGCGTGCACGGCGTATCCGGCGAACAGCGCGATGCCCACGGCGAGTCCGATGACGACCCGGGTGCTGCCGAAGCCGTGCGCGCCGGCCTGCGAGAGCGCGTACACGAGTGCGGCGAAGCCGGGGGAGAGCAGGAACACGCCGAGGACGTCGAGGGGGACCGGGTCACCGCCGGCCGGCGGATCGGCCGGCAGCACCTTGACGGCGAGGACGATCGCGGCGAGCGCGAAGGGGATGTTCACGAGGAACAGCCACTTCCAGTCGAGGTTGTCCAGCAGCAGGCCGCCGACGATCGGGCCGACCACCGGGCCGAGGGTGATCGGTACGGAGATCAGGCCCATGACCCGGCCGATCCGCTCGGGGCCGGCGGCGCCCGCGACCACCGTCATCATGATCGGGTCGATCATGCCGCCGCCCAGGCCCTGGAGCACGCGGAAGGCGATCAGCGACTCGGCGTTCCAGGCGAAGGCGCACAGCGTGGAGCCGATCAGGAAGACCGTCAGGCCCAGCAGCCACATGCGCTTCGCGCCGAACCGGACGAGCGCCCAGCCGGCCAGCGGGATGGCCAGGGCGACCGCGAGCAGGTAGCCCGTGGTGACCCACTCGATGGTGGCGAGCGAGGCCTTGAACTCGCCGCCCAGGGTGCTGATCCCGACGTTGACGATCGTCGCGTCCAGGTAGGACATCATCCCGCCGAGCACCATCACGCCGAGCAGCGTGAGCAGCCCGGAATCGAGCCGGGCTGGGCTGCTCTCCGCCGTCTTTGCTACAGACACGGCAACTCCTTTGAACTCTTGAGCCCATCAATTTGAACTGGGTAGTTAATTTTTATGGTTGGGACGGTAGCATGGCTGCATGAGCGTTGGCGAGACCCCGAAAACGAAAGCGGCCCCGGCGGACCGGGGCCGGATGGACAAGCGGCGGGCCATCGTGGATGCGGCCCTCCGGGTCTTCGCGCGCGTCGGCTACAGCCAGGCGAGCCTCGACCTCATCGCCACCGAGGCGGGGGTCGCGAAGCCCACGATCTACAACCACCTGGGGTCGAAGGAGAACCTCTTCCGGCACGTGATGACCGAGACGGCGGCGCGCTCCAACGCCAAGACCCTCGATGTGCTGGAGGACTTCCCCACCGACCCGGACGGGCTGCGGCCCGGCCTGGAGGACGTGGCCCACAAACTGGTCGACTGCTACTGCGACGAGCAGTCGGAGTCGGTGCGCCGCCTGCTGTACGCGGAAGCGGTCCGCTTCCCCGACCTCTTCGACGAGGTCCGCGCCAGCGGCCCCAACCAGTTCACCGATGCCCTCGCCGGCCGCCTCGCCCGCCTCGCCAACGCCGGCCACCTGCGGATCGAGGACCCCGAGCGGGCCGCCAACCAGTTCATCGCGCTCGTCTACGAGGAACTGCCCGGCATGAGCGCGCTGGGCACCCGGCCGCTGGATCCCGAGCAGGTCCGGCACATCGTCAGCGCGGGCGTGGACACCTTCCTGCGCGCCTTCGCCGCCGCCCCCGGCCCGGAGGCCGGCACCGCGCCCGGCACCGGGGTCAGCGGCTGATCCGCTCGAACTCCCCGCGGTAGAACAGCAGCGGCTCGCCCTCCCGCGACGCGTCGAGGCGGAGCACCCGGGCCACCACGATCACGTGGTCGCCCGCGGGATGCTCCGCCTCGATCGCGCACTCCAGCCATGCCAGCCCGCCGTCCAGCACCGGCGCCCCGCCGGGCGACCGCGTCCACGGCAGCCCCCGGAACCTGTCCACGCCGCGCGTGGCCAGCCGGGACGCCGCCTCGCGCTGGTCCGCCCCCAGGATCGTGATCCCCAGCAGGCCGCCCGCCCGGATCCGGGGCCAGCTGGAGCTCGTGTGCGCGATGCAGAAGGAGACCAGCGCGGGATTCAGGGAAACGGAACAGAAGGAGTTCGCGGCCAGCCCCGCGCGCTCGCCCGTCCGCGGATCCGCCGCCGCGACCGCCACCACCCCGGTCGCGAACCGCCCCAGCACGCTGCGCAGACACCGGGAACCGACCGGGGCGGCCGCCGCCGCGCTCACGCGCGCGCCCCCGCGCCGTAGCGCAGCCGGGCGAACTCCCGGGTCAGAGCCACCCGCTGGTCCCCGTACCCGCCGCGCATCCGCAGCACCGACAGCAGGGTCCACAGCCGGGTCTGCGCGAAGAACCGGGGCGAGCCGTGCACGTCGTCGTGCTCCAGCAGCCGCACCGAGCGCACCCGCTCGCGCAGCAGCCGCGCGTCGCCCGGCGGGATGATCTCGTCGCGCTGGCTGGTGACGTGGGCGACCGGGATGCGCAGCGCCGCCAGCTCCTCCGGGGCCAGCGCCCACCCCTTGATCACCCCGTAGACCTCGCCGGGCGTGGTACGGGCCAGGTGGGCCAGCGTGTCGGTGGTCACGCGCGGCACCGAACGCTGCCACTCGGTGTCGGTGAAGAAGTCGTGCAGCGGCGCGCCGGCACCGACCACACCCCTGATCCGGTCGTCGGACAGGGCGGCCCGCAGGGCCAGATGGCCGCTGAAGCTCAGCGCCAGGGCGAACGTGCGCGAGGTGTCCGCCCGGTCCCCGACGGCGTCCAGGACCGCGCTGAACATCCGGTGGCTGTCGGCGTCGTACGGCAGGGTGTTCTCTCCGACACCGGGCATCTCGGTGACCACGCCGGCGAACCCCAGCTGCCCGAGCTGGAGCAGCACCGGCGCCCACTGCTCCTTGATCGACACGATGCCGCCGGTCATCACCAGCAGCGGCCGGGGCACCTCCGCGTCCAGGCCGGTGGTCCAGCACCGGATCCGGCCGGCGGGCAGTTCCACGTCGAGGCGCCGGATGGCGGGGAAGTCCGCCGCCCAGCCCGCGAACGCGGCCGTACAGCTCTCCAGGGCCGCCGCGCGGGCCGCGCCGTCCACGAAGGGGAACCGCGCCATGTTGTAGTGCACGGACGCTTCGAGCAGCCTGCCCCCGTCCGCCAGCCGCGCCGCCTCGGCGCTCCACTCGGCCACCCAGGAACCGGGCGTCCCGTCCCCGTCGTGGCCGATCCGGGCCAGCAGCGCGTCGTAGTGCTCGGGCGGCAGTCCCTGCGAACGGGTGTGGGCCACCACGAAGTTCTTGAGCTCGGCGATGTCGTTCATACGCTCTCCAGCGCCTCCTTCACCTCGGTGAGCACGTCGGCGGCCTCCGCGCCGTCGATCGCCCGGTGGTCGAACGTCAGACTCAGGCGCAGTACGGGCGCCACGGCGAGCTCCCCGTTCCGCACGACCGGCCGGTCCAGGATCCGGCCGACCCCGAAGGTGGTCGTCGTGCCGCCCACCGAATGGAACGAGTCCACGGCGCGGTGCCCGAGCGAGCTCACCGAGAAGGTCCCCGTCAGATGCGGCCGCAGCGCCAGCGACGCGGCGGCCTGGCGGAAGGTGCGCCGCCCCTCCGGCCACGGAAGCCGGTGCAGCTTCCGGATGCCGTCGAAGTCCTCCAGCAGGTCCGGGTCCCCGTCCCGGATCCGGTCCAGGTGCGCCTGGATGGCGGGCAGTTCGGCATCCTGCAGATCCCGTACGACGCTGCCCAGCACCACCCGCCGGCCGTCCAGGGTCCGGTCCAGGGCCAGCTTTCCGTTGACGAACGGGTAGTGCGCGATCCGCGGCCGGCCGGGGCCGCCCCGGACCGCCGCGTTGGCGTCCGGGTGCCCGGCCAGTACCCGGCCCGCCGCCCGCAGCACGTACGCGGTCGTCGCGTACCGCACCCCCTCGCTCTCCAGGGCGGCGGCACGATGGGCCAGCACCCCGGTCATGTCCACCTCGGTGTCCAGGAACACGGGCGAGAACTCCCGGATCACCTCCAGGAAGAACAGCGTGTGCCGGCGCTGGCGGGGGAGCGGCCCGCCGGGGGTTTCCGTCACGGCGCCACCGCCAGCCGGTAGAGTGCCTCCAGGCTCGGCGCCTCCAGGACGTCGGCCAGGGACAGCGCCCGGCCGGTCTCCCGTTCGAGGGCCGTGCACAGCGCCAGCAGGTGCACGGAGTCCCAGGACTCGACGGTGTCCAGGCTCTCGCCGAGGTCCTCGGCGCTCACGGACAGGGCGAGTTCGTCCTGCAGCAGCAGGACGAAGTCCTCCACGGTCTTCACGAGGCGTTCCCTTCCAGGAGCGCGGTCTCGAACCGCGCGGTCAGACGGATGTGGTCCGCGGGCCGGGGCAGCGGCTCCAGGTCGTGCCGGTA
Source organism: Streptomyces sp. NPDC057010 (assembly GCF_042673805.1). NCBI lineage: Bacteria > Bacillati > Actinomycetota > Actinomycetes > Kitasatosporales > Streptomycetaceae > Streptomyces > Streptomyces sp. NPDC057010. The sequence continues at coordinate 76,174 of NZ_JBHUSC010000015.1, read as the reverse complement.
CGCCGCGGAGGCCTCGTCGGAGGTCACGGTGGCGAAGCCGGACCGCGGATAGAAGTCCGCGACCTTGCCGTTCTTCGCGGTCCGCCGGTAGTCCGCGAGCACCTGCCGGGCGCCCTCCTCCCGCGCGCGGTGCAGGAGGGCCGCCAGCACCGTCGTTTCGATGCCCCGCGAGAAGACCCGGCAGCTGAGCAGGAAGTTGTCGATGTGCACGGTGTCGCCCTCGCGGTGCAGCAGCACCGCGCCGACGAGGCCGTTGTCCCCGAACCGGTCGGCGGAGGAGATGGTGAGCACCGATCCCGCCGGGTCCTCGGCGAGCGCCTGGACCTGGGCGGGCTGGAGCCGGTGCGTGGTGAGGTTGAACTGGTTGGTGCGCAGCGTCAGCTGGGAGACGCGGGCGTACTGGCCGGGCTCCGCGGGGGCCAGGGTCACCGAGACGTCCAGCTCGCGCAGGTACCCCTCCAGCGAGTCGAAGGTGTCCAGGAAGTCCTGCCGGGCCTGTTCCTCCCGGTAGCGCGCGGGCCGCGCGAGGTCCTCGGCCGTGAGCCGGCGTACGTCGAACCAGCCGTCGACCAGCAGCCGTTGGGGGTGCAGCGCGGGCTCCTCCCCCACCTGCACCACGGCCACCCCCGGCAGCTCCCGCCGGACCAGGCCGCATTCGAAGGCGCTGTCGTCGACGAACACGATGCTGTCGACGCCGACGTTGAGCTCCCGGGCCAGCTCGGTCAGGTTGTCGTGCTTGGGCCGCCAGTTGGCCCGGATCCGTACGAAGTCCTCCTCGCGCAGCACCAGGCCGGGGTGCTCGCCCAGGGTCTTGACCACGGGATCCTGGTCGTTCTTGCTGACCGCCGCGAGCAGCACGCCCTGCGAGCCCAGCTGCCTGGCCACCTGCTGGAACCGCCGGAAGGCCTGCCCCCGGTAGCCGCCCTCGGTCTCGATGCCCTCCGGCCCGACCTCGCCCAGCACCCCGCCCCACACCGTGTTGTCCAGGTCGAGGGCCAGCACCTTCTTGCCGCCGCCGGCCGACTGCCGGGCCAGGTGCCCGACCTCGCGCGCGTATCCGGAGAGCAGGGCGTCCGACAGGTGCGCCCTGGCGTACACGCTCTGCCGGACGTCGCGTGCGGGCACGCCCTCGGCGAGCAGCGGATCGAGGTCCACGGTGACCACCTCGGACCGCTGTTCGGACAGCCGCAGCAGGCGTACGTTCGCCTCCCGCCACAGCGCGCCGAGCCGGGCCCGGGACCCCAGGTCGAGGACCTGCGCGGTCAGCTCGCGGGGGAGGGGAAGGGTGTTGAGGACCAGGGTGGCGCCGGTGGTGGCGGTCGCGAAGACGGCGGCGGCCCGCTCGATCAGCGAGAGCTTCGCGTCGAGGGCCGCCTCCACGTCCTCCACCCGCCAGGGCGCCGGCAGTTCGTCGGTGACGACCGCCGGGTCCAGCACCAGCAGCGCGAGGGAGGGCCGCGCCGCGTACAGGGCGCTGTCCGGATCGGCCAGGTCGAAGACCCAGCTGTCGAACTCCGAGAGCCGCACCCGGGCGAGCAGCCCGTGCCGGGCGAACTCGATGGTCAGCGCCGGTACCAGCGCCGAGAGGGTGCCGTGCCCGGTGACCGCGACGAGCGGCGCCGGCAGGGCCGGGTGCGCGGCCAGCACCTCCTCCGGGTCGAGCCGGGCGAGCAGCCGGCCGTGGCGGATCAGATCCTCGTCGGCCGCTTCGGCCAACAACCCCCGGACGGCCGGGTACTGCTCGGCCAGTCGTCCCGCGCGGTGCAGAGCGGCCAGTGAATCCGCCACGGTCTCAGTTCCCTTCCAGTGCGAAGCCGGCCTTGATCCACTTGCTGGACTCGATGGAGATGCCGACGGCCTTGCGGCCCGGCCCGAGGGCTCCGGCGAGGGCGCGCTCCAGCTGCAGGAAGACGATCGCGTTGCCGCTGTTGCCGGCTTCGTCCACCACGGTGACGTCCTCGGCGTTCGGCAGCGCCAGCCGCTTGGAGATCAGCCCGGTCATCCGGCCCGACAGCTGCGGGGGCAGCAGCAGATCGACGTCCCCGGGCTTCCAGCCCGCCTCGTCGAGCAGCTCGGCCAGCACCTCCTCGGACATGGCCGGCACGTGCTCCTCGATGGCCTTGTAGTCCTCGCTCGCCGCGGGCCGGTCGCTGTCCCGGTCGGCCGGGCCGAACCACTCCAGGACCGCGCCCGGCTCCCGGCCGAGCCCGACCAGCCGGGTGAACAGCCCCCGCACCCGCGCCGATCCGGAGCCGGGCCCGGGATCGGTGGAGAGCACCGCCGCCCCGGCCGCGTCCCCGAAGAGCACATAGTTGACCAGCTCGGCGGGGGCCGCCTTGCGCAGGTCGGCCGTCACGTCGTAGAAGCGGGCGATCACGTCGCCGCCGAGCACCAGCACCCGGCGGCCGCTGCCGCTCAGCAGGATCTGCCGCGCGACGTCGAGGGCCTGCACGGCGCCCGAACACCCCGACTGCAGCTGGAAGGTGCGCACCCCGTCGATGCCGAGCCGGTCCGCGACGATGTTCACCGTCGCCGGCATCAGCCGGTCGGGGGTCGCCGTGCCCAGCACCACCGCGTCCACGTCCCGCGCCGTGAGCCCGGCCGCGTCCAGCGCCCGGCGCCCCGCCTCCTCGGCGAGGTCCGCCAGCGAACTCGTGATCTCCCCCGACTCCAGGTCCAGCGCCAGGTGGCGGGACCGGGTGCCGATGAAGGCCTCGACCCACTGTTCCCACAGCGGATCCATGCCGAACCGCCGGGCCAGCGCGGCGTTGTCCACCGCGGGCCCGGGCAGCGCGGAGGCCGCCGAGAGGATGTGTACGTCCCGACCGGTCATCAGTGCTCTCTCCTCATGGGCGTTGCCTTGCGTCGTGACGTCAGTCGGACAGCAGGATCCGGGCCTCGGCGGACGCCCGGACGCCGGTCATCCGCCACTTCCGGAAGCCGGTCAGCCCCTCGTAGCGGCCGCTCGTACCGGTGGCGGGGTAGTACACCCACTCGCTGGTCCGCACGTCGTTGAAGTCGGCCCAGCCCTCGGCGTGGATCGTGCCGTCGTCGAGGGTGATGTCCTCGGTGTAGTAGGTCAGCAGGCCGCCGTCACCCGGGCGCTCGTAGGTGATGCGGAAGGAGCCGTGCGAGGTCCCGATGAGCTTGCCCGACTCGTCGAACAGCTCGTCGTCGAAGGTGCCGGTCTGGCCGATCTGCGGATCCGCCACGTCCACGTCGTCGACCACCTTGACGACGACCTCCTTGGGCACGCGGATCACGATCTGGTCTGCCATGGGCTGGATTCCTTGTCTGTGAGAGGGGAAAGGGGTGTCACACGGTCCGGGACGGCAGGTCGCCGGCGACCAGCGGCGGCCGGTCCGGGCTGGTGCCCGGCCCGGTGAAGGGGTCGTGGCCGGCGGCGCTGCCGGCCGCTGCCGGCGAGGGGAAGAAGACGTCGGTGACGGGCTCGTGCCCGGCCCGGGTCAGCACCGCCCAGAAACTGCCGCGCGTCCACGTCCCGCTGTTCAGCGGGTCGTTGTCCGAGAAGGTGTAGGGGGCGTACTGGCGGCCGGTCGGATCGGGCTGGGTGAAGCGCCCCCAGAACCCGTTGTACAGGTGGTGGTCCAGGACGTGCGCGCTGCGCAGCAGCTGGTACGCGCCCCGGAAGCGGAAGGGGTTGAGCGCGGCCGCCGGTCCCGTCGCCGTCACCGCGCCGTGCGGGGTGTAGGCGTAGCGGGCGGCGACGGCGCCCTGCTCGTCGAGCAGCGCGAGCACCGAGCCGTGCTGGTCCGTCACGGCCCAGTGGTGCCGTCCGTCGGCGGTCAGCACCGCCAGCAGGGCGCCGTCCGGGGCCCGTACGAAGTCGGCGGGCACACCGTCGTCGGTGACCCGCACCACGCCCAGGTGGCTGTGGGTCAGGACGTGGGTGACCGTGCGCCCGTCCACGGTGGTCTCGGTGATCCGGCGCGGCGTCTCGTGCCCGACGCCGTCGTAGGCGATGTCGACGACCTGCACGCCCCCGAAGACCCCGGTCAGGGTCTGCCGGGTGGGGCTGTAGGTGAACGAACCGGTCGGGTTCTCCTCCTCGGTGAAGTTCCCGGCCCCGTCGTAGGCGAAGGTGGTCTCGCCGAACCGGGAGACCTGGCCCGCCCCGTTGAGGGTGAACCGGACCTCGCCCAGGCGCACCAGGTGGTTCGCCGCGTCGTACGCGTACTCCACCTCGCCCGCCCGCACCAGCCGCTTGAGCGAGTCGTACCCGTAGCCGGTGAACTCGCCGTCGACGACGGTGTGGCGCAGCACGTCGCAGTCCGCGCCGCCGCCCGTGTTGTAGCCGTACTCGACCGAGAGCAGCACCTCCCCGGCCGTGTTCCGCACGGTCAGCGCGGTCCGGCGGCCCGAGGCGTCGTAGGCGATCTCCTGGACGGCCGGGCCGAAGTCCACCGAGGTCAGCCGGCCCGCCGCGTCGTGCGCGAACAGGGCCGTGCTGCCGGCCGGGGTGGTGACGGAGGCCGGGCGGCCGGCGGCGTCGTATCCGTAGAGGACCGGTCCGCCGGGTGTGTCCAGCGAGGTGAGCAGCCCCTCGGCGTCGTAGCCGGCCCGGATCTCCTGCGACCCGGCGTCGTCGGTGCGCACGGCCGCCGTCAGCCGGTCGCCGGCGGCGGTACGGGCCCACGCGAAGGAGTAGGACCAGCCGGGTCCCGATTTGCGGACGGGCCGGCCGAGCCCGTCGTAGGCCAGCGAGACCAGCGTTCCGCCGGTGTCCTCGTCGGTGACCTCGGTGGGCCGGCCCGCGTCGTCGTACCGGTGGCCCGTGGTGCGGCCGTCGCCGGCCGTCACCGACGTGATGCGGGACAGGGCGTCGTAGCGGAACACGGTCGTGCCGAGCGGGGCGGGCGGAACCACCCGGGTGAGATTGCCCGTCGCGTCGTAACGGAAGGCGGTGGTAGACCCGTTGCCGTCCGTGAGCTCCGTGATCCGGCCGTGCCCGGGATCGTAGGCCCGGGTGTCCAGGGGCTCCTCCCGGCCGGCGACGCCGGTGCGCACGACCCGGCCGGCCCCGTCGCGCTCCAGCAGCAGCTCGTGGCCGGCCGGGTCCCGCAGGGAGCTCGGCAGCCCCGGGTGCGCCGGATCCGCGTACGCCGCCGAGAACACCCCGGAGGTCGGCAGCCGCAGCGACAGCGGCCGGCCCTCCCCGTCGTACTCGCGCAGCAGCGTGCCGCCCGCGGCGTCGGTCGACCGGGTGGGCCGCCCCTGGGCGTCCCACTCCTGCCGGGCCGTGTGGCCCAGCGCGTCGGTCACCGCGACCTGCCGCCCGGCCGCGTCGAAGGCGTGCGTGGTGCGCCGGCCCGTCGGCCCGGTGACGGTGGTGCGCCCCTCCTCGTACGCGAAGCCGATGCGCACCGGCCCGTCCGGGCCCGACCAGCCCACCGAGACCACCGCGGAGCCCTCGCCGTAGGCCAGCTCCACGGGCCCGTCGTGCGGCGGGGTGATCCGCACCAGCCGGCCCTGCTCGTCCCAGCCGAAGTCGGTGACGGCGCCGGTGGCGTCCCACTCGCGCACCAGCAGGCCCGCCGCGTCGTATGCGAACGCGGCCGCCTGGGCACCCGAGGGGTCGAGGAGTTTGGTGATGCGGCCCTCGCCGTCCCGGTGCAGGGTGGTGACCCGGCCCTGCCCGTCGGTGACGGTCACCGGCTCGCCGCCCCGGTCGATCGTGTTGCCCTCACCGGCGGACAGGGACCAGCCCGGACCGAAGCCCTCGTCGCCGCGCGAGCCGCCCCGGTACTCGCGCAGCAGCCGCAGATGCCGTCCGGTCCCGGCGACCACCAGGTCGAGGCGGCGCAGCACCGGCTCCCCGGAGGCCGGATCGACGAGCAGTTCCGTCCTGTCCCCGATCGGTACGCGCCGCACGGCGCGGCCTTCAGGGGTGTCCCGAAGCGTGGGCACTGGCAACTCCTCAGGGCGGGGAACGTGTCCGGAAAACCACCGGGGCAGGGCACCGTCCGGCGGGACGCCAGGCTCACTCCCGGCTCTAAAGCTCGCCTAAGGCCGGGGCCGTGCGGCCGGAATGAACCCCATGAACCTTCTGTTACAGGCCACTTGGCGGCCGAAGCCGTCTCGTAGGGTGTCAACGGGGCGACGCATCCCGGCCCCGCCGGAAAGGACGGAAGGAGACGTGCCGTGGCCACCATCACGACTGTCGGAGAACCGAAATCCGCCACCGTCCGCACGGTCGAACTGAAGCGCCTCGCACGGACTCTGGACGCCGCCGGACAAGGACGTTCCACGGCGGCGGAACTGGCCGGAGACCCGGGCACCGGCAAGTCCCGCCTGCTGACCGCCCTCGCCGCACAGGCCGAGCACCGCGGCATGAAGGTCCTGCGCGGCCGCTGCTCTGAGGCCGAATCGACCGTCGCGTACCACCCGTTCATCCAGGCCCTCACCACCTGGCAGGCCACGGACGGCGCCGGTTCGCCGCTGCCCCAGGCCGCCGCGCTGATCCGGGCCCTCGCGCAGGGACCGGACCGGGAGAACGCGGACTTCAGCACCCGCTGCCGGTTCTACGCCGAGCTGCGCACCCTGATCGCCGCCTGCCTCGACACCGTCCCCGGCGGAGCGCTGCTCGTCCTCGACGACTACCACTGGGCCGACCCCGGCACCGCCGAACTCCTCCAGACGCTGATCCACTGGCCGGTGACCGGCGGCCTGGCCGTGGTCGTGGCGCACCGCCCGCGGCAGATCCCCGCCGGCGTACGGGCGACCCTCCACGAGGGCGCCGAACAGGGCCTCGTCGACCTCGTCGAACTGCCCGCACTGGACTTCGAACAGGGCGCCGCCCTGATGCGCTCCGCCGGCGGATCCGCCCCCGACGGGCCCGGCGTCGCCGACCTGCTGGAACGCGCCGCCGGAATCCCCCTGTACCTGCTGGCCCTCGCCGACGCCGCGCGGGAGGCCGCCGGGGGCCCCGACAGCCGGCCCCCGGCCGCGGGCGGCCTCGCCGTACGGCTGCACGCCGAGCTGGCCCCCCTCGACGCGGTGTCCCTGACCGTCGTCCACGCCGCCGCGGTGCTCGGCGACACCTTCACCGTCGACGCCGTCGCCGAGGTCGCCGGCGTCACCCGCGCCGAGTGCTGCGCGATCCTGGGCCGGCTGCGCCGCCGCGACCTGGTGCGGACCGCCGCCTCACCCGGACTGCTGGCCTTCCGGCACCCGCTGCTGCGCCGGGGCCTGTACGAGGAGATGGACGCCTGCTGGCGCGCCGGCGCCCACCGGCGGGCCCTGACCTGCCTGCGCGCGCAGGGCGCCCCCGCCACCGAACTGGCCCCGCACATCGAACGCGCCGGGGCCGGCACGCTCGACGGCGACCGGCAGGACCTCGTCACCGCCGCCCGCACCGCCCTCCACCTGGGCCGGCCGGCCACGGCGGCGCACTGGCTGACCGTGGCGATCCGCCTCGACCGCGCCGCGCAGCCGCCGACCGCCGAGCCGGTGTCCGCCGAGCTGTGGCAGGCCGTCATCCAGCACCTCGCCGCGGCCGGCGACGCCGAACGGGTCTCCCGGCTCGTACGGGAGGTCCTCGCCGGCCCGGCCGGACCGATCACCCCGGCCGCCGCGCCCGGCGCGGGGGCGGCTGCCCGGCCCGGCGAGGTGGCGTACCTCTCCGCCGTCCTGGCCGCCCTCGGCCGCGACGAGGAGGCCCAGGGCCTGATCGCCGCCGCCCTCTCCGCCGAGACGGGCCTGGACCCGGAGGCGGTGGCCCTGCTCCAGGTCCGCCAGCAGGTGGCCAAGGTCCTCGCCGGCCAGGTGCCCGCCCGCGCCGACGTCGAGGCGCTGGTCCGGGCCACGGGCGGCGCCGCCCCCGTCGTCGCCGCCGGCGCCCTCGCCCTGCGCGGCCTGTGCGCCGTCGTCGCCGGCGACACCTGCTCCGCCGAGTGGGCCCTGCTGTCCGCCGCCCAGACCATCGACGAACTCGACGACGGCGGCACCGCCGACGAGCAGGAGAGCACCCTGCTGCTCCTGCTGAGCTGGGCCGAGGCCCTCATGGGCTGGTACGGCCCCGCGCACGGCCACGCGGAGCGCGCGCTGGCCGCCGTACGGGCCAGGGGCGACGCGCACCTGCTCGCACCGCTCCTGGACACGCTGGGCTACGTCCACTACCAGTCCGGCCGGATGCCGGACGCGCTGGCCGCCGCGCAGGAATGCCGGGAGGTGGCGAAGGCGGCGGGCCGCAGCGACCACGTCGGGCTCTCGGACGCGATCACGGCCGCCGCCTGGGCGCAGCTGGGCCGCGGGAGGCCGCCGACGCGCACGGCCCGGCCGCCCGCGGGGGACCCGATGGCCTCGCCGCGCACCCCGCTCAACGCGCTGCTCCAGGCCGAGGCGTACCTCGCGGCCGGCGACGGCGAAGCCGCGTTCGCCCTGCTGCTGCCGCGCCGGGAGGCCTGGCGCGTCTCCGAGCCGGTCGCGGTCCTGGCCGCCCGCGGCTACGAGCTGCTGGCGGCGGCCGCCGTCACGGTGGGCCTGGAGAAGGTGGGCATGGAGCCGGAGGGCATCGCCGCATGGGCGGCCCACTCGGCGGACGCCGCGGCGCACGTCGGGATCGCCGAACAGAGTGGCCACGCCCTCATGGCCCGCGGGCACGCCCTGCTGAGCCGGCGGCGGACCGCCGAGGCGGCCCAGGCTTACGAGGAGGCGTTCGAACTGCTGGGCCCGGACAGCCCGGCCGGCGCGCGGGCCCGGGAACTGGGCCGGGAACTCGCCCGGGAATCGGCCCGCGCCGCCCGGTCCGCGTCCGGCGGCCCGGGAGCCGAGCCGGACGCCAGGGTCGAGGGCGTGCTCGCGGAACTCACCCTGCGGGAGAAGGAGGTGGCGGCGCTCGCCGGAGAAGGCTGCAAGAGCAAGGAGATCGCGGTGCGGCTCACCGTCAGCCACCGCACCGTCGAGGCCCACCTCACCCGGATCTACAGCAAGTTGGGGGTGACCTCGCGCGCCGAGCTGGCCCGGATCGTCGCCTTGGCGGGCTGAGCGAGCGCGACCGCGGTCGCCAGCAGGCCGCGCCGCGCCGTCCACCGGCCCTCGAAGGCCCGCAGCTCCCGCCCGCCGACCAGCGGGCCGGGCACCAGCAGGGTCGCCCGGAAGCCGTACCGCACCGGGTCGAACAGCACGTCTGCCTCGTGGAAGTCCAGCAGCCGCCCGGTCAGCGGGAACCACGCCTTGTACACGGCCTCCTTGGCGCTGAACAGCAGCCGGTCCCAGCACAGGTCCGCGCGCAGGGCCCGCAGGGCGTGGAGCCGCTCCCGCTCCCGGGGCAGCGAGACCGACTCCAGCATGCCGCGCGGGAGCGGCTCGTCGGGCTCGGCATCCACGCCCAGCGCCAGGGCGTCGCCCCGCCTGGCCACCACGGCCGCCCGGTAGCCGCGGCAGTGCGTCATGCTGCCCACGACCCCGGCCGGCCAACTCGGCGCCCCGCGCTCGCCCGGCACCAACGGCACGTAGGGCACCCCCAGTTCACCGAGGGCGAGGGAGGCGCAGTGGCGTACGGTCGTGAACTCGCGGCGCCGCGAGGGGACGGCCCGCGCGATCACCGCCTCCTCGGCCGGGTGCAGCCGGGCCTGGGGCGGGTCCCCGTACGCCTCGGCCGACACCGCCCACGACGGCAGTAACTCCCCTATCACGTGCACTCCCTGGAGGAATCGCGGTGGCCGGACAGGATCAGGCGGGGCCCGGCGGGCCGCTCGCCGCGGCGGCGCCATTCACGGGGGTAGCCCATCGACACCTCCTCGAAGCGGACGCCGTCGTGCCAGGTCGTCCGGGGGATGTGCAGATGGCCGTAGACCACGGCCGTGGCGCGGAACCGCACGTGCCAGTCGGCGGTCGCCTCGGTCCCGCACCACAGGGCGAAGTCGGGATGGCGCAGCACCCGGGTCGGTTCGCGCACCAGCGGGAAGTGGTTGACCAGCACGGTGCGCACCTCCGGTCCGAGAGCGGCCAGCCGGCGCTCCGTCAGCTCCAGCCGCGCCCGGCACCACTCGCCCGCCCCGGCGTACGGCTCGGGGTGGATCAGGGCCTCGTCGGCGCACACCACCCCGTTCGCGGCGGCCAGTTCCAGCGCCTCCCGCACATCGCGTACTCCCGGCCGGCGGAACGAGTAGTCGTACAGCAGGAAGAGCGGCGCCACGGTCACCGGACCCCGCGGTCCCTCCCACACCGGGAAGGGGTCCTCGGGGGTCACCACCCCCAACGCGCGGCAGCGGGCCACCAGTTCCCGGTAGCGGGCCACGCCCCGCAGCGGTACGGGATCCCGGGGGTGCGACCACAGTTCGTGGTTGCCGGGCACCCACACCACCTTCGCGAAGCGCTCGCTCAGCAGCCGCAGCGCCGCCTCGACGTCGGAGAGGATCTCCCCGACGTCGCCCGCGACCAGCAGCCAGTCGTCCTCGTGGCGGGGCCGCAGGGCGTCGAGCGCCGCGCCGTTCTCCTCGTAGGCCACGTGCAGATCGCTGATGGCGAGCAGGCTGCCGCTCATGCGCGCAGGCCCGGCAGGACCGGCGGGGTGCCGGATCCGCGGCGGGAGGACGCGCCGGAGGCCGGGGCGGCGACCCGGCCGGACACCAGATCGGCCACGGCCGCCATGTGGTCGGTGAGGAAGAAGTGCCCGCCGGGGAAGACCCGCAGGTCGAACGGCCCGCTGGTGTGCGCGCCCCAGGCCCCCACATCCTCCGGCGAGGCCTCCGGGTCCCGGTCGCCGGCCAGCCCGACCACCGGGCAGGACAGCGGGGTGCCCCCGGTCGGCTCGTACGAGGCCAGCGCCCGGTAGTCGGCGCGCAGCACCGGCAGTACGAGGCCCAGCATCTCCTGGTCGTCCAGCAGTCCGGAGCCGGTGCCGCCCAGCGAGCGGACCTTGGCCAGCAGCGCCCGGTCGTCGCCCAGCCGGTCCGCACCGGGCCGGGGCCGTGACGGCGCCCGGCGTCCGGAGAGCAGCAGCGCGGCCGGGCCGCCGCCGGCGCCGCCCGCGAGGCGCACGGCCACCTCGTAGGCGAGCGAGGCGCCCATGCTGTGCCCCAGGAACAGCCGGGGCCGCGGGCTGCGTCCGCCCTGCCGGGGCTGCAGCGCCGAGGTGATCCGGTCGGCCAGCGCGTGGAGATCGTCGGCCGGTTCCTCGCGGTGGCGTTCCTGCCGGCCCGGGTACTGGACGGCCAGCACCTCCACGGCGGGTGTGAGCAGCCGGGACAGCGCGAACCAGTAGGCGGCCGACCCGCCGGCGTGCGGGAAGCAGACGAGTTCGGCCGTGGCCCCGGGGGACGGCTGGAACCGCCGCAGCCAGCTCTCGGGGTCCTCCTTCGCCACCTCCTTCGCCACGTCAGCCCGCCAGCGGAAGGTCGAGGAGCCGGTCCGAGGTGAGGATCGCCTGGTGCAGACGGCGCAGCGACCTGCAGGGCTCCAGGCCCAGTTCGGCCCGCAGCACCTGCTGGGCCGAGCGGTAGACGCGCAGGGCCTCGGCCTGCCGCTCGGAGCGGTACAGGACGAGCATCAGCTGGCGGTAGAAGGACTCGCGCAGCGGGTACTGGGCGATCAGCCCGTTCAGGAGGCTGATCACCTCCCGGTGCCGGCCCAGCGCCGTGCGCGCCTCGACGGACAGCTCCAGGCAGTCCAGCCGCTCCTCCTCCACCCACGTGGCGAACGCCGAGAGCACGGGCCCCTCGGCGATCCCGTCCAGCACCGGCCCGCGCACGAGCAGCAGCGCACGCTCGAAGGCCTCCAGCGCCGCCTCGTACTGGCCCGCGTGCTGGCGGGCACGGCCGGTGCGCATCAGCTCCTGGAAGTCGTCGACGTCGTAGCCGGCGCCGTCCAGGCGCAGCACGTAGCCGGACGGCTTGGTCACGATGGCCTTGCCCGCGTGGTCCCCGGCGGAGACGAGGAACTTGCGCAGCTGGGACAGGTAGACGTGGACGGCGGCCGATGCCCGCCGCGGCGGAGCCGTGCTCCACAGCTCGGAGACCAGTTGCTCCTTGGTGGTGACGCGTCCGGCCGCGATGAGGAGCGTGGCCAGCGTCATCTCCATCTTGGGAGCACTGAGGGAATGGTTGGCCGCGCCGTTCGAGACGAGCAGCGGACCAAGCAGTTCGTAGCGCATCGGACACCCCGTGAAGTAGTGGGAACACGCTTTCGTGTCCCGCCGGGCCCACTCTCCGAGGAGTGGCCCTGTCCACGCATCGGGGAAAGTACGTACGTACCCCGATTGGCTGGAATCTTTCGCTCGCGACGGCGTGGTGAACAGCGGCTTTGGAGCGGCTTTGGCGAGGTCCGGGAAGCTCCGCGGATGCCGTCGTACGTACTGCGCTGTCTGAAAATCCTGGGGGAGTGGCTCACCGCCGCGGGCCTGATGTGGATCCCCCCGCCACCGCCCCCGACCCCCCGCCTCACGGAACCGCCCCCCGGCCACCCCGAGCGCCTCGGCCCCGCCGACCCCCTGACCGAACTCGAACTCATGCTCAGCAAGGACCTGCCGGGCTGGCCGTGAGCCCCCCGGGGACGTGGCAGCCCCGGGCCCGCGCCGCCGGGGACCGGGACGGCAGGTGTTGCTCCCGGAGCCCGGGACGGCCGCACCTTACGGTGGGATCCGTGACGGAACGTGCGACGCCCGCCATGGGTACGGAGACGGCCGCGGCCCGGCTCAAGGAGCGGCTCTACGCGACGATCACCATGATCTCCGTCGTCATCGGGCTGGCGGGGAGCACCCATCCGGACGCCCCCGGAGCCGCGGCGACGGTCGCGACCGCCTCACTGGGCCTGTGGCTGGCCGCGCTGGTCGCCGATCAGCAGGCCCATCGCGTCACGCACGGCGCGCTCGCACGGGGACGTGACCTGCGCGCGATGCTCTTCGTCAGCAGCCCGCTGCTGCTGTCCGCGGTGGGCCCGCTCCTCCTGATCGGCATCTCGGCCCTGGGAGCGATGGGCCTGGACACGGCCCTGCTCACGGCGGCCGGCGTCAACATCGCCACCCTGTTCGCGTGGGGCTGCTACGGCGGGATCCGCATGGGCGGAGGGACCGTGTTCGCCCTGCTGGCCGGAGCCATCGACGCGGCGATCGGCACGGCGGTCGCGGTGGTCAAGGCGTCCACCGGGCACTGACTGCCGCCCGCCGCGCCATCGCCGTGGCCAGGGCCGCGTCAACACGGTGAACGCCTGCTCATCCTCCGGGCCGGCGAATGCGCCGGGGCGGCCGCGGCCCGGCCGACGCCCCGTGGAACCGGGCCCCGAAAGCCCGCCGACGGCCCGCGCGCGGGCCCGGTCGATCACTTTCGATGCCAGCATGCCTGGCGAAGGGGGGCAGCACGGCGAAACGGCCGCACAGCGGTGAGAGGGAGGACCATGACGCCTCAGGTGGTCGAAGAAGCAGCTCAGCCCATTCCGGGGCAGACCAGGTTGCCCGCCGGCACCGTCGGCGCCGTCCCGGCCTCCGCGCCCGCCGGGCCGGCGGCGGGACCGGACGCGGAGCTCCTGATCGCGGCGTCCGTACTGCTGGCGGACGCGGCCCTCACCGCGAAGCACGCCGGTGCGGAACTCACCGGAGCGCTGAGCAGTTGGCGGTTCGGACTGGCCGCCCTGCGCCGTCCCGGATGGGCGCTCGCCACGGCCGCGTCATGCGCCAAGGCGCTGACCAGCCCCTCGGGCCTGGGGTTCGGACCCAACGGCGGGCTCGTCGGGGAACTGGCCCGGATGGCGGGGAACGTGACCCACCGCCGCCCGGCCGCCGTGACCATGGCCGTGGACGCCTTCGCGATGAGGATCGAGGCGGCGGCGGCCGAGCACCCGAACCTCGACTCGCCACTGGCGAGGCGGCTGACCGCTGCCATGGTGGAGGGGAACCGCTGGGAGGCCCTGCGGGCACTGCACGCGCTGGTCGAGCGGCTCGGCGTGACCCGCGCGCTGACCACCGTAAGCCCCGTGATCATGGAGCTGCTGGCGTTGCTGGGCCTCCTCGACGAGAACCCGGTCAACGACGACTTCTCCTGGGTGACGCTCGCCGGCGGCGTGCCGGACACGGACCCCTTCTTCGGCCTGCCGAGTTCGCTGCTGCGCTACCTCAACCCCGGCCCCGGACGGGCGGAGCGCATTGAGCCCGACTCCATCCTCGCCAAGGTCCTGAAGACCTCCCGCAACGACATCGTCAGCTACATCAACGACATCGGCGCGCTCGGCAACCACGGGCTGGTGCTGCTGCGGCGCGTCGAGTGCGCCGACGGCCGCACCCGGTACGTCCTGCTGCTGCCCGGCACCAGCTTCGGTCTGCCGAGCAACAGCACCCCGCAGGACCTGATCGGCGCCTTCGACGGCTGCCTGCGCTCCGAGACGACCTACACCCGCGCCGCGCGCAAGCTCCTGCAGCGGGCGGGGGTGCCGGCCGGGGCGGAGCTGATGTTCGTCGGACACAGCCTGGGCGGGCTGACGGCGATGAACCTGGCGATGGACACGGAGCTGGCGTCCACCCACCGGATCACCCACGTCGTCACGCTCGGCTCGCCCATCGACAACAAGCGCCCGGCCGACCACACCACCCGGGTCATCAGCCTGGTCAACAAGCACGACGTGATCCCCATGCTCGACGGGCGCGGACCCGCCTCCCCCCATGACCTCCCCGCCGACTGGGTCGAACTGACCTGGCTGGACGAGTCCTACGACTACCCGCTGTCCCACGCCCCGCAGGCCTACTCCGACACCCTGCGCGGGGAGATGGCGCACCACCGGGACCGGGTGAACGAACTGATCAGCGCCTACGACGGCGAAGTCGTGGGGAACCAGCCGTACATGCTCCGCGACAAGTGACCACGAGGGAGACCGACCGATGACCCATGCCGACGGCCCGGCCACGACGGCCTCGCGGCCCGAGACGGCCCGGCCCCTGGAGAACCTCCTCTTCAGCGCCGCACTGGTGGCCCGGCGCATGCCGTGGGCCGACCTGCCCGCGCGCACGCTCGGTTTGGACGCGCTGACCCGCGAAGGGCTGACGCGCCGCCTGATGGCGCACCTGCGGGACGGCCGGGACGGGGCCCCGGTACGGCTGCGCACCCCCTTCGGCACCTTCGTCGTGCCGCTGACCCGGGCGGACGCCGAGAGCCTGCTGACCCGTGCCGACGCGGCGGGCGCGCTGGGAACCGCCTACGGTCTCGCCCCCGACGGCCGCCGCTGCGGACTGTCGCCGCACGCGGCGCCGGCGGGCGCGTGGGACGTGCTGACGGAGGACGAGCTCGACGGGCTGACCGCCCGGGTGGCCGAGCACCTCGCTCGCGTGACCGGTGCCCGGCGGGAGGACGGCACCCTGGACCGCGACCGGTGGGACGCCGAGATGCTGCGGCTGAGCCGGCACGTCGTGCTGGGGGCCCGCGCCACCGAGGACACCCTGCTGAGCGAGATGGTCAGGGCCGCGGCGGGCGCCGCGGGCAGCCGCGCGTACGGGGCGCGGGCCGAGGCCGTACGGCGGCGGCTGGCGCCGTACCTGGCCGACCCCGAGCCCGGCTCCCTGGCCGCCAGGCTGGCGACCCGGGGCAGCGGCGCTCCGGAGACGCACCCGGCCCTCGCGCACGCGCTGGCCCTGGTGTCGACGGCCACCGGGGCGTCGGCGCTCCAGGCCCTGACCCTGCTCGGGGCCGGGGAGGTGGCGGAGGCCGTGGACCGCGCCCTGGACCGGGCCTTGGAGCACTACCCCGCACTGTCCGCAGTGGTCTACCCGGTACGCGCGCCGCTCGGCGCCGACGGCCCGGGGATCGGAGCCGGCGACGAAATCCTCTACGTCCCGGCACTGTTGGGGCGGCGCGCCGACGGCGAGCGTACGGACCCGGCGCCGGCGCTGTGCGGGAACCCGTCCGGCTGCGCCGTCGCCCGCTTCGCCGCGCTCGTCGGCCGAGCGGTCGTCCGCGGGATCACCGCCGAGGCGCGCCCCGTACTCCTCGCCCCGTCCGACGGCCCCGCCGCAGCGGCGTACGGGCATGCCGCCCCGCCGGGGTACGGGGCGCGGGGACAGGCGGGCGCGGACCGGCTGGAGCGGCACGCCGAGAGCCTCTCCGCCTGCGCCGCCGACACGGGCTGGAACGGGAGCGAGGCCGGCGAACGGTTCCGCATGACCCTGCTCGCGCACGCCGACCGGTGCTCGCGGGCGGCCGCCGATGTCCGGCGCGCCGCACGGCGGTTGTCCGACTGACCTCGGGCGAGACCCCTTCCCGCCGACCGTGCCTCGAACGGACGACTTCCCGCGGTTCCGCCCGGATCGGCCGTGATCAACAGACCTCACGGCCGTTGAACCAGCGGAATCCCGTCTGAGAGTGAGGTCCGGCCGTGAAGGACAGCGTGGCTGAGGTGTTCAAGGCAACCGGGGCGGAACTCAGCTCCGTCAAAAGGCTGCTCGGCGAAGCCGGCGGGGTGGCGTGGGACCGCCTCCTCGACTGGCTGGTCGACGACTACTTCCGGGTGGTCGCGCTAGGCCTGGAGAACATCCCCGTGGAGGGCCCGGCCGTGATCGCCGTCAACCACTCCGGGGCGTGGGGCCTCGACGCGTTCGTGCTGGACAAGGTCCTGGGCCGGGCCCTGGACCGGCGCGTCCGCTTCCTCGCGGCCCCCTTCGTCTTCCGCACCCCGATCCTGGGGCGGCACGCGCGCCGCAACGGCGCGCTGCCCATGGGGCCGACGGCAGGCGTCGACCACCTCAACGAGGGACGGCTCGTCGGGGTGTACCCGGAGGGCATCGCCGGCCTGGAGAAACCGTTCACCGAGCGGTACCGCCTGCGCTCCTTCAGCCCCGGCTTCGCGGTCGCCGCCATCCGCGCGGGCGCCCCGGTGGTGCCCGTCGGGATCGTCGGCGCGGAGGAGGCCTGCCCCAAGCTCGGCGAGGTGCCGACCCTCGCCCGGCTCCTCGGCGTGCCGTACTTCCCGGTCACGACCCCCTTCCCGCTGCCGTCCAACTGGACGATCACCGTCGGCGAACCGATCCCGGCCCCGGCCCGCCCCGAGGGCCTGGCCGCCCGCCGGGACGCCGCCCGCCGGCTCAGCGACACCACCCGTACCGCCGTCCAGGAACTGATCGACCGCGAACTGGCCGAGCGGGAGCACCTGTTCGACTGACCTGACGGCCGGTGCCGCGCCCGGTCCGGGGCGCCACGTCCTGGGGTCGCCGGGGGTTTCGGGACTACTTGGCGCCGAGACCGGCGTCGGAGACCTCGAGCTTGCCGGCGGCCCTGAGGACCTTGTTCAGGATCCTCAGGTCGTAGATGCCGGAGAGGTCGGGCTGCTCGATCAGCTTGGCCTTCACCGCCCAGTCCGACTGCTTCTTCAACGTCGCGGCCAGCGGGTCGTCGATGACCCGGATGCTGGGCCACGCCGGGTCGATGACCTTCGATTCGAGACCCTTGCCGGTGTCCGCCAGGAGCTTCGCGTTCGCGGAGACCTTCGCCTTGTCCTGGTGGGCGCGGATCCACTGGTTGGTCTTCACCGTGCCCCTGAGGAATGCCTCGACCACGTCGGGGTGCTCCTTGAGGAACTTCTGCGACACGATGACGTTCGTGATCACGAACTTGTTCTCGGGCCACAGGCTGCCCTCGTCGAGGAGGACTTCACCGCCGTCGGAGACGAGCTTGGAGGCCGTCGGCTCCGGCACCCAGGCGCCGTCGATGGAGCCCTGCTTGAAGGCGTCCGGGGTGACCTTGTTGTCCGTACGGACCACGGAGACGTCGCCCTTGCCGGACTCCGAGTCGACCGACCAGCCCCTGTCGGAGATCCAGTTGAGGAACGCCACGTCCTGCGTGTTCCCCTTCTGAGGGGTGGCGATCTTCTTGCCCTTGAGGTCGTCCAGGGTCTTGATCTTGGCGGGGTTCACCACGAGCTTGACGCCGCCGGAGGCGGAGCCGGAGATGATCCGCAGGTTGGAGCCCTTGGACTTCACATAGCCGTTGATCGACGGCGAGGGGCCGATGAAGCCGATGTCGAGGGAACCGCCGTTGAGGGCCTCGATCTCGGACGGACCGGCGTTGAACGTCTGCGGCTTGATGGCGGTGGCGCCCAACTCCTGCTGGATCAGGCCCTCCTGGAGGCCGACCAGCGCGGTGGCGTGCGTCAGGTTCGGGAAGTACCCGATGCGGACCTCCGAGGCCGACAGCGGCTTGCCGCCGGTGGCCGCGACGTTGGCCGTGTCGTTCTGCTTCTTCCCCTCGGAGCCGTAGCCGCAAGCGGTGAGCAGCAGGGGAAGCGCTGCTGTGACGGCGAGGGCGCGCAGGGTGTTGAGCGGTCTTGCGGCAGACACGGAGGGGTCCTTTCACGGGACGGGTTCACGGAGGTACGGGAACGGAGAAGGGCGATGCGAGGCCCATCCGCACGCACGTCACCCACTCCCGGCCGTCGGTGGCGGGAACGCCGTCGTAGGTGGGGAAGCGGACGGGTGCGCACGCCCGCGCTCGAAGGCGTGCGGGGCGCAGAGGCCGGCAGAGGGCCGGCGCGGCCGCCGGACAGCGGGGCGGGGCAGCGCACGGCGGTGCCTGCGGTGCCTGCGCGTGGGCCGGGCCGGTGGGCCGTGTCAGGAGAACTGACAGATGGCGCTGGACGTACGGACCAGGTCGATGTGCCGGCGGGAGGCCAGGGGCATGGGCAGGCCTGCGTGGTGCACTGGTCGCACGGCCGCTTCACCCCTTTCCTGTTTCCTGGTTTTCCCACCGGGTTGGTAGGCATGGTGGCAGAGGCGGGGTACGGACCCCAAGGGGCTGACCAGATGGTGGACGCGAAGATCTCGCGATGCGAGAAGACCCAGGTGGGTCAGGGATTGGTCCAGGCGCCGGGCGTCTGGGTCAGCGCCGATACGTCGGCGGGCAGTTCGGACGACGCGACGTCGGCGAGCGTCACACCGTCGAGGATCTCCCGCACGTTGGCCCTCAGGGCGATCCAGAGGGGGAGCAGCGACTGGGCGGGGCCGGTGTAGGACAGGTCAGGGGGGCGGACCCCGCGCACCGAGACGAGCGGCCCGTCCACGACGCGGATGACATCCGCGATGCTGATGGAGCGGGCCGGCTTGGCCAGCCGGTAGCCGCCGTTGCCGCCGCGCTGGCTGAGCACGAGACCGCCTCGGCGCATGTCGTTCAGGATGCCTTCGAGGAACTTGTGCGGAATGTCCTGGGCGTCGGCGATGGCTTCGGCCTTCAGTGGGCCGCCCTCGTGGGACGCGGCGAGCTGCAGTGCGGCACGTACCGCGTAGTCCGCCCTGGCTGAGATCCGCATGCGGACATTATCCCGTACGGTTTCGGCCGGTGTCCGTCGCGGGTGGGCCGTCGGCCGCCGGCCCACCCGGCGGGCGGGATGTGGGCGGGATGCGGCTGGTACCGGACCCGCATCCCGCGCGGCGCCCCGCGTCAGCGGAAGGCCGCCACCGCGCGGTGGGAGCCGTTGAGGTAGTGCTCGCCGACGGAGCGCAGGCGGTGTGCGACCGGGCGGTGGGCCGTCAGCACCCGGGCGTTGCGCCAGAACCGGTCCAGGCCGGGGGCGTCGGCGAGCTCCAGCACCCGGGCCGACACGTGCAGGGCGGCCTTCGACGTCACGGCCTCGGCCGTGGCGACCAGGGCGGTGACGCCCGAGGCCTCCTCGGCATCGAGCTGCGCGCCTGCGGCGAGGGCCTGCGCCATCATCTCCGTCGCCCGGTCGACGACGGCGGTGGCCGTCTGGGCGGCGGAGGCGAGTTCCCCGTACGTCAGCAGCAGGTCCGGGTCGCCGCCGGGCGGCCGGTGTGCGCGGCCGCCCCTGCTGAGGTCGCGTGCTTCGACGAGGGCGCCCTCGGCGATCCCGAGGCCGACGTGGCACAGGGCGAGCCGGAGCGCCGGCTCCGCGAGCGCGGTGAAGGGTGTGGTCGACTCCTCGTCGTGCGGCCGGCGGCCCAGCACCTGCCCGGGCGTGACCGCGACCCGGTCGAGGAGGACCTCGCCCGCGCCGGCGAGGCGCTGCCCGAGGCGGTCGCGGGCGGGTTCGACGCTCACGCCCCGTGCGGTGGGCGGGAGCCGTACGACCAGGACGTCACCGGTCGCGGCGCAGAGCGCGTCCACCACGATCTGGTCGGCGGCGGCCACCGCCGTGGGCACGGACCGGCGTCCGTTCAGCACGTAGCCGGTGGCGCGCGGCCGCAGGGTGAGGTCCGGTCCGTCGGTCTCGTCGTCGGGCGCGGGCGCGTGGACCGCGCCCGACCACAGCCACCTCTCGCGCACCGACGCCTCTTCGAGGTCGGTCGCGTGGTGCTGACTCGCGTAGAAGCGTCCGCTCCACGCGTGTACGTAGTGGCGGGCGAGGATGGCGCCGACAGAGCTGTCGGCGGTGGCGATCTCCCGTATGACGGCGCACGCCGTACGCCAGTCCGCCCCGCGGCCGGGCCCGGGCGGGGTGAGGGCCGCCGGCAGGCCGGCCTCGCGCAGCCTGGCCGTCTCGTCGGTCGGCGGCCTGCCCGCCTGATCGCGCACGATGGCGTCCGCGGCGAGGTCCTCCGCCACATCGCGGGCGGTACGCAGCAGCGCGCGGCGCTGCTCGTCGGCCGACCGGGGGCCGGCGGGGCTCGGCGCCGTCGATATGGGGGTCACCGGCAGGCCCGAGTGCCGTGGTGTGGGGCGGGGGCTGGACGGACAGCGCTGCCCTGGGGAATGGCATGGGTCATGTCGGCTACTCCGGAACGTTGTTGGGTGGCGTCGGCCGGTTGCTGGGGGCGCTCGCTCAGCGCGTCAGCGTCAGCGTCTTCGTCGTCGACCGCACTTCACCGAATCCCCAGCTTTCCCATCGGATTGATAGGGATACTCGCCCCGAAGTGCACCGACCGGCAAGAGCGTGACCGGATCGTGGACAGTCCGATCTCGGAATGAAAGACGATGCAGGTGGTGGGCGGTCAAGGGGCACGAGAACGCGTCGAGTTCGCCGCCGGCGCGTGCGCGTCGGCGCCAGGGGTCGCTCCATCCGGCCATTCCCTACACAATCAGTAGGGAAGTGTTGACGCGCGCCCGCCGTGCACCGCACGATGTGGGCATGCCCCCGTCGCAGCCGTTGCTCGTACGCCGCAGGCACGTTGACTTCCGTCGCGTCGCCAGCGCCGTCTGCCGACCCGTTTAGGGCCATTTCGCAGGGCACCTCCCCGGCGCGCACCGACATTCCGGGAACCGCCGACGTCATCGTCGCCGTCGCGCCTTTCTCCTGACCATCTCGGCCCCGCTGAGCCGTCGTACGGGTCGTCCCCGTCGAATCCGTCACGGAGACCCCTGCCCTGCCGTAGCCCGACACCCGGCGTCCGCACCTCACTCCGAGCAGCCGAAGGGGCTCATCGTGACCACCGCAATTCCCGTACCCGCCACCCGCCGTGAACCCGCCCCACGCCTCCAACTGGTCGGTGACCGCCCGCCGGACGGCCCTGAGGGCGCCGCCCGGGTCGGATACCTCGTGTTCCTGCCGGCGGACGTCGACCCGGTGGCGTTGCTGGAAGCGCGAGGCGTGCGCCCCGAGATCCATCCCCTGGAGCCCACGCCCCCGCCGGCGTACCCCGACGCCATCCGGGTCGACCGGACACGCCGGCTGGTCGAAATCGACGGCCGCGAACTCGACCTCACCTACCTGGAGTTCGATCTCCTGGCCCACCTCGTGGCCCACCCGTACACGGTGCACACGCGTGACGCCCTCATCACGGACATCTGGGGCTACGGACACGTCGGCGACGGCCGTACGGTCGACGTCCACGTGGCCCGGCTGCGCCGCAAGCTCGGCCCGGCCCACCGGGGCCGCATCTCCACGGTGCGCCGTGTCGGCTACAAGTACGTGCCCGACCACCAGTAGCCGGAAGCTGTCCGACGAGGCCGTCACCACCCCGGCCTGCCGCTGACCGGCCCTTGAGTGCTCCGTCCGTGTGCGGGTCGCCGACCCCCCTGATAGCGTCGAAAGGACACCTGAGCCGATCGGAGCGCCGGCCACGGGCCACCGGCGATCGGAAAGAAGGTGGTGTCCGTGAAACGGATGGTGTCGTTGTGCGGCGCCGGGGGCGCCATGGTCGCGGTCGTACTGGCGGGTGTCGCGTGCCCGCCGGCATACGCGGCCGGCGACGACCGCGAGAAACGCAGCGCAAACGTTCTCCAGGAGCTGGTGCCGTCTCCGGACGGCCCGGGATGTGCCGCAGCCGTCGGCGTACGGGGAAGCGTCGTCTGGGAGGCCGGGAGGGGCAAGGCCGATCTGACGACCGGACGCGCCATCACCCCGAAAACAGTCTTCGACATGGCGTCCAACTCCAAGCAATTCACCGCGGACGCACTCCTCTTGCTCGCCGGACGCCACCAACTCGCGCTGAGCGACCCCCTGTCCGACTACCTCGACAACCCGCCCGCCTGGACGCGGGACGTCACGCTGGGCGACCTGATGCGCCACACCAGCGGCATCCCCGACTACCAGGACCTGCTGGAGGCCAAGGGCATCAAAATGACGGATCCGGCAGGCCAGAAGGAAGCGATCGCGGCCATCCTCGCCTCACGGCCGCAAGACCCGCCCGGTAAGCGCTTCTCCTACTCCAACTCCAACTACGTCCTCCTGGCACACGTGGTCGAGAAGGTCACCGGCACGCCGTTCCCGACCTTCCTCCAACAGGAGTTCTTCACCCCGCTGCACCTGCGCATGAGGTTGTCCCCCGCGGTGGACGTGCCGGGCAAGGCCAAGTCGTACGACGAGAAGAACGGCTCCTTCACTCCCAATTCCTCCCCGTGGAAACAGTACGGAGACGGGTCCGTCCAAACGACCGCCGGCGAGTTCGTCCGCTGGGCCGACAACTACCGCACCGGTCGCATCGGCGGAGCGCAACTGCTCACCGGCGTCACGGAAGGCGCGGTGAGCGTGGGCGACGTCCTGCGTCCGCGCGGCATCGAAGAGGGCCGCTACGGCGCCGGAATCCTCCTCCTGCCCGACAAGAGCCTGGTCCACCGCGGCGACTGGGAGGGCTTCCACAGCACCTTCAAGGTGAGCCCGGACCGCAACACCGCGGTAACCGTCGCGTGCAACACGGACTCGCCCGACAGTTTCCGCGCGGCCAATCAACTGCTGGACATCTGGACCAAATAACGGGCACGGGCCGTTCCCGGCATGGGCGGCAGCCGGGACGGGTAGGGCGTGATCATGCTGAATCGTTCGCCGGCCGGAGAGGCGGTGCGCCTGGCGCTTTCCGCGGCCGAGCGGTCCGCCGGGCTCATCGTGGGCCTGCTGGACCTCCCCCGCACGAGCGGCCCCGTACCTCCTGCGCTCGGCATCGACCCGTCAGCCGTCGGTCCGGCCGAGTACGAGGCGATCGCCGGGCACTTGGCACCGCTGGACGGACTGATCGACGCCGCGCCGGCCGCCGCCGACGGCATGCGCTGGCGCCAGCTCGACGAGACGGTCCTCTTCTCCTGCGCACGGACGGTGGACGTCGCCTTCGAGGAGTTCACGACCCGCGTGGACATCGCCCAGGTGATCAGCATGACCGCCGGCTACCTGGGCGGCCGTACCGCCGTGGCCGAGCGGGACCAGGCCGGCCGCGCCGTACGCCAGGTCGAACGCAGCGTGAACCGGGCCCAGCCCGCCTACCTCGCCCTCTCCGGCGCCCCGGTACTGGACGTCTGCAAGGCGGAGACCATCGACCACCGCCCGGACGAGCAGGTCCTGCGCTGGCGCCAGGTGCACAGCCCGAACGGTTCCGCCCTCCAGGACGACGGGTCCGTGTCCTTCGCCCGCACCGACCGCGGCACGACCCTGATCACCGTCCGTGCGTACCAGCGCATCGCGCTCCCCGTGCTCTGGCGGGCGGTCAGCCCGGCCCTCTGGCCGGTGGTGCGCCGCACCCTCGTCGAGGACGCGTACCGCCGCTCCTTCACGCACACGCTCGACACCATCGAGGCACGCGCCCGCGGCACGGAGCCGCCCCGCAGCCCCGCCCGCCCCCACCGCATCGACGCCGCCGGCTTCCGCCACTTCGGTCCCGCAAGGTGACTGCGGCCACGTCCGGGAATCCGGACTACCCGTACGCCTTCCACGTCGCCCTCGACGGCAACGGCCTCAACGGTCTGGAGGGCCGCGCCGGAGTCTGCGTCTTCAAGTACGACCCGGCGAGCGGCCGGTACGCGTACAAGATCGAATACTACGACGGGATCGCGGGCGGCCACGCGGTGAGCGTCAGCCCGGACGGGCGGACGGGCTTCCTCGGCAACACCGGCCAGCACCTGATGTTCTACGACACCGCCGACACCGCGGAGCTCGGCCGCCTGTCCACCCTGGGCATCGAGCCCACGGACTCCTCGCTCAAGGGCAGTACGCACGTCGCCTGGCTCGGCGCCCGCGAGGCGGTGGCCGCGATCGGCGAGCACCTGTGGCGCTTCGACCTCGACCGGCTGGAGCGTCCCGAACGCCTGGGACCGCACGCCCTGAAACTGCCCCATGCGATGCAGACCACCGCCTCCGGACGCTACCTCGTCTACGGCGGCATGGACCATCCCACCCGCGGAGAGGCCCGCGAGGTCGCCGTCTTCGACCTGCACACCGGAACCGTCCGCCGCGTGGAGTTGCCGACCACCTGCTGGCACGTGGCCGTCCACCCGCGCGATGACCGCTTCTACGCCCTGTCCTTCCGGGTCGCGCCCCAGGAGGGCCGCGACTGGCACGAGTGGGCCATGTCCTACCTCAAGGAGTACGCCTTCGAGATCGACGCGGCGGAAGGCCGGGTGCTGCGCCACTGGACCGCCCCCAGCGACGCACCGGTCCACATCAACTCCGACGTCTGCGTCTCCGACCGCGAGCTGATCTACTGCAACGGCGGCAGCGGCACCATCGTCATGCTGGGCCTCGCCGACTTCGCCACCCACCGCATCATCGACGAACGTCCCTCCGTCACCGAGCAGTTGCTGGCCGGACGGCAGGCGGTGCGCCAGGTTACCGACGCCTTCACCCGCGGGTCACCCGGCCCGAGCAGCCGGCACTTCCTCGGCGCGCTGCGGGTCTCCCGCGGCACTCTGCTCGACTCCGTCTACGCCTGCCGGCTGTCCGCCGACCAGAGCCTGCTGTTCACCGCCAACCGCGGCCTCAACACCATCACGGTCTACGACTACCCGGCGAACACGGTCCGGCTGCGCGTGCGCATGCCGGAGCTGAGGGAGTACGTACCGGGCCTGCCCCGCTGGGCGGACCCACGCCTGGGCTTCCACCACAGCGTGCTCGTGAGCCCCGGGTAGCCGTTGCTCCGGGCACGCCCTCGCCCCGGGGAATCGTCAGAGACCGGACTCCTTGTGCCAGATGCGTCGGGATGCCGGGAGCGGGTCCTCGACGACCGACGGTTCTCTGTCCCAGAGGCGAGTCGTCGGCTGCTGCGTCGTGAAGGGAGCCCAGCCGGGATCGCCCGAGGCGGCGAAGGAGATCCAGGAGGCACGGAGCTGTTCCGACAGGTGCGTGAAGTCCTGGGACGGGGCTTTACCCCCGAACAGGAAGCCCGACAGAGGCCCCCGTGTGTGGCCGAAGGTCGCGGGTATGTCCACGGTGTGACAGGCGCCGAGGGCCCCACCGAAGGCCGGACTGCTCCACGTGAAGTCATACAGCCACGCGCGTCCGCCGGCTGCGGCGTGTGCCTCGGCCAGCCACGTCGAGGGCATCCTGAACAGCGCGTCCGAGAACATGGTGACGTACAACTGGGAGTCGGTCAGGCCCGGGTGGGCGGCGCGGTAGTCGGCCGCGGCCTGACGGCCGAGCTTCAACCCCTCGGTGACGGCTTCGAGGTCGAGGTCGCGAATCTTCGCCGAGGGCTGCGCCGGCTTGTCCGACGCCCGATCGCGGAATCCCGCGCGTGCCGCCGCGAGCATCATGGGAACGGCCTTGACCATGGCGCCGAATTTGATCTTGACCAGGCCGCGTTCCATGGCGAACAGGGTGAACTCGTCATGGGTGTATCCGGAGATGAGGTCCACATCACGTGCGCACCCGGAACGCAGGGCCAGCCACGGTTTGTCGACCACGGTGACGCCATCGATGACGGGCGAGAACGCGGTGATCGCCTCGGGAGTCGTCCAGTTCGCCGGATCCGTCCGCATCGCGGGCAGAGCCACGTCCTGTACCGCCAGCAACGCCTCGGGTGACACGGAGGCCAGGCCGTCGAGGCCCACGCCGACCGCTTCCCCCATCATCACGGCGATCCGCCGGGCCTCCTCCTCGGGCAGGAAGCGCCCGGCCATGCTCTGGACGATGGCGCGGCGGAACAGACCGCGGGCGGCGGGGGCGGACAGGAGGGCGGCGACGGACGCACCTCCGCCGGACTCACCGAAGACCGTCACGTTGTCCGGGTCGCCGCCGAAAGCCGCGATGTTCTCGCGTACCCAGGTGAGTGCCGCGGCCTGGTCGAGGAAGCCCCGGTTGGCGGGCATCCCCGGTACGAAGCCGAATCCTTCGAAGCCGACGCGGTAGTTGAACGTCACCATGACGACGCCACCTCGGGCCAGTACCTCGCCGTCGTAGCCCGGATCCCCGGAGTAGCCGGTCTTCCATCCCCCGCCGTAGATCCACACCATGACCGGCAGCCGGTCACCGGCGCCCCCTGGGGTCCACACGTTCACGTTGAGGCAGTCCAGGCCGTCTTCCGGCCGCCAGGCCCTGGGCATTCCGGGACGCAGCGGCAACTGCGGGGGTGCCGTACCGAAAGACGTGGCCGGGCGGACGCCATCCCATGCGGGGACCGGGGCCGGCGCCTGGAACCTCAGAGGTCCGGCCGGCGGGAGGGCGTAGGGGATGCCCTTGAAGACCGACAGCCCGTTCTCCGTCGTGCCTTCGATCCTGCCGGTCAGGGTCTGTATGACAACACCCATGGGGTGGCTCCTTTCATGACGAGAGTCTGAGGACCGCGTCGAGCAGGCACTTCCCGCCGAACATCAGGTCGGTGATCCGGGCGTGCTCGTCGGGCGCGTGGATGAGGCGCATGACGTCCGCGTCACTCGCGGAGGGAAAGAATCCGATCACCTTCGTGTCGGGGAAGGCGCGGGCATCCGTGGATGCCGGATTGATGTACGGCAGGACGCGCGCACCCGGTTCGTGGGCTGCGACCGTATCGTCCAGAACGCGCAGGATCTCGGGGTCGTCGTGGACGGCGTGGCTGGCTCTGCCGTGCAGCAGCGAGACTTCGACACGGTCTCCGGCAGCCCGCTGAACCTCCTCGACCCAACGGTGGGGCACCTCACCGGGCAGGAGACGACCGTCCAGCACCACACTCGCCTCGACGGGCGCCACGTTCTGCCGTTGCCCCGCGGACAGCACGGTGGGAGTGGCGGTGTTGTGCAGCCCGGCGACGACGAACTCCCGCAGGACGGGATCGATGGGCAGGCTGTTCGCGCGCGCCCAGGTCGGGTCCTCCAACAGCCGCTCGATGGCCACCGCGCCAGCGCCCGGGTGCAGATCCGCCAAGATGCCCAGCATGCGGCGCGAGGCGGGATGCAGCACCGACTCCGGAGCGAACGCGCGCAACCGGAGCAGGGCCTCGGCCAGCGAGAAGACCGCGGACTCCGCCCGTGGGACGGAGGCATGGCCGCCCGGCCCTCGAGCTGTGACCCGCATCCGGGCGCTGCCCTTCTCGGCCACCTGCACGGTGTACACGGGGCCGCCGGGAGTCATGAAACGCTGGCCGCCGCCCTCGTTGAACGCCAGCTCCGCCTCGACGAGGCCGCGGTGGTTCTCCCAGAGCCAGTACGCGCCAAGCCGGCTGCCGGCTTCCTCGTCGGCGGTGACCACCATCAGCACATCGCGGGTCAGCCGGATCCGGTGCGCGGCCAGGAGTTGCATCACGAGCAGGCTCGCGGCGACCTGGCTCTTCATGTCGAGCGCTCCGCGGCCCCAAACGCGGCCATCGGCCACCTCGCCCGAGAAGGGCGGATGACTCCACCCGTCGGGCCCCGCGCCGACCACGTCGGCGTGGCTCAGCAGCATGAGCGGCGGCTTCCGGCCCGAACCGGGCAGCCGGGCGACGAGGTTGGCCCGTCCGGGCTCGGACTCCAGGATGGTGTGTGCGATACCGGAGCGGGACAGTTCGCGGGAGAGATGGCGTGCGACGGCGATTTCGTTGCCCGGCGGATTCGAGGTGTCCAGGCGGATCAGCGCCGAGAGGTGGCTGACGAGGTGTTGTTCCTGGTCGGCCCAGGAGAAGGGCAGCGTCATCGGCTCGGGTGGGGTGAACATCAACGCTCCGGAGTTCCTGGAACCGCACACAGGGAGGAGTGGGGGAGTGTTACACGTGTAACGACTTCTGGTTCTATCTATCATCTGACCTGCGCTCTGCGCCAGTGCCCGTCTCTCGGCCCCGGCGACGCGCCGGGATTTTCCGTTGCCCGGCCCGGGCGGGCGTCTCTAGCCTCCGGGCATGACCGATGGCGGGTACGACGAGCTGGTGGCGGCCGCGATGGCAGCTCCGATTGAAGGTTGGGACTTCGGCTGGTTGACCGGACGGGCGGAGGGCTCGGAACCGTCGTGGTCATATCCGGAAATCGCCCGGGCGTACATCGCCACTGCCGATCACTTGCTGGATGTCGACACGGGCGGCGGCGAGCTGCTCGCCTCGCTTCAGCCCCTGCCCCGGCACACGTGGGCGACCGAGGGCTGGCTGCCCAATGTCGCCGTTGCGCGCCATCGCCTGGAACCGCTGGGGGTTACGGTCGTGCCGGCCCCCGTCCGGGATCGGCTGCCGCTCCCGGACGGGTCGATCGACGTGATGCTGAATCGCCACGGAAGCCTGGCCGCCCACGAAGTCCGGCGCACGCTGCGCCCCGGTGGCGTCCTGCTGACACAGCAGGTGGGCAGCGAAGACTGCGCCGATCTGAATGAAGCTCTGGGCGCCCCGCACGCTCAGCCGTCAGGCGGCTGGACCCTCCGGACGGCAAGTGAAGCCCTGCGCGCTGCGGGACTGCGGGTGACCCGGGCGGAGGAGGAGATACCGGTGCTGACCTTTTACGACATCGGCGCCGTGGTCTACCACCTGCGCCTGGTCGCGTGGCAGATCCCCGACTTCAGTCCCGAGCGCTATGAATCCGCCCTGCGTCGCCTCCATCGCCGGATGTGCTCTGCGGGACGACTGGACGTGCACGCGCACCGATTCCTGATCGTCGCGGAGCGGTCGGACGAGCCCGGGTCTGCGGTGGCCGAGGCGCTCCCGCGCGCGCATGTCGCGCGCCCTTGACGGCCACCGCGATGTCGCGATAGACAGATGTCACGTGACACGTGTTACCTCGGTGCTGCTCGCGGCTGGACGAGAGTCCGGATGCCGAGTCGGCGGTCGGCGCGCCCGATCCCACCCGATCGCGTGTGACGCCCCGCCTCACCTGGAGGTTTCACCCCATGGCTCCGTCTCCCGATCGGAACCCGGTCGTCTCCGCCCTCGGCCGCATGGTGGTGCTCGTCGCGGATACCGAAGCCGCCCTGGCCTTCTACCGGGACGTCCTGGGCTTCGCGGTCCTGCACGACCGGACGGCTGACGGCTACCGCTACCTGCACATCGGTGTGCCCGGCCAGACACTGGCGGGCCTCTGGCTGATGCCCGCGACCACGGACCGGGAGCGTGAGCTGATCGGCCGTCAGTGCGGTGGCCAGCCCTTGCTCGTCCTGTATGTGGCCGACGTGCAACAGACCGCCGATCACCTGCGCGCGCACGGTGTGCGGGTGTGGGACGAACGGGAGGAGGCCGACAGTCGCTCCCTGCACTTCGAGGACCTGTACGGGAACGTCATCGTGGCGGCGCAACTCCCCGTCCCGATGACGGTCGCGGATCAGGTGGACACCGGGTTTCCATTGCGCCCGTCCGTCCTGTCCGGCCCACGAGTCCGCCTGGAACCGCTGTCCCTTGAGCACGCTGAGGGGTTGTGGTCCGTAGGTGACGACGAGGTCTTCGCGAAACTGCCGCAGGCAGGTGGAGATCGGTTCCACGTGGCTGGGGCGGGCGTGGTGGGGCGCCGGCATCAACCGGGAGGCGAAGCGTCTCCTGCCGGACCATGCCTTCGCCGGGCTGGGCTGCGACAAGGTCATGTTGTTCCGTACGGACCCTGAGAACATTCGGTCCCAGCAGGCACTGGAACGTCTGGGAGCGGTGCGCGACGGCGTGGTTCGTCGTGACTGGCCACGCCCGGACGGGACGTGGCGCGACAGCATCTACTACTCGTTGTTGCGTGACGAGTGGGATTCGCCGGGGAGCGGATGACCTTGTTGCACGGCGTCGTGGCGCACGGCGCGTGACCGACCGATGAGCGCGGTGTCTTTGGCGAACCGCTTTCGGGGCCGGGGTCGCCGGCAGCCGCAGGGTGCCCTCGCAGGTGACCGGCTGCTGCGCCCGGCCTCCTTTCCGGTCAGCTCCCAGCCGGCCCGCATGGCGCAGCGTAGTGGCGCCGCGGGTTGCGGCCCTCAGATGAAAGTGCCATGTAGCGGCCGTCGTTACCGGTCAGGGCCCGGCAGTACTCCAGGCTTGCCCAGTGCTCGGCGAGGCCGCGACGCTGCCCGCCAGGTCCGTTGTCGAGTCCTCGGCACGTCTGCTCGCTTCACCGCTGCTACCCCCTACGGCTCGTACGGGCGTTACAGGCCAACGTCGCCGGCTACGTGGGGGAGTAGGGGTGCATGAAGGTCGTACGCGCACATGATGAGGGGTGGCCCCTGCCCGAGGCGGGGCCACCCCGTCAGGCCTTGGCAGGCTCCGGTTCGGCCTCTGTGCTGCTCCCGTCGCTGAGCGCGGCGAGGTAGCGCTCGGCGTCGAGGGCCGCGGCGCAGCCGGAGCCGGCCGCGGTGATGGCTTGGCGGTAGGTGTGGTCGACGACGTCGCCGGCGGCGAAGACGCCGGGGATGTTCGTGCGGGTCGAGGGCGAGGCGACCTGGATGTAGCCCTCGTCGTCGAGGTCGACCTGTCCGGTGAAGAGTTCGGTGCGGGGGTCGTGTCCGATGGCGATGAACAGTCCGGTCACGTCCAGGTCGCGGGTGGCTCCCGTGGAGGTGTCGCGAAGGACGACCCCGGAGAGCATGCCGCCGGTTTCCTTGATCTCGGCTATTTCGCTGTCGAAGGCGAAGGAGATCTTGTCGTCGGAGAACGCCCGGTCCTGCATGACCTTGGAGGCGCGCAGGGTGGAACGTCGGTGGACGACGGTGACGGACTTCGCGAAGCGGGTGAGGAAGGTGGCTTCCTCCATGGCGGTGTCGCCGCCGCCGACCACGACGATGTCGCGGTCGCGGAAGAAGAACCCGTCGCAGGTCGCGCACCACGACACTCCGCGGCCGGACAGCTCGTCCTCACGGGACAGACCGAGCTTGCGGTAGCCGGACCCGGTCGCGATGATCACCGTCCTGGCGCGGTGGACGGTGCCCTCGGAGTCGGTGACTTCCTTGACGGGGCCCGTGAGGTCGACGGAGACGATGTCGTCGTCGATCATCTCGGCGCCGAACTTCTCGGCCTGGGCCCGCATGTTGACCATGAGGTCAGGACCGTCGATCCCGTCGGGGAAGCCGGGGAAGTTCTCCACCTCGGTGGTCGTGGTGAGGGAGCCGCCGACGAAGATGGAGCTGCCGAAGAGCAAGGGCTTCAGCTGGGCGCGGGCGGTGTAGAGGGCTGCGGTGTATCCGGCGGGGCCGGAGCCTATGACGATGACGTCGCGGACGTCGCCGGTCGGGGTCGTCTCGGTCACGTCAGGTGCCTCAGGCCTTCGACTTGGCGTCGATCTCGGCGATCAGGCCCTCGATGAGGCCCTTGATCTCGTCGCGGATGGGGCGGACGGCCTCGACGCCCTGGCCCGCCGGGTCCTCGAGCTGCCAGTCGAGGTAGGTCTTGCCGGGGAAGTACGGGCAGGCGTCGCCGCAGCCCATGGTGATGATGTAGTCGGAGGCCTGGGCGGCCTCGGGAGTGAGGACCTTCGGCTTCTGGTCGGAGATGTCGATGCCCAGCTCTGCCATGGCGGCGACGGCGGACGGGTTGATCTGGTCCCCGGGCATGGAGCCGGCGGAGCGGACCTCGACCCGGTCGCCGGCGAGGTGGCGCAGGAATCCGGCTGCCATCTGGGAGCGGCCCGCGTTGTGGATGCAGACGAACAGGACGGAGGCGGCAGGAGCGGAGGACATCTGTTCTTCCTTGGGGTGAGGCGACTTCGGTGGGGATGCGTGGGGGCTCATGGGGCGAGCCGGGTGAGCAGCTCGGTGATGTGGGCGTCGATGGCGTCGCGGATGTCGCGGATGTCGCGGATGTCGCGGATGACGGCGATCGGCGCTCCGTCGGGGTCGGCGACGGGCCAGTCGAGGTAGCGGCGGCCCGGCACCACGGGGCAGGCGTCACCGCAGCCCATCGTGATCACGATGTCGGCCGCCTGGACGACCTCTTCGGTCAGCGGCTTGGGGTAGGCGTCTGCCAGGTCCACGCGCGCCTCGGTGAGGGCCTGCGCGATGTGCGGCTCCACCTCGCCGGCCGGCTTAGTGCCCGCAGAGGAGACCGTAACCCGTTCGCCTGCCCGGTGGGCCAGGAGAGCGGCGGCCATCTGGGAGCGGCCGGCGTTGTGGCTGCACACGAACAGTACTCGGGTCGGACCGCTCGTCA
This sequence comes from Streptomyces sp. NPDC057010, assembly GCF_042673805.1. Classification (NCBI taxonomy): domain Bacteria; kingdom Bacillati; phylum Actinomycetota; class Actinomycetes; order Kitasatosporales; family Streptomycetaceae; genus Streptomyces; species Streptomyces sp. NPDC057010. The sequence goes on along the minus strand of NZ_JBHUSC010000015.1, from coordinate 43,611 downwards.
GCCCCTGGGTGTGGGCGAGGGCGTCGAGGCGGTCGGCGGTCAGCCGTTCCGCCGGCACGACCAAGTGCGTACGGATCCGCGCCTGCTCGGCAAGAAGCGTGTAGGAGTCGGCGAGCAGGCCCAGCACGGTTTCCGGCGCGAAGTGGCCGGCGTATCGGGTGGCGAGACGGGCGGCCCCGGCGGCCAGGCGTTCGTCCGGCAGGAGGGGCGCGGAAGGCGGGGGCATGGCGGTCCCGTTCAAAGGAGCCAATAGGATCAGCTCGGGCTGGTGTCAGCCCCAACTGATGTGACAGTATCAGTCCATGATGACGTCAGTCGACACTGATCTGATCCGGGCTCTGGCCGACCCGCTCAGGCTCCAGATCGTGACCCTCCTCGCCCGCGAGACGCTCTGCACCACCCACCTGGTGGAGGAGACGGGCGCCAAGCAGACGAACCTCTCCAACCACATGAAGGTGCTGCGGGAGGCAGGGGTCGTGGATACGGAGCCATGCGGGAGGTACATCTACTACCGCCTGCGCCCGGAAGTCATCGAAACCCTCGCCGGTCAGTTCGCCGACCTCGCCCGGACCGCGCGAGCCACCGCAGAAGCGAACCTCAAGCGGTCCTGCCCGTAGCCTTCCGCGCTTTGCCTCACCTGCCCGAGGAGACCCTGCCTTGACCGCCACCGAGCCCGCCGCGAGCGACGCCATAGCCGCCGACACGGCGCCGCAGCCCGCGCCCGGCGCGACCCCGCCCCGTACCCCGCTGATCGCCCGCGCCGCCGCCGAGCTCGTCGGCACCGCCGCCCTGGTCGCGATCGTGGTCGGCTCCGGCATCCAGGCCACCGAGCTCACCGACGACGTCGCCCTCCAACTGCTGGCCAACTCCACCGCCACCGTCTTCGGCCTCGGCGTCCTGATCGCCCTCCTCGGCCCGGTCTCCGGCGCCCACTTCAACCCCGCCGTCACCCTCGCCGAGTGGTGGGCCGCCCGCCGCGGCGGCGCCGGCGTCACCGCCCGCGAGCTCGCCGTCTACCTCCCCTCGCAGATCGCCGGTGCCATCGCGGGTGCGGTCCTCGCGGACGCCATGTTCGGCGAGCCGCTGGTGAAGTGGTCGACCCACGACCGGTCCGCCGGCAACCTCCTCCTCGGCGAGGTCGTCGCGACCGCCGGCCTGATCCTGCTGATCTTCGGCCTGGCGCGTACGGACCGCCTCCGTTTCGCTCCGGTCGCCGTGGCCTCGTACATCGGCGCCGCCTACTGGTTCACCTCGTCCACGTCGTTCGCGAACCCGGCCGTGACGATCGGCCGCGCCTTCACGGACACCTTCGCGGGCATCGCCCCGGCCTCGGTCGCCGGCTTCATCGGCATGCAACTGATCGGCGTGGTCGTGGGCCTGGCCTTGGTGGCGGTGATCTTCATGGGCGGCAAGACCGAGTCGGGGACGCCCGCAGCATGACGCGGCGTACGGATGTGGTGGTGATCGGCGGCCCTGAGCCGACCCGCGGCCGGCCGGAATCCGACCCGGCGGGCTGGACGCGCTCAGCTCCGCGGGTGGCGGGGTGCTTGTCGAACGCGGCCCGGTCGGGAACGTCACGCCGCCTTCGCGGCGCCGGCCAGCAGCGCTCCCATGGCGGCGAGCACGGACGGCTCGACCCGGTAGTACACCCATGTGCCGCGCCGCTCGGAGGACAGCAGCCCGGCCTCCTTCAGCTTCTTCAGGTGATGGGAGACCGTCGGCTGGGACACCCCGACGTCGGAGATGTCGCACACGCACGCTTCTCCGCCCTCGTGGGAGGCGACGGCGGAGAACAGGCGCAGGCGCACGGGGTCGCCGAGGGCCTTGAACATCCTCGCCGCGACCTCTGCCTCGTCCGCGGACATGGGGCGCTCGGTCAGCGGGGGGCAGCAGGCCGCGAGGGCCTCGGGCTCCAGAAGCGGCAGCACCTTCGCATTCGACATACGTCTATGTTGACACATGTCGAACCAGAGTGGCAGGGGTCTCACGCGCCGGCCGGGCGGCACGACCACTCCATAAATTAGATGTCTATCTATGTTGACACCTATCGATACAGGTGCCATGCTGATCACGTAAGCCATAGACAAACTTCGAAACACCAGAAGACCCGGAGACCTGTCATGAGCGAGACCACCACCGAGCTGCCCGTCGTCGTCATCGGGGCCGGCCCCGCCGGACTTGCGGCCGCCGCCCACCTGGTCGACCGGGGCCTGGAACCCCTCGTCCTGGAGGCTGGGACCACCGCCGGATCCGCCGTGCGCGAGTGGGCCCATGTACGGCTGTTCTCCCGCTGGGGTGAGGTCGTCGACCCGGCCGCCGAGAAGCTCCTCGCCCCGACCGGCTGGGTCAAGCCCGCCGAGGAGACCTACCCCTCCGGTGGGGACTGGGCCGAGCAGTACCTCCAGCCGCTGGCCGACGTGCTCGGCGAGAAGGTGCGCTACGACGCCCGTGTCACCGGCGTCTCCCGCACGGGCCGTGACCGCATCGTCGACGCCGACCGCGAGGCCCAGCCCTTCGTCGTCCGCTACGAGAGCGCCGATGGCCGCGAGCAGAGGGTCTTCGCCCGCGCGGTCGTCGACGCCTCCGGGACCTGGTCCACCCCCAGCCCCGCCGGCGGCAGCGGTCTCAAGGCCCTGGGGGAGAAGACGGCCGCCGACCGGATCAGCTACCGCGTCCCGGACCTGAAGGACCCCGCCGTCCGCGCCCGCTACGCGGGCAAGCGCACCGCGGTCATCGGCTCCGGCGCCTCCGCCTTCACGGCCCTCGCCTACCTCGCCGACCTGGCCAAGTCCGAGGACGGCCAGGGCACGCACGCCACGTGGATCCTGCGCCGCGGGATCTCGGGCTCGACCTTCGGCGGTGGTGAGGCCGACCAGCTGCCCGCCCGCGGCGCCCTGGGCCTGGCGGCGAAGGCCGCGGTCGACGGCGGGTACGCGGACGCGGTCACCGGCTTCCGTACCGACGCCTTCGAGCGTGACGGTGACGGCCGCGCGGTCCTCGTCGGGGAGGACGGCCGCCGCCTGGACGGGGTGGACGAGGTGATCGTCCTGACCGGCTTCCGCCCCGACCTCACCTTCCTGGACGAGCTGCGTCTCGGTCTCGACGAGCGCCTCCAGGCTCCGGTCGAGCTGGCGCCGCTGATCGACCCGAACCAGCACTCCTGTGGCACCGTCTACCCGCACGGCGTGAACGAGCTCTCCCACCCGGAGAAGGACGTCTACCTCGTCGGCATGAAGTCCTACGGCCGCGCCCCGACCTTCCTCGCCATGACCGGTTACGAGCAGGTCCGCTCCATCGCCGCCCACCTCGCCGGCGACCACGCGGCCGCCGAGCGCGTCGAACTCACCCTCCCCGAAACCGGCGTGTGCGGCGGCGCGGGCCTCTTCGACGAGCCCGCAGCCGCGGAAGGAACCGACGGCGGCTGCTGCGCGGCCCCGGCCACCCTCACCATCGGCGCCGCCCCCGCTTCCTCCGGCGGCTGCTGAGGTGACCGACCTTCACAGCGGCGTGGCCGCGACCGGGAACGGGGTCCGGTCGCGGCCGCGCGCCGTCCTGCCCGCCCTCTGCCTCACCCAGATCACCAGCTGGGGCATCGTCTACTACGCCTTCCTCGTCCTCAACCCGGCCATCACCGCCGACACAGGCTGGAGCGCGGGCGCGACCACCGCGGCGTTCTCCGCCGCCCTCGTCGTCTCCGCTGTCGGCGGGATCTACGTCGGCCGCGTCCTGGACCACCGCGGCCCGCGTCTGGTCATGACCGCGGGCTCCGTCCTCGGTGCCCTGAGCCTGCTGGTGATCGCCGCAGCCCCCAACCTGCCCACCTTCTTCGCCGGATGGCTGCTCGCCGGAGCGGCCATGGCCGCCATCCTCTACCAGCCCGCCTTCGCCGCCCTCACCCGCTGGTGGGCCCCCGACCACATACGCGCCCTCACCATCGTCACCCTCGCCGGCGGACTCGCCTCCACCGTCTTCGCACCCCTGACCGCGGTCCTCGCCGACCGCATGTCCTGGCGCGCCGCCTACGTCGTGCTCGCCGGCATCCTCGCCGTCCTGACCGTCCCGGCCCACGCCCTCGCCCTGAAGGCCCCGTGGCCACCGGCTCCGCCGAGCCCGCCGCACATGACCGGCGGCCACGAACACGTCGTGCGCAGCCGGGCCTTCTGGATGCTGGCCGTCACCTTCACCTTGTCCACGTTCGCGATGTACGCCGTCGTCATCGGTCTCGTCCCCCTCCTCCTCGAACGCGGCTACACCACCACTGAAGCGGCGTGGGCCCTCGGCCTCGGTGGCGCCGGCCAGACCCTCGGCCGGACCCTGTACGCGACGCTCGCCCGCCGCATGGGTGTCACCGCCCGCACCGTCACCCTGATCGCGCTCGGTGCCCTCACCACCGCTGCTCTCGCGGCCGTGGCCGGTCCGTACGCCCTGCTCGTCGTGGTAGCCGTTCTCGCCGGGGTGATCCGAGGCAACCTCACCCTTCTCCAGGCCACAGCAGTCACCGACCGCTGGGGCACCACCCACTACGGCCGGCTCTCCGGCCTCCTCGGCGCACCAGCCCACGCCGCGGCCGCCCTGGCCCCCTTCGCGGGCGCAGTCCTGGCCGGCCCCCTCGGCGGCCACCCCGCTCTGTTCGCCCTGCTCGCCGCGCTGGCGATCACTGCTGCCGGCACAGCCCTTGGAGCCCGCACGCACCGGTCCTGGGCTTAGGGGGTAGGGGGAGCCGTTCGACAGGTCCGTGCGACCTGCCGAACGGTGGATACGGACGCCGTCGAGGGAAGCGGCCGTGATCAGGCGGAGCCGAAAAGCCAGTTGCCGGGGGCGTCGGGCTCCTCGCTGGTGAAGTACTCCAGGACCGCGGTGCTGATCTCCTCCCTGCTGAGGACCTCGTCACCATTGCGGTCGAGCTCGCTGAACGCCTCGTCGAGCTCCTTCCGCGGAACGCCGGCTGCGCGCCGCCGCCCTGGTGAGTTCGCCTTCGTCAACGCCAACCCACGGACTCCGCACGAGGCGAAGTTCGTCCACGACTGTAAGCGCGGGAAGCCGCTGGCCGTGGCGGCCCGTTTCACCCTCGTGTGCACCGCCGGCCATCTCGACGAGTTTCCGTACACCCAGTACGTGCACCGAGGGCAGGACTGCGCCACGACGCCGCGCCCGAAGCTGCGCATGAAGGACCATGGCGGCAACCAGGCGGCCAACGTCACCATCGAATGCGTCGCGTGCGGTGTGAAGCGCAACATCCGGGAAGCCATGGGTGAACGCGGACGGCGCAAACTGCCCCGGTGCCGCGGACGGCATCCGCATCTCGGCACCTATGAGGCGAACGGCTGCGGCCAGGAGCCGGTCCTGATGGTGGCGGGCGCGTCCAACCAGTGGTTCCCGCTCACCCTCAGCGCCCTGGCGCTGCCCAAGGCGCAGGGCGGAGACATCGACAAGCTTCTGGACGACCACTGGCCGGACCTCGAACTGGTTGAGGACCGTGGGGAGTTCGACTTCATGGCGCGCATGCCCAAGTTTGCTTTCCTCAAGGAGTTCGACGCCGACGGAGTGGTCGCGGCGATCGCAGCCCGCAAGCAGGGAGCCACCGGGTCGGCCCCCTCCGCCCCTGACGTCCAGGCCGACCTCTTCGGACCGGAATGGGACGCGCTCTCCTGTCCCGTGCCCACCCCCAGCGACGATTTCGCACTCCGGCAGATGCCCGTGCCGGACCGTTTGGGTGAGTTCTTCGCCGACATCAGGCAGGTCGAGCGGCTGCGCGAGGCACGGGCGCTGATCGGGTTCACGCGGCTCGACGCGCCCGACCCCGAATCACCGGAGATCGCCACGCGTGTCGAGCTGTCCCGCGGGATCCGGAACTGGGTACCGGCCAGTGAAGTGCGGGGCGAGGGCCTCTTCCTGCGCGTACGGGACGGTCTGATGGCTGAGTGGACCGCTCGCATGGAGAAGTCACCGCAGATGGAGACGCACAGACAGGCGTACGCACGGTTCCGCGCCAACCGGAAGTCGGACCGCAAGACCAGCGACTTCGACCCCTACTACGGCTGGCCCGGAGCGCGTTACATCGCCCTGCACACCCTCTCCCACCTGTTGATCCGCACCATCGCCCTGGAATGCGGCTACAACTCCGCCTCGCTCGCCGAACGGATCTACGCGGGCGACGAACAGAATCCCAAGACCGGCATCCTCATCTACACCGCCGTCCCGGACTCCGAGGGCACCTTCGGTGGCCTGGTGTCCCTGGCCGAGGAGCGGGAATTCGACCGGATCGTACGCCGTGCCCTGACCGATGCCCGCCACTGCTCGGCCGACCCGCTGTGCGCCGAGCGCCTGCCACAGGACCCGGCGGACTTCCTCCACGGAGCCGCATGCCATGTCTGCTTGTTCGTGTCGGAAACCACGTGTGAACGCGGCAACCGGTTCCTGGACCGTCGATTCCTCGTTCCGCTGACCGGGGACCAGGATCCGGTGCTGACGCCGGTCGGTCTGCTGCCGTGAGCCGACCGGCCTTCGAGGGCGCCGCCGAGGCCGCCGTCACGGCTCTCGGCCTCGCGCGCAGCAAGGACCTCGCGGGACTGCTCGCCCAGAGACGCAGCAGGGAGCGGATACTCACCGAGCTGGCGATACCAGGAGTCAGTGAAGCGGTCGCGGCGCTCTGCGATGCCATGGAGTCGGAGTCGGTGTCAGCTGTCGAGGCGGCTGCCTACGTGCGTGGCTATGTCGCCGCCCGGCGGCGGGCCCGAGATACGGTCCGGGTTCGTACGGTGTGGAGTGGTCCCTCGACTCCGGCGGTACCGGTGTGCGCCACCGCCCAGGTACTGGTCGAGGTCATCAACGAGGCGCAGCACGAACTGCTGGCGATGACGTATGCGGCCCGCCCGTATCCCGTCTTGACCAGGGCCCTGACGGAGGCTGCGGGCAGGGGCGTGCGAACACACGTAGTGGTCGAGACCCTGGCCGGCGCGGGCGGTCTGCTCTCGGGGAGCGAACCGGCCGACGCCTTCGCGTCTGTGCCGGGGCTGCAGTTGTGGGCATGGGCCCGGGGCCCGGCCGAACATGGCCGCTCGCGCCAGCACGCCAAGCTGGCGGTCGCAGACCGGCGCACTCTCCTGCTCGGCAGTGCCAACCTGACCGAGTCCGCTGCACGGCGCAACATCGAGGCGGGTGTACTGGTGACCGGAGGCGAGGCACCGCGGCGCACGGCAGAGCACATCGTCGAACTGCAGCGGCTCGGCATACTGAGGCCCTTCCCGCCACACGAAGCTCGTGGCTGAGCATGGAACCGTGCTCGCGGTCCGATCGAAGACTTCCGCTGGAAGTTCTCCGGTGTTCAGCGGCAGCGCATCGCAGTCGTGCTGACTTGTGGATCAACGAGTGCTACACCGTACGCCCTGCCCCGGCGCCTGCGGCACCGGGCCATGCCCGGGTGGCGGCCCGCCCACCGGAGTCGCCTCGATGACCTCCTCCACCACCCGCGACATCCGGTTCCCCCCTACTTCGCGGCCGCCGCGATAGCCCATCTCGCTAGGGTGCGGTTCACCCGGTCAGTGTGAGTCCTGGAACATTCGAACGGCAGCTGACCGGACATAGGAATGGCTGTAATCAGCGAAGATCGCCCTTGACCTGTGGGAAGCCACTCGGCGGTCTCCAACGAGTCGGCCAGGCGGTCCGGCAGGCCTCCAGATGGGCTTCCGTCAGCCCGGTGGCGACCTGACGGCCTCTGCCGCCTGTAGGCGTAGGCGTCGAGGAGGCTCAGAATGCGCTCGCGAACAATGCCGGTGTCCTCGCCGGCCACCGCCGCGCGCAGCTCCGGGCGGCGACGCAAGTCACGGCCATCGGCAAGCTGGTGCCGTACCAGGAGAAGCAGCCCCGTCCCGATGCGGGACTCCAGCCAGCCGTCAGCAGCCGGGTCCGTGAAGCGGCGGCGGACCGCCGCCACGGTACGGATTCGGCCTGCTGTAGGACGGCCAGGCCGAACGCCACACAGTGCTTGCAGAATTTGCCCTTCTGGCTGTAGGGGCAGTCGCACCAGCCAGCGCACGTCTTTCTCGGTGAAGTCCAGAGCATGCGTCACGGCAAAAGTTGATGCAACCGGACGGGAAACCCTCATCGCCGCGCTTTGCAAAGGGATGAGGCCACTCGGTGGTTCAGGTGGCGACGAAGCCCCGCCCACCTCCAGGATGAGGCAGTTGCCCGCACCGCCACCCCGGGCGAACAGGCCGGTGAAGGCAAGCAGCGCCGTAGCGGCTTCTGGGAGACCCTCAGGACGGGGACGGTTCCGGGCTGAGGGTCTCCCGGCCGATCCGGTTGCCGTCTCGGTAGACGGTCACGGTGTCCCCGTCGATACGGTAGCTATACGGGTCGTTGCGTGCCTTGAAGCCGCTCGTGGTTTCCTCGGCGGGCATGGCGATTCCAGGCTCGCGGTGGTCGCTGAACTCCCCGTAGTAGTACAGGCTCCCGTCACTTGTCCGGCAGAGCGTGATCTGCTTGTTCTCCGTTCGAAACGCTTTGACCAGCTCCGCTTTGTCTCCGTCAGGGATGGCCTCGGCGATCCGGCCCGGGCAGGAGGCGGCTGTTGGCGTCGTGCTGCCGGAGCCCGAGCCGGAGTCGTCGCCCTCCGACTTCAGGAGATCCTGGATGCCCCTGTTCAGCATCGGCAGCAGGAACAACACGACGAACAACCCGAGACAGCCCAGGGTGCAGCCCTTGCCCTTACCAGACCGCTTCGGTGGCCCGTAGGAAGGAGGGCGGTACGAAGGCGTGTAGGGAGGGGTGTACGGCGGGGTCGGGGCGGGCGGTGGAGGGGCGGGAGCGGTATATGGGGGCGCGTAGCCGCCGGACGTCGAGGGGTAGAACACCTCCGTCGTCGCGCGGCTGGGCGGCACGGTGGGCCGGGAACCGGCCGTCCCCCCAGGCGTGGTGGGGCTCGAAGCGGTCTTCCCGGTGGTCGTCTTCCTGGGGGCCGTTGTCTTCTTCGTGGTGGTGGGCTTGGACGCGGCGGGCTTCTTCGTGGCGGGCTTGCGCGGTGACGGCTTCTTGGGGGCAGCCTTCGTCGCCGTCCTCCAGCTGGTCGCGCAGCCGATGCAGCTCAGATCGTCTTGACCGTTGTTCGTACCGCACTGGGTGCAGTTCCAGTTGCTCGACGGCCCGGCAAGGGGCGGTTTCCGTACGGGCGGCCTGCTTCGTTCCGTGTCGCATGCCTGACACGCTCTCGCGGCAGACACGTTGTAGATGTCGCATGCCGTGCAGCGCCAGTTGGCCCCGGCCACCGTTGCTCCCTCTCTACCTGTCGTGAGCTTGTCAGGCCGCCGGTTCCGCCCTGATCCGGTCGAAGATTTCCCCGTAGAGTTCCTCGGAGTCTGCGTTCGTGGGCCCCGTGATCCAGTCCCGGTCGTCCCGAGGGATGCGGCTCACGGTGTCTTCTTGGCTGCCATCATCCGCCGGTCCGGCGATGTCGTACCGGGCGCGAGCCTCCGTAATGAACCGTACGGCTGAGGCCGCGTGCTGGGTGGGAACATCGACCCGCACCATGACCATCCCGCTTGCGCCCTCACCCGCCGCCTCGGGCCGGAACTGGAAGATCAGCTGCACTTCGCCCTGCTGGCCATGGGCCCTGGTGTGCAGCGAGGTGCAGCGTGCGACTGACACGTCCAGCACACCGAAGTGGTGCCAGCTGAAGGCGAAGGTGCCGTCGGCCAGCTGCACCGACGCGCCCGGGAGGTCCAGTTTCACAGGCTGTTCGCGATCGTCTCGATGATCTCGTCCATCTCGAACTCCTCGAGCCCGGCGCCGGCCTTGGACTCGAAGTGCAGCGTCAGGTCCCACTCCTCCGCGATCGGATCCTGCCACGGTGCTCCGTCCGGAGCGAAGAGCACCAGACGCTTCGCGGACTGCTCCATCACCGCCGTCTGGCTGCGGGCGTAGCCCCACTGCTCGAAGAGCTCGTCCATGGTGTGTGGGATGGCGGCAGGATAGGTCTGAGCTGACGTGCCGACCGTCCCCAGAGGGTGGGCGGGGGCGTCCGTGAACATCACGATGACGTGCCGCCGACGGTCGAGGCCCTTTTCCCAGGGCGAGTTGATCGCGAGGGCGAGCGCCTCGAGACCTGACTCCGGAATGTCGCCGCCGCCTCCGCAGTCGATGCCCCGCACGAACGTCTCGAAGTCCCTCGACTGGTCGGGCAGCACCAGAAAGCCCGTCTGCTCGATGGCGTCGTCGGGGTTGTCACCGAAGTCGCGGAACGCGATCACCTTCAGTCGAAGTTGACTGATGGCCTTGCCCTTCTTGGCCATCACCTCGTTGAGCCGGTCGTGGAACTGGAGCGCGCTGGTCTTCACCGTGTCCAGGACCGGAAACATGCTGCCGGTTGCGTCGATGCACAGCACGATGTCGACCGCATACTGCAGATTGCCCTGGTACTGGTCACTGTTGCCGTTCATTGGGTGGGTCTCCTCCAGGATCTCGGATGGCTTACGAGGTGCGGCGGCGGTCGCCGAGGTTGATGCGGACCCGCGACGTCCGCCCGGCGGCCGACGCCTGCCCTTCGTCCTTCGCCGTCCCGGCAGGAGGTGAAGGGGGAGTGGGCGACGGCGGAGGCGTGGGCGCGGGTACCGTGCCGCGGCCGAGGTTGGTTCTGATCCGGCTGCTCCGCGTGGAGGTGTCGTCGGCCGCCCCGGGCTGCGGGCCCGCCGGGCCCGGCGCCTCGGGTTCCGTCCTCGCCGGACTGGCCGCACTCGGGCGCCGGTGTACGAGGGCGCACACCTGCGGGTCTGTGAGCGCCTTGAGATACGTGGTGATCCGCGGCCGGTTCCTCGGCACGGGAGCGGTCATCGCCCGGATGAGCCCCTGCATGGAATCCGAGAGCCGCGGGTGCAGGTCCAATGCCTCACCTGCGTTGACCGCATCGGCAGGGGACCCGTACCGGGTGCTGTGTCCCGGCAGCGTGCCGGTCAGGTAGTAGTGCGTCATCAGGCCCAGCGCGAAGACGTCCACCGCCGTCGTCAGATGCTCCGGACGGACAGCCTCGTCCTCCTGGACGTAGCGCCGCCACTCCGGTGCCCCGTACAGGGAGTCCCCGGCAACGTCCTGGCGGCCCGGCGGACTGCCCGATACGTATGAGTCGTCGAAGTCGATCAGCTTCGCCGAGTAGAACACGACCCCGTCACGCTTCTGGATCAGCACGTTGAGCGGCTTGAGGTCACCATGCACCACGTCGATGTCGTGGAGCAGTTGAAGGCTCAGCGCCAGCGTCTTCAGCAGCACAGCCTTTTGCCGGGGTTCCAATGCCTGGGGTTTCTCCAGGCTGGAGGTGTCGATCCGCTCGGTGACCTTGTAGTACGTGCTGCCCTCGTGGAAGAAATCTGTGGCCAGCACCAGATTGCCGCCGCCGCGGGCATCCGGGCGCAGCCGGTTCATGATGCCGCGGTGCCGGTCCTCGAACTCCTGGCAGACTTCTAGTCGAATCTGCCGGCTGACGGCACTCGCGGTGGATCCCTCGCGCGGACGCTTGGGTTCGAGGAATCGCTTCAGGAAGTACTGATGGCCGTCCTTCTCGGCGAACGCCCACATGCATTTGCCGCCGTTGGCGTTGGTCGGCTCGCTCACCACGCGGTATCCCGCGATCTCGTCACCCTGCTTCATGCCTGCTCCTCCTGAGGCGCTGGCAGGTATGCCTCGTAGCCGGTGCGGTAGTCGTGCCAGGTACCGTTCTGCCACGCCCTTACGGCAGACGCCGGATCCGCGCTCGTGGGCCGGTTCTTCCGGCAGAACCCGGCAATGAAATCCTGGCGCGCGGCGAACGCGGACTGCAGATGCGCGAAGCTCTTGTAGCCGAGCGCGATGAGGCCGAGCGAGGCGTCATCGGCGCTATGTCCCTGCACGTTCCGGCGGACCAGTTCGGCCCACTCCGTCTCGCAGCTCGCATCCTGAAGGGTGGACAGCAGGGCGTTCTCGAAGTCCGCCGGGGTGTGGACGTACCCGAAGAACCCGTCCGTGGCCGTCAGCAGTACACAGGGCAGCGGAAACTCGAAGGGGTGCTCTTGCACGAAGAAGTCCCGGTCCGCACATACCATGTTGGTCATCGGCGGATCCGAACGAAGCAGTTCCAGCGCGTCACTCACCTCGGTGTGGTCCCGCGTCAATACCTGGAGCCCGCTTTCCGGGTCCAGCAGATAAGCGCGCGAATCCCCGGCCCACAGAGCCCGACCTTCCAACTGGTTTCCCGGCGGTAGCCGGAATTCGATCGCGGCCAGTGTGGTCGGCAGCTGACGCCGCATTCGGCCGACGATCTTGCTGCGTCGCTGCGGGGCTCGCTCGTGGAAGAAGTCCAAGTACCCCTTGAGGTGTTCGGGATCGGCCTCTTCTCCTGCAGTGATTACCTCCTGGAACCAGCAGTCCATGGCGAGCCGGGCGACGCGTGACCCCACCCACGCGCCGGTCCGCTGCTCACCGTCCGGGGCCTGCCAAGCGGGCGAGGAACCGGACCCTCCCGAACCGTCGAACACGCCGACCAGGCCCCGTTGCGCGTTCAGGTGGTAGGCGAGGAGCGGTTCGGCGTCCTCGCCGCGCCCCGGCACCCGCTCCGTCCAAACGCTGATGGTGTGGAGCCCGAGAATGCCGTGCCCCCAGATCATCCGACGGGCGGACTGCGGTCCCGGTGCGTCGGAATCGGCGGAACCGGTGGGCTGTGGTGGTGCGGACGCGGTGGCCGGTACGCCGGAAGGCGGCAGGGGTGCCGAGCCGCTCTGGTGCAGCGGCGGCCGCTCCCCCTCGCGGGACGGCGAAGAGGTCAGGGCGACCGGACCGCGGCCGATGATGCGGGCCCAGTCGTCCCCTGCGCCCTGGTGCGGTGGAGTCATCCTTGCTCGCCGCCGTCCGTGCCGTGCTTCCGCTTTGCTGTGCCCCGCACTCGGCTCACCCGCCTGGGCTGCTCGGCCTCTGGGGTGCCTGTGTCGTAGAGGCGTTCCGCTCCGGAGGGTCGCGCTGGGCCGGACAGTCGCGAGGGCTTGGCAGTGCCGACCGTGCCGGAGCGCGGTCGGTCACCGGGGGCCCGTCCCCCTCCGCCTGTTTCTGGCCGCGTCGACGGTGTCGTGGACGGTACCGGCTCGTCCTCCGGCGGAACCGTCGATCCCGGAGTCACAACCTCGCCCCGCAAAGGCATCCCACCCGACGCCCGGGGAGTTGCGGCAGGCGACGTGTGCCCGCTGGGGCCGACGGCGGACGACGGACGGCCCGCGTCTCCCTCTGGTCCGGGGCCTGAGGGCCGAGGGTCCCGCCCGGAGGCGAGAGCGCCTCGCAGGCGTCCTCGCCGCACTCCGCCGAACGTCTCATCCTCGCCGCCGAGAATGCCGTCGATCACGGCTCGCTCGAGCTCCGCCTGCTCGAACGGCTCACGGTCGGCGTCTCCCCGTTCCAGCACCATGCGCAGGGTCTGGAGACGTGCCTCCCGCTGCTCGGCCTGGCCCTTCTCGATCCAGGCGAGTGCGGCGTGTGGGCCCTCCCTCTCCATGATCTCGGCGATGATGCCTTCCACGCCCTCGTCCCGCATCAGCTCCAGATGGCGCCGGCGCCGCATTCCGTCGAGCCGGGTCTCCCGTACGACATCGCGGAACTCCCGCCCGCTGGTGGCGATCTCGTCCTCGTCGACGAGCAGTTCCACATGAACGCCGCGTAGCAGTACGGCCGAATCTCCCGTGAAGGTGCTGACCGAGGCGTTCAACGCCCTTTCTGCCTGGTGGAATTCAGCGACGTCGTACTCTCGCGCCACCTCTCGGAGCATCTTGCGTAGGTGCCCGTACAGCGCTCCGCTCATGTCCCGGATGCCGCGCCTGACGACCTCGGCCGGATTGGCGACCCGGCAGACGAGATCGACCCTGCTGCGGAACGAGAAGGTGGCGTCCCTGCTGAGCAGCGGGATGTCCAGGATCAGCCGGTGCTCAGCAAGATCGACGGTGTACACGCTCTGGTAGGAACCGAACCGGGCCGCCGGGATCTCTTCGCCCGGCAGGATCGTCAGTGCGGCTCCGCTGTCGGGCACCAGGACGAGGGCCCGCCCCGGGGCCGGGGGCCGCAGCGGGTTCATGAGACGCCAGCGCGGCACGGGCTGGCGGTCCAGCACAGGATCGTAGGTCAGTTCCGTCACAGCTCTCCTCTCACAGCTCAAGGGCGCGGGCCAGGTCTTCGGCACACGCGGAGGGACGTTCCCGGTCGGCGGCCCACTTCGTCAGCCACCAGTGCAACCGCTCCCGGTGCCTGCCCGGGAGACGCGCGATGTCGAGCACCAGGGTGCGCAGGGAGGGCAGAGCCCCCGGGCATGAGTCTGCGTAGGTGTCGACCCAGCCGCGCAGGGCCGCGAACGCCGGCTCCTGAACGGGTTTGCGGGCCAGCGCTCGCCCCCAGAGCTCGGCCAGTGCCCGGCGGTGGTGAGGCAGCACACTAAGGAGCAGCGGCACGCCGTCGACGGCCCCCTCCGGTCCCGCTCCGCCGGGCACAGCTGAGGTGTACGGCGTCGAGACGGCGAAGACGAACGCGGAGAGCGTCTTGAGGACCATCGGCGACTGGTCCTGCGGCTGAGACCAGTGGAGGTAGGCGGTGAGTACCTCCTGTGTGCGCCCCTGGTGGAGCAGGTGTACGCCGCCCCAGCCGACTGGGGTCAATGTGCCCCAGTCGTCCCCCCGGTCCAGCGCGCTGCGCAGTACGCCCAACGCTCGATCCGGGGCGTTGCGGCCGAAGAGCCCTCCGACGGCAGTGGCCGCGGTGCTTGCCAGCCGCCGCTCGTACGCCGAGTGGCCGCCGCCTGCCCACTGATGCAGCAGGTCCCAGACCGGCTCGGCAGTGGCGGGAGTCGACCCGGCCACGCCGATGGCCGTTGCCGCAGCCTGCCGCACAGGCCACGAAGTGCTTCCGGCCCAGGACTTCACGAAGCGGTGCACCGCGTAGTGGTAGTCCGCCCGGGCCAGCACCCCGCTCGCGACGGCCGCCTGAGCCCTGACCTCCAGATCGGAGTGGCCGAGCAGCCGCCTTAACCACTGGAGCACCGCTTCCCGGCGCCCGTCCAGCGTGGTCCACGCGTAGGTGAGCACCACGTGGCGCACCAGCGTGCTGCGAAAACGCACCCGGGGGGACCCGGGCAGCTCCCCCGGTCCGGGGAAGACCAACTCGATCCAGGGCTGGTCCTGCTCCAGACGCTCCCGGAAACGCACATCCGGCGGGGCCGCGTCCTCGGGCGACAGGGCCTGGCGGAGACGGAGCGCGGCATCGGCGACGGTGAGGTAACCGCTGCCCTCCAGCACGGCGGCTGCGAGTGCGAAGGCGATGGCCTCCGGCTCATGATGGGTGCGGAACCACGTGTAGACCTGATCGCTGGGGTCACGTAACGCGGTGACGGCCGCTGCCAGATCGCCGCCGGCCGTGACCACCGAAGCCAGCCGCACTGCATGGGCAGCCAGAGGCTGTTCCCGCAGAGCGGTCAAGGCGCCCGAGGCGTCCAGCAACGCCATCAGCTCCGCCCGGCGCTCGGGATCAGGGCTGTGCCCGAGTACCCGACGCTCCAGTACGGCGAGTGGATCGACCGGACTCAGCGCGTGCCAGGCGAGGTCGTCGCCGCCGGGGCCGGATACTGCCGCTTCGACCTCGGGGCCGCCGATGAGCACGAGATGGGCTCCGGCAGCCCGGAGCCTCGACGCCGCACCCGCGAGTCCGCGTGCCGAAAGCCCATCGGGGCAGCCGTCCAGCACGGCGATGCACGCGCTCCGCTCGGCCGGTGGCTCCCAGGCGGGGGAGGTGATCGACACGGCGTCGAGAAGACGGTGACAACCGCCGTCCGAGGAGCTGTTCAGCGTGAGCGCCTCGGCGAGCAGATTGAAGGCAGCGGCCGTCCGCCCGCTACCGGGCGAACCGGTCAGCACCAGCAGATGCCGCTTGCACAACGCGTCCAGCGCTTCCTCGTAACGCTCCGGCTGTACATACAGATCCGTGTACTCGGCGATCTCATCCTCAGCCAGGGGCACCGTACCTGTGGATCCGCGTGTGGCCGCTGGGCCGCGCCCGCCGCCGAAGTTGAATCCGCCGCCGAAGCTCACCGTGTCGTTGAAGAGCGCCAGTGTCCCGATTCTTGTCCCGGACGCGTCCGCGTTCAGTCGCTCGGCGATGCGGTCCGCGATGGCCCCGGCGCGCAGTGCCTCGGCTCTTTCGGCCTCGCTCTCCCCGCCACCCGCGGCCAGCGCCCGCAACGCCTCCGACTCACTTACCGGGCCGTCCTCGTCCGCTGTGCTGTCGATTGCGGGCGACCTGGTCGTCCCGTGCGTCGGGTCCTCCGAGACAGGGCCGGAGTCACCGGTTGTGTGTACCGCCTCGTCTGGCAGCGGTTCCTTGCTCATGAGGGTTCAGCCCGTCAGGAGATGTTCCAGTCGCCCTGAACCTCGACCTTTGCGTTGAAGATCTGGGCGTTCTTGATCACGGCAGCGTTCACGTGGCCCGGGCCGCCACGTGCCGCCACGGCCTCGTCGACGGTCCGCCGGATCTCGGCCTCGAAGTCCCGGTCGCGGAGCATGTGCGCCAGCAGCATGCGCTGGAGTTCCTCCTGGGCCGCTGTGTCCCCGGGGCTCTCCTGTACCTGGTCAAGGGCGGCTTCGGCCTCGCTGTCCCCCCGGAAACGAGCCCGTAGCCGCTCGACGAGCTGGACAGCTCCACCCCAGCCCGCGCGACCCGCTTCCTGGCCCGTGGTCTCCAGCGCCCCCTTGACGACCAGAGCCACTCCGGCTACAGCGATAGCCGTGATCGGATCCATGCTCTCTCCGATTTCTACAGACAGACGTCTGCTCCGACCCTAGGGGAAGCAGAGTTCGACGTGATCCTTTTCATCGCAGTTGACCGAATCTGATTCATGGCGGTGGCCGATAAGGACAGCAGAGGGGGGTGTCGTGGATACTCGGCCGCGAGGTGGGTGCCTCGCTCGGCTCTTGCGTAGGCCAGGCGCCATCTGTGCAGGTCACAGGCCTTCTCCCGGGACCCGTGCGAGTGCCAGACTGCCTTCCTGTGTGCCACCGGATAGTCGAAGGGTGGTGTGTCTTCGCTGAGGGCCTTCATCGGGGTGGTGGAGGGGTTTCGCAGTGGTCTGATAACGCGTCAGGAAAGTCAGCAATTGGTCAGCATGAGTCCTGCAAGCCCCGGGAGAAGCTGACCGAACATGCGAATGGTTGTAATCTGCGGGGACCGCCCTTGACCTGCAGTGAGCAGGCAGGGAGCAGACGAACCGGGAGTTTCTTCATGCTTCGCACCATGTTCAAGTCCAAGATCCACCGTGCCACCGTCACCCAGGCCGACCTGCACTACGTCGGGTCCGTGACCGTCGATGCCGATCTGCTCGACGCGGCCGATCTGCTGCCCGGGGAGTTGGTCCACATCGTGGACATCACCAACGGCGCGCGGCTGGAGACCTACGTCATCGAGGGGGAGCGCGGGTCGGGGGTCATCGGGATCAACGGGGCCGCCGCGCATCTGGTGCACCCCGGGGACCTGGTCATCCTCATCAGCTACGCGCAGGTCGAGGACGCCGAGGCGCGGGTGCTCAAGCCGCGGGTCGTGCACGTCGACGGGGACAACCGGATCGTCGAGCTCGGGGCGGATCCTTCCGCTCCGGTGCCGGGGACCGACCAGGAGCGCAGCCCGCACGCCGTGGCCGTCTGAGGGGAGCCGGGAGCATGGCGATCGAGTACGTGGACGAGCGCGAGGGCGGGCGGCTGCTGGCTGTCGAGGGCGGGGCGGTGGTCGGGTTCATCGCGTACTTCGTGCTCGCCGCCGAGCCCCATGCCCTGGTGGCCGTGCACACCGTCGTCGAGCCGGGGCACGAGGGCCGGGGCATCGCCGGGGGGCTGGTGAAGACCTTCTACGGGATCGCCGCCGGTGAGGGCGTGCCGGTGGTGCCGCTCTGCCCGTACGCCGCGAGCTGGGCCGCCAAACATCCCGACCAGGCGCCCGGGGCGCCGGACGGGCTCGTCTCCGCGGCCAAGGCGCAGCTCGCCGGCGACTCGGACCTGTGGTGACCGGAGCAGGCCTGGTCCTGCTGCACACCTCGCCCGCGCACGTCCCCGTCTTCGACGCCCTTCGGGACCGGCACCACCCGGGCGCCGTGCTGCGGCACCTGGTGGTGCCGCAGCTGCTGGCCCGCGCCCGCGCCGAAGGGCCGGAGGCGGTGGCCCCGGCCCTGCTGGAGCAGCTCGCCGAGGCGGGGGCCGCCCGGGTGCCCGTACTGGTGACCTGTTCGACGATCGGGGCGACCGCGGAGTCCCTGGCGCCGCAGCTCGGCGTCCCGGTGCTGCGCGTGGACCGGCCGATGGCGGCCGCCGCGGTGGCCGTGGGCCCGCGGATCGCCGTACTGGCCACCGTGGAGTCGACGCTCGCCCCGACCTGCGAGCTCCTGGCCGAGGAGGCCGGCGCGCGGCCGGTGTCGATCACCAGGCACCTGGTCGCCGGCGCCTGGGAGCGCTTCGAGGCGGGCGACGTCGCCGGGAACCTCGCCCTCGTGGCCTCGGCGGCCGACGCCGTCACCGAGGCCGACGCCGACGTCATCGTGCTGGCCCAGGCCTCCATGAGCGGCGCCGCCGATCTCGTCACGACCCGCGTCCCGGTCCTGTCCAGCCCGGCCCTGGGCCTGGCCGCCGCCCTCGCCTCCCGGCAGGTGGCCCAGTCGTAGGGGCATTCCTCCCGTCATCGCGGGAAAATGGGTCGTATGGTGCGAAAAGCCGAAGAGACCCAGCCGCCGGTGCCCGAACCGGAGCCGACCCCGGGCCCCAGCCCGTTCCCCGACCCCGGGCCGATCCCGCGCCCCGTGCCGCCCGTGCCCGGCCCCTTCCCGGAGCCGGACCCGGTGCCTCCGCCGCCGGGGCCCGCGCCCGTCCCGCAGCCCGGGCCCTGGAGCTGACCGGAGCCGAGCGGCCTCAGTCCGTCCGGACCTCGGAGCGGTCGCCGCTCCAGAGGGTGTGGAACGAGCCCTCGCGGTCGGTGCGCCGGTAGGTGTGCGCCCCGAAGAAGTCCCGCTGCCCCTGCGTGAGGGCCGCGGGCAGCCGCTCCGCGCGCAGCGCGTCGTAGTAGGCGAGGGAGGCCGCGAACGCCGGTACCGGAATGCCCTGGCCGACCGCCGTCGCGAGCACCGCGCGCCAGTCGTCCTGGGCTGCCCCGATCTCCTCGGCGAAGTGCGCGTCCGCCAGCAGGCTCGGCAGGCCGGGCTGCGCGTCGTACGCCGCCCGGATCCGGTCCAGGAACGCGGCCCGGATGATGCAGCCGCCGCGCCACAGAGAGGCCACCGCGCCCAGGTCCACGCCCCAGCCGTACTCCTCGCTGCCGGCGCGGATCTGGTGGAAGCCCTGCGTGTACGAGACGATCTTCGAGGCGTACAGCGCCTGCTCCACCTGCGCGGCGAACGCGTCCGCCTGCTCCGGGGCGAGCGGCGCGGCCGTCGGGCCCGCGAGGCCGCGCGAGGCCGCCCGCAGGTCCCCGTGGCCCGACACGGCGCGGGCGAAGACCGCCTCCGCGATGCCCGACACCGGAACACCCAGGTCGAGGGCGATCTGCACGGTCCAGCGGCCGGTGCCCTTCTGCTCGGCGGCGTCGGTCACGACGTCCACGTACGGGCGCCCGGTCGCGGCGTCCGTGTGCGCGAGCACCTCCGCCGTGATCTCGATCAGGTAAGAGTCCAGGCGCCCCCGGTTCCAGGAACGGAAGGTCTCCGCGATCTTCGCGGGGGAGTAGCCGGCGACCTCGCGCAGCAGGTGGTACGCCTCGGCGATGAGCTGCATGTCGGCGTACTCGATGCCGTTGTGCACCATCTTGACGAAGTGTCCGGCGCCGTCGGGGCCCACGTGTGAGGTGCACGGCGTGCCGTCGGCGGCCTTCGCGGAGATCTTCTCCAGCAGCGGGCCGAGGGAGTCGTACGACTCCTTCGAGCCGCCGGGCATGATGCTCGGGCCGAGCAGCGCGCCCTCCTCGCCGCCCGATATGCCCACGCCCACGAAGTGGATGCCCTGCGCGCGCAGTTCCTTCTCCCGGCGCCTGGTGTCCTCGAAGTGCGCGTTCCCGCCGTCGATGATGACGTCTCCCTCTTCCAGCAGCGGGGCGAACTCGCGGATCACGGCATCGGTCGGCTCCCCGGCCTTCACCATGATGACGAGGCGACGGGGGCGCTCCAGCGCGTCGACGAACTCCTTCGCGGAGCCGGCCGCCACGAAGGCGCCCTCGTGCCCGAACTCCGCCACGAGCGCCTCGGTCTTCGCGGCGGTGCGGTTGTGGACGGCCACGGTGAATCCGTTGCGGGCGAAGTTCCGGGCGAGGTTGCTGCCCATCACCGCGAGCCCGGTGACGCCGATCTGGGCTGTGCTGGTGCTCATGCGTGCGCTCCTGCGTGCTTCGGTGTGCGGGGAACACCGACGCTACATCGGCCGCCGGGGCGGCGGATCTCCACCCCGTCGATAGAATGTCAAGTTCCGCTGGAGCGCGCCCCGTTGCGCCCCTTGTCGTGTCCCGGTCGAGACGATTAGGTTTGCGTTTCCTGATGTCTTCGATGGGGGCTCCCATGGGTGTACGGGGCCGGCACCGCCGGTATCAGCCGAGCAGCATCAACCGGGCCTCGCTCGCCGTCACCGCCGGCGGCGCCGGGATCGCGCTCCCCCTCATGGGAGCCGGAACCGCACACGCCGCCTCCGTGGACACCTGGAACAAGGTCGCGGCCTGCGAGTCGACGAACAACTGGCACATCAACACCGGCAACGGCTATTACGGCGGGCTCCAGTTCAGCCAGGGCACCTGGCGGGCCTTCGGCGGCACCGCGTACGCCGCCCGCGCCGACCTGGCCACCAAGGACCAGCAGATAGCGGTCGCGGAGAAGGTCCTGAAGGGCCAGGGACCGCAGGCCTGGCCCAACTGCGGCAAACAGGCCGGGCTCAGCCGCAGCGCCGCGGCCCCCGCCGGCACGCCCAACACCCAGGCCCACGCGGCGAAGCCCCCGGCGCAGCAGGCCAAGCCCGCCGCCACCGCTGCCGCCACCGGGCAGCAGGGCAGCACGCCCCGTCCGACGGGGACGTCCGTCCTGCCGAACCCCTACGTGGTCGCACCCGGCGACTCGCTCTCGGCGATCGCCACCGACCAGCACGTCGAGGGCGGCTGGCAGGCGCTGTACGAGACCAACCGGGCCACCGTGGGCGCCGATCCGAACCTGATCTTCCCGGGACAGCGGCTCACCTTACGCGTCACGGCCGCGCCGCCCGCGCAGAACCCCGAGAAGCCGCCGCGGACGGCGGAACCGGTGAAACCCGTGGAGCCGGCTGCGGAGAAGCCCGCCCAGAAGCCCGCCGAAAAGCCGGCACCGAAGCCGGCCGAAAAGCCCGCCGAGAAGCCGGCGGCGCAGTCCGCCTCGGCGAAGGAGGAGCCGGCCGCGGGCGGATTCACCGCCCCCGTCGACGCGGCCCTCGGCACCGCCTACCACGTAGCCGGTTCCTCCTGGTCCAGCGGCTACCACACGGGCGTCGACTTCCCGGTGGCCACCGGCACCTCCGTCAAGGCCGTCGGCCCCGGCTCAGTGGTCTCCGCCGGCTGGGCCGGTGCGTACGGCTACCAGGTCGTCATCCGGCACACCGACGGCCGGTACTCCCAGTACGCCCACCTGTCGGCGCTCTCCGTCAAGGCCGGCCAGCAGGTGTCCGGCGGCCAGCGCATCGGCCGCTCCGGTTCGACCGGCAACACCACCGGTCCGCACCTGCACTTCGAGATCAGGACGGGACCCGGCTACGGCTCCGACATCGACCCGCTGAAGTACCTCCGGGCCCACGGCGTCGGCATCTGACCCGCGCACGTGCGGCGGCACGGCCATGAGCAGGACCAGGCCGGCCGCCGCCAGCACGGCGCTGACCACCGCCGCCGCCGTGCCCGCCGTCCCGTAGCGGAAGCCCTCGTCGAACAGCGAGAGGCCGACCGTCGCCGCGACCACGGGGTTGACCACGGTCACCGTGGCCAGCGGCGCGGTCAGCCCCGCGCCCCGGTAGGCCGCCTGCGACAGCAGCAGCCCGCAGGCCGCCAGCACGGCGATCGCCGCGAGGTCCGGCCACAGCGCGCCCAGGGGGCCCGCGGTGACGCCCTCGGCCACCGACTTGGTGAACACCGAGGCCATGCCGAAGGCCGTACCGGCCGCGGCGGCCAGCAGGACGCTGCGCAGCACCGCCCGTCGCATCCGGTGCGCCGCCACGAACAGCACCGCCACCGCCGCCCCGGTCACCGAGAGCAGCAGGCTCCGCTCACCGCCGGCCAGGGACTGCGCGCGCCCGCCGCCACCGGTCAGCGCCAGCAGCCCGGCGAGGCCCACCGTGGCCAGCAGCGCCCCGCGCCAGGCCGCCGCGCCCGCCCTGCGGCCCACGAACACGGCCGCCATGGGCAGGGCGAAGACGATGGTGAGGGCGCCCAGCGGCTGGACCAGGCTCAGCGGCCCGTACGCGAGGGCCAGCACGTGCAGCAGCGCGCCCAGCCCGTTCAGCCCGACCGCCACCCACCAGCCGCCCCGGCGCAGCGGAGCGTAGGGGCGGTCCGGCGTGCTCGCCGCGACCCGTTCCTGGACGATCGCACCGCCCGCGTACGCCACGGCGGACACGAGACAGAGCAGGACCGACAGCGCCAGTGCACTCATGAAGTCCACAATGCCGGAACGATCTACGCTATTCCTCCGCCCACAGGGGGTCACGGCTCATACTCCGGGCGTAGTACGGGAGTACGTGCCGCCCCCGGGACGAAGGCGCGCCGTGACCGGACGCTCCCGGTCCGTGAGGACCGCGGCCACGGGTTTGGTTCCGGGCGCGTCGGATCCGTACAGTTTCCCTTTTGGGGACTTCCGCAGCAGGCGGATGCGGACGAATGATCAAGGAACGGCAGCGGCCATGACGGTGACCGAGACCGAAGACAACCAGGCATACGGGCCGGGCATCGACCCCGAGCGCATGGCCGTCTGCCTCAGCGTGCTCGACGAGCTGGACAAGCTCGACGTCGACCACCCCGATGCCATCGCCGTACGACGCGCCACCGCCGGCATCTACCGCACGGTCAAGCAGCGCCGCCGCCAGGAGCGCCGCGCCGCCAAGACCGCCAACGACAAGGCCGTCACCGAGGCGACCGCGACCGGTTCCGCCGAGCGCATCGACGACGAGACCGAGGGCATCCTGCCCTCCTCGGTCACGGAGGCCGGCCGGATCGCCGGGATACTCCAGCGCCCGCGCTCCTGCTACGTCTGCAAGACGCGGTACGTCGAGGTCGACTACTTCTACCACCAGCTCTGTCCGAACTGCGCCGTCGTGAACCGCACCAAGCGCGAGGCCAGCGCCGACCTCACGGGCAAGCGCGCGCTGCTCACCGGCGGCCGGGCCAAGATCGGCATGTACATCGCGCTGCGGCTGCTGCGCGACGGCGCCCACACCACGATCACCACCCGATTCCCCAAGGACGCCATCCGCCGCTTCAAGGCGATGGACGACTCGGCGGACTGGATGCACCGCCTGGAGGTCGTCGGCATCGACCTGCGCGACCCGGCCCAGGCCGTGGCGCTCGCCGAACAGGTCGCCGAGGCCGGACCGCTCGACATCCTGATCAACAACGCGACGCAGACCGTGCGGCGCCTGCCCACCGCCTACGCCGCTCTGGTCGAGGGGGAGAGCGCCCCGCTGCCGGCCGGCGAGCTCCCCGCCCACCACGTCATCGGCGCCTTCAACTCCGGCGCGGTCGACGGCCTCGCGGCGCTGCCCGTCGGCGTGAGCGGGCTCGAGGCGCAGAAGGTCGCCGACCTCGCCCTGGTCGCGGGCAACGCCAGCCTGGAGCGGCACCTCGCCGGCACCGCCATCGACGCGGGCGGCCTGCTGCCGGACGTCGTCGAGTCCAACACCTGGGTGCAGACCATCGACCAGATCTCCCCGGTGGAGCTGCTCGAGACCCAGCTGTGCAACTACACGTCGCCGTTCATCCTGATCAGCGCGCTCCGGCCGGCCATGGCCGAGGCCGCCCGGCGGGCGGCCAGCGGACGTGCGTACGTCGTCAACGTCTCGGCGATGGAGGGCGTCTTCAGCCGCGGCTACAAGGGCGCGGGGCACCCGAACACCAATGCCGCCAAGGCCGCGATGAACATGGTGACGCGCACCAGCGGCCAGGAGATGTTCGAGACGGACCGCATCCTCATGACCTCGATCGACACCGGCTGGATCACCGACGAGCGTCCGCACTTCGACAAGCTGCGCCTGGCCGAGGAGGGCTTCCACGCCCCGCTCGACCTGGTCGACGGCGCGGCCCGCGTCTACGACCCGATCGTCCGCGGCGAGGCCGGCGAGGACCTGTTCGGGGTCTTCCTGAAGGACTACGCCCCCGCGAACTGGTAGGACACGGACCCACGGGCCGGGCCTCCTGCGGGAGCCCGTCCCCTACGGGATCCCGGCGATCGACCCCCTCGGCGCACCGAGGGGGTCGTTCCCGTTCCGGGCACGGCCCGCCCGGTAGGCGCCCGCCGCGAGCAGTTCCAGCACCGGCCGCCAGTCCTCCAGCACGCCGGCGTCCAGGCCGGCCGCCCCGGCCGCGTCGTGCGCCTGCCGCAGCGTCGCCGCCGCCTCGCCGTCGGGGCCGGCCGCCGCCAGGGCGCGGAGCCCCGCCTCGTCCGCGGCCCGCGCGTGCAGCCGTAGCAGCCGGGCCACCCGCTCGCCCAGCAGCGGACGCACCGCCTCCGCCACGTCACCCGGACGGAGCAGCTCCCCGAGGTCCTGCAGCAGACCGGCGATCTGGAGCTCTTTGTCGAAGGGCCGAGAGCGCCGCAACAGCGCCGCTGCCTGGAGTCCGAGGCCGTCACGGCAGCCGTGGAGGAGATCCATCAGCTCCGAAACGCTTGAGACGTACGGCACTTCGGACCCCGGAATCCCGGACCTCGCCACCGCCGCTCCCTCCGTCGTCGCCGCGCGCATTCGGCGTCGAGCGGACCATGCTTGTCGCACCCGCGGGCCGACGACTTCCTGAACTCGCGGCGAAAAGAAGAGGGCGACGCGGATTTTGCCTTTCTATCGAGCGGAGGCCCGCTCATATGTGTACTCTGGGGCATCAGACGGCCCCATCCGGGCCTCGCTCCACCAAGGCGCCACCGCGTCCGGAAACCCTTTACATCCCTGCCCGGCGCGCGGCACGCCTGCCGGGTTACGCGACACAAAGGAGTGCGCGGTGACTGAAATGACGCAGCCCGAACCGTCGTTGCTGGAGCGCACGGGATCGCGGTCCAAGCCGCGGACCGACGAGCTCGGCAGTCTCGAGGTCTGGGCCCGATCCGCCCCGATCCGGCTGGCCGGCTACGAGGACGACCTGGCGGAGTCCCACATCCTGCCCGGCATCGACTAGCCCGCACGACGGTGCACACCGCCCCCCGTGCCGACCGCACCGGGGGCGCTGCCCTGCCCGGCGGCCCCGGCCCCGTGCCCGGCTGCCCCACGCCCGGTCCGGGTACGCCTCGTTCCGGAACGCGGGTTCCCGCACCTCCTACGCCCTGAGCGTCATCGCTGTCGGCGATCAAGGCTTCCGGCGGCCGCATCCTCCCCGGCAGGCTGGCCGCATGAAGCTGCTGATGCTGGGTGGAACCGAATTCGTCGGACGCGCGATCACCGAAGAGGCCCTCGACCGAGGCTGGGAGGTGACCGTCTTCCACCGCGGGCACCACGCGCCCCCGCCGGGCACCTCGGCCCTGCACGGGGACCGCACCGCCCCCGGCGGCCTGGACGCCCTCGCCGAGGGGGAGTGGGACCTCGTCGTCGACACCTGGAGCGCCGCCCCCACGGCCGTCCGCGACACGGCCCGCCTGCTCAGCGCCCGCGCCGGCCGCTACGTCTACGTCTCCAGCCGCTCGGTGTACGCCTACCCCTCCCCGCCCGGCGGCGGCGAGGACAGCCCGGTGGTCGAGGGCTCGCCCGACGCGGACGCCGTCGCCTACGCCGAGGACAAGCGGGGCGCCGAGCTCGCCGCCCTCGACGCCTTCGGCGACCGCGCCCTGCTGGTGCGCGCCGGACTGATCCTCGGCCCGTACGAGAACACCGGCCGGCTGCCCTGGTGGCTGGGCCGCACCGCCCGGGGCGGCCCGGTGCTCGCCCCCGGCCCGCGCGACCTGCCGATCCAGTACATCGACGTACGCGACCTCGCGCACTGGACCCTGGACGCGGCCGAGGCCGGGCGCGGCGGCGCCTACGACCTGGTCTCCCCGTCCGGGCACGCCACCATGGGCAGCCTCCTGGAGGCCTGCGCCGCGGTCACCGGCGGCGGCGCCGACCTGCGCTGGACCGATGCGGCCGTGATCGAGGAGGCCGGCGTCGAACCCTGGACCGAACTCCCCGTCTGGATCCCCGCCGGAGAGGCGCACGACTACATGCACGGCGGGAACGTGTCCAAGGCCCTCGCGGCGGGACTGAAGTGCCGCCCGGTCGAGGAGACCGTGGCCGACACCTGGGCCTGGCTCGGCTCCCTCGGCGGAGTCGCCCCGCTGCGCCCGGACCGGTCGGCCAAGGGCCTCTCGCCGGAGCGCGAGGCGGCGCTACTCGGGCTCTGACCAGGCAGCCTCCGCGAGGCGGGTGGGCGGCAGGTACTCGCCCACCAGCCTGCGGTGCCACCAGGCGCCCGTCTCGCGCAGTTCCCGCCAGGTGGTGAAGCGGTACCGGTACAGCCGGGCCCTGACGTAGTGGGGCGGGGCGTCCGGGAAGGGGTTGTGGCGGATCAGCCGCAGCGTGTCCCGGTCGCCCGCCAGCAGCCGCTCCACGAACGGCCCGAACCAGTCCCGGGCGTAGCCGGGGGAGAGCGCGGCGAACCACATCAGCCAGTCCAGCCGCAGGTGGTACGGGGCGAACTGGCGCGGGATCCGGCGCGGTTCACCGGGCTTTCCCTTGAAGCCGTACTCCCGCCAGTCGCCGTCCTCGTGCGGCAGCCGGTCGGCGGTGCCCTCCACCACCACCTCGTCACGGATCCGGCCCACCGAGCCGAACGCCCCGTAGGTGTTGACCAGGTGGAGCGAGTCGAAGGAGCGGTTCATCACCTGGCGGCGCGAGATCATGTTCCGCACCGGATGCCGGCTCAGCACCAGCACCAGCACGGTCACCGCGCAGACCAGGACCACGAACCACACCGGCGACGCCCGCGAGGCCGCGGCCGGGGGAGCGCCCGCGATCCCGGTGAAGTCCACCGCCGACAGGGCCACCGTGATCGTCACCCAGTTCAGCCAAGCGAAGTTGCCCGAGAGCACCAGCCACAGCTGCGTCGCCACGATGATCCCCGCGGCGTACGAGGCCACCGGCTGCGGAGTGAACAGCAGGACGGGCACCACCAGTTGCGTCACGTGGTTGGCGGCGCACTCCACCCGGTGCAGCGGCTTCGGCAGGTGGTGGAAGAACCAGCTCAGCGGCCCCGGCATCGGCTGCGTCTCGTGGTGGTAGTAGAGGCAGGTGAGCCTGCGCCAGCAGGAATCCCCGCGGATCTTGATCAGCCCGGCCCCGAACTCCACCCGGAAGAGAACCCAGCGCAGCAGCCACAGCACCAGCACCGGCGGCCCGGCCCGGGCGTTGCCGAGGAAGACGGCCAGGAAGCCGATCTCCAGCAGCAGCGACTCCCAGCCGAAGGAGTACCAGGTCTGGCCGACGTTCACGATGGAGAGGTAGAGCAGCCACAACAGGGCCCACATCCCCATCGCGGCGCCCAGCGGCACCTCGTCCCCGGCCCCGGCGGCCAGCGCGGCGGCCAGGGCGGCGCCGGCCCAGGCGCACCCGGCGAAGAGCCGGTCGGAATAGTGCAGTTGGAACAGGCTCGGGGCGCGCCGGAACGGCACGTACCGCACGTAGCGCGGCACGGGCAGCATGCCGTTCGC
The DNA here is from genome assembly GCF_042673805.1 of Streptomyces sp. NPDC057010. Lineage (NCBI taxonomy): Bacteria > Bacillati > Actinomycetota > Actinomycetes > Kitasatosporales > Streptomycetaceae > Streptomyces > Streptomyces sp. NPDC057010. The sequence goes on along the minus strand of NZ_JBHUSC010000015.1, from coordinate 15,725 downwards.
CCCGATCAGGGCCCGGAACTGCAGGGCGGCCCCGACGAAGGCGAAGAGGTAGACACCGGCGAGGGCCCGCTGGAAGACCAGTCGGCCGAGCCAGTACCCGGGCGCCGTGAACCAGTCCATCGACTCCAGTATCGGACCGGTCAGGCGGCACCGGCCAGCCCGCGCAGGTGGCGGCCCAGCCAGCGGGCGTAGTTCAGCTGGAGGAAGGGGATCACCGGGCCGCCGAGGCGGGTGTACCAGCTGGCCGGGCGGCTGAAGGCGGTCACCGTGAACCACACCGTGCCGTCCGGGTCGAGGTCCACGATGAAGGACTCCTCCCCGGATTCCGGGTGGCCGGTCAGCGTGCCGTACGCGAAGCCGATGCGGCTGGGCTCGTACGCCGTCCAGATGATCCGGCAGGGAGCGGTGATCCGCAGCGGGCCGAAGCCGATCCCCACCTCGACGCGGTCGCCGGCGCGGACGGCCCCGGAATCCGCGCGGACGCGCATGCCCGAGGTGCGGTGGGCGTGGAAGGTGGTCAGCGCGGCTCCGGCGGCCTCGAAGGCCGCCCGGCCCCGGCCTATCCGGGTGCGGTGGCTCAGGTGGTTGTAGCCGGCGGGCAGCGGCCGCCGGGCCGTGGCACCCCGGTCGGGGTAGCTGAGGGTGTCCCGGCCGGTGCTGATGAGGCGGGTCATGGCGTGGTCTCCTGTCGGGCGGCAGCCGCAGTGGCGGCAGTGGCGGCAGTGGTGGTGCTGGTGGCAGTGGTGGCGCTGGTGTCGGCCGTCAGCCGGCGCCAGGCCAGCACCGAGCAGAGGGCGAATCCGAGGGAGTTGCCGAGGCCGTGGGTCGCGGCCATCCAGGTCAGCGTCGGGTGGACGATCCCGGTGGCCTCGCCGGCCGCCCACCACAGGGCGAGCAGCATCGTGGCCACCAGGACCGCGGCCGAGCCGGCGAGCAGCGCCCGCGTGGTGCGGTCGCGGCCGGCGGGCCGGATCTCGCGCCAGGTCGTCAGGGCCACCGCCCACATCCCGCCGGTCAGGACCACCGCGCCCACCAGCTCGGCCCAGTCGCCGACGAAGTAGCCGAGGAGGACGAGCAGGGTCCCGGCGGGGACGCTGTAGGCGGCCCATCGCGCTCCCGGGCCGGGCGCGGCGGCCCGGCACACCAGCCCGGCGACCAGCGCGGCGGTGAATCCGGCGAAGTGGAAGTGGGGCACGGTGAGCGCCAGGACGTCGAGGTCGAAGCCGAAGAGCCGGTACCCGGCGCGCTCGGCGACCAGCGCCGTCCCGGCGATCGACGGCGAGACGAGGGCGGTGGCGACCGCGACGTCGGCGGGCCGTGGCGGGCGGCCGGGCGGGCGGCCCCGGAGCAGTACGGCGGGGGCCCGCGCCGCGAGGGCCAGGCAGGCCGCCGCGTAGAGTGCGGCGAGCGAGGTGGCGGCACCACCGCGCGGCAGCCACAGGCAGAGGACCCCGAGCGCGGCCGGCAGCGGCCAGAGGCGGGCGGCCCGGCCGAGCCCGGCCGGGTCGATCAGGCGCAGGCCGGCGGGGACGACCCAGAGCATGCCCAGGGTGACGATCACGTTCACCAGTACCGTCACGACGGCTCCCCTCCCGGTCGCGGCCGAACGCTTTGAACGCGTTCAACTCGCGGTCGCGACTCTACGGGCTCCCTTGAACATGTTCAAGAACTCTTCCGGTTGCGGCGTGCGCGGGGATGGTGCAGACAAGAGGGAGCAACCGGGGCGAAAAGGGAGATCCACGTGCACGGACCGACACCTCCGACACCTCGTCAGGCGCCGCGCCGTCACGGACCGGCCGGCGCCGCCCTCTTCGCCGCCCTCAGCCTGTTCGCCGCGGGCTGCGGCGGCTCCGAGGAGCACCGGGGCACTGCCGGAGCCGAGAGCCAGGACGTCTACCTCCAGCCCGTGGCCTCCGCCGGCCCCGACCCCTTCACCACCTCGACCGCCACCGCCGAGTCCGCCCCCGTGCAGCCCCCGCTGCCCAACCGGACCGGCCAGGGCATCCGTACCGTCAACGCGGCCACCCCCGGCCTCTACGGCGGCACCGAGCGGCTCGGCAGCTGCGACGTGGAACAGCAGGTCCGCTTCCTGACCACCGACGACGCCAAGGCCCGCGCCTTCGCCGAGGCCTCCGACATCGAACAGGCGAAGCTCCCCGAATTCCTGCGCGGCCTGACCCCCGTGGTGCTCCGCGCCGACACCCGCGTCACCAGCCACGGCTTCCGCGGGGGCCGCGCCGACAGCTACCAGGCGGTCCTCCAGGCCGGCACCGCCGTCCTCGTCGACGAACACGGGATGCCCAGGGTCCGCTGCGCGTGCGGCAACCCGCTGCTCTCCCCGCGCGCACCCAAGGGTTCCCCCGTCCCCAAGGGCGACCCGTGGGACGGCTACCAGCCCAACCAGGTCATCGTGATCGAGCCCACCACCCATGTGATCAACAACCTGGTGATCGTCAACATCGCCGACAACACCTGGCTCGAGCGCAAGCGGGGCGACGACGGCGCCCAGGACCGCACTCCGCAGGTGGTGCCCCCGTACGACCCGGCCGACGGCATCCCCAACGGCCCCGCCATCCCGCCCGGTACCACGCCCGAGGACCCCTGCCCGACCCCCGACAGCAACAGCCTGGCCCGTACCGACCCGCCGACGCCCGCACCCTCCGACACCGGCCCGGGTGCGGATGCCGCGCCGAGCGTTCCGGCCCCCGGCGCCACGGACTGCCCGCAGGGCGCGCAGCCCACCCCGGCCCCGCCGGATGCCACCGGCTCACCGCAGAACCCCGGCCTGAACCCCGCCACCCCCCCCGAGCAGCAGCAGCAGCCGCCGTCGGCCGAGGTCCCCTCCGACCTGCCCTCCGACCTGCCCCCGCCGTTCCCCACCGACCCGGGCGTCCCCCTCTCGCCCGAGGACCCGTACGCACCCGCCGACCCGAACGATCCGAACGGCCCCGCCGACCCGTTCGCCGTGCCGGACCAGCTGATCGACCCCTCGGACCCGGGCTACTCACTGGAGAGCGCCTGACCGGCCCGTGTGTCATGGTGGATCGGTGCCGACCGCCGTATCGCTGCCGGACGACTGGCCCGCGCACCCGGACCGGTCGCTCGCGCTGAACCGCATGGGCAGTTTCGACTGGGACCTGCTCACCGGTCTCATGCACATGGACTCGGCGGCCCTCGACGTCTTCGACACGACCCCCGACGAGTACGACGGGCGCCCGGAATCCCTGGCCCCGCGGGTCCCTCCCGCCGAGGCCACCCGGCTCGACGCCCTCGTCTCCAGCGCCCTCAAGAGCCGCGAGGACAGCTACGGCGCCTACTTCCGCATCCGCTGCCACGACGGGCGGCTGCGCTGGACCCACACCCAGGGCCGCGTCATGCGCGGCCCCGACGGGCGTCCGTACCGGATCATCGGCATCGTCCGCGACGCGACCGAGGAACTCAGCCACTCGGCCGAGCGCCTCGGCCTCGACGAGGAACGGCGCCGCCAGACCTCGGTGGTCGAGAGCACGACCGCGGCCCTCGCGCACGCCCGCACCGTGCAGGACGTCATCGACGCGCTCGGCGACGCCCACGGGCTGGAGCGCCTCGGTTCGATGGGCATGGTGATGGGCCTCGTCGAGGCCGGCCGGATCCACCTCGTCGCCGAGGGACCCGAGGGCAGCTTCGTCCCCGGCACCCGCTACACCCGCATCGACGAGCAGTACCCGATGAGCGAGGTCGTCCGCTCGCTCCAGCCGCGCTTCCTGGACTCGGCGCAGGAGTTCGCCACGGACTACCCCGGGCTCTGGACGAAGATCTCGTACATGAAGATCTCGGCGGCCGCCTACCTGCCGCTGATCGCCCAGGCCCGCCCCATCGGCGCGATCGGCCTGCTCTACCAGGACAAGGACGGCTTCACCCAGGACGAGCGGAACCTCCTCGTCGCACTCGGCAGCAGCATCGCCCAGAGCCTCCAGCGGGCCATGCTGCTGGAGCAGGAGCACGACCTGGCCGAGGGCCTCCAGCAGGCCATGCTGCCGAGGCGGATCCCCTCCGTGCCCGGCGCGGACATCGCCGTGCGGTACCGGTCCGCCCGGATGGGCCAGGACATCGGCGGCGACTGGTACGACGTGATCCCGCTGCCCGGCGGCCGGGTCGGCGCGGTCATCGGCGACGTCCAGGGCCACGACACCCACGCGGCGGCGGTCATGGGCCAGCTGCGCATCGTGCTGCGCGCCTACGCGGCCGAGGGCCACTCGCCGGGCACCGTCATGGCCCGGGCCTCCGTCTTCCTGCACGAGCTGGACACCGACCGCTTCGCGACCTGCACGTACGTGGAGGCCGACCTCACGACGGGGGTCCTCCAACTGGTCCGGGCCGGCCACATCGACCCGCTGCTGCGCACCCGGGACGGGGGCTGCCGGCGGATCCCGGTGGCGGGCGGGATGCCGCTGGGCCTCTCCGCCGAGTTCGGCCGCCTCGAATACCCGGTGACCACGGTGGAACTCGACCCAGGGGAAACGGTCCTGCTGTGCACGGACGGCCTCGTCGAACAGCCCGGCGCCGACCTCGACGACGGGATCCGCTTCCTCACCTCGCTGATCCGCAGCGGACCGGCCGACCTCCAGGACCTCGCGGACCGGCTCTGCGGGATCGTCGACGAGCGGGGCGGGGACGACGACATGGCGCTGCTCCTGCTGCGCCGCCAGGTGCAGGCCGCGCCCCAGGGCGGCGGCCGGTTCCAGCAGCACGTGGCGCCGGGCGACCCGGAGGCGCTGGTGGCGGCCCGCCACATGATCGGGGCGGCGGTGCGCGCCTGGGGCGCGGAGGACAGGGCCGACGAGATCGAGCTGGTCGCCGACGAGCTGATCGTGAACGCCCTGATGCACACGGACGGCCCGGCGATCGTCACCCTGCGCGTCCTGACCGGCCCCGAACGCCGCCTGCGCGTGGAGGTCGAGGACCGCTCCAGCGCGCTCCCGCGGCGGCGCGAGGCCGGCGCATCGGGGGTCTCGGGGCGCGGACTGATGCTGGTGGACCGGCTCGCGGACGCGTGGGGCGTGGAGTCGCGGGGCGGCGGCAAGTGCGTGTGGTGCGAGTTCGTGATGGCGTAGTGCCGGGACCGGCGCCGCCCCGTCCGCCGGGACCGGCGCCGGCTCGCGCTTCCCGCGGGGCCGGGGCAGGCTGGGACCATGCCGGAGTTGCCCGAGGTCGAGGCCCTGCGGGAGTACCTCGACGCCCACCTCACCGGGCGGGTGGTCGAGCGGGTCCTCCCGCTGGCCGTCAGCGTGCTCAAGACCTACGACCCGCCGCTGACCGCCCTGGAAGGGCAGACGGCCGGGCCCACCACCCGGTACGGCAAGTTCCTGGCCCTGCGGATCGGCGGGCTCCACCTCGTCACCCACCTGGCCCGGGCGGGCTGGCTGCGCTGGCAGGACACGTTGCCCACGCAGCCACCGCGCCCCGGCAAGGGCCCGCTCGCCCTGCGCGTCGTCCTCGAAGGCGGTGGCGGCTTCGACCTCACCGAGGCCGGGACCCAAAAGCGCCTCGCCGTCTACGTGGTCCACGACCCGGCGGACGTGCCCGGCATCGCCCGCCTCGGACCCGACCCGCTGGCCGAGGGCTTCGACCGGGACGCCTTCGCGGCGCTGCTGGAGGGGGAGCGGCGCCAGATCAAGGGCGTACTGCGCGACCAGAGCGTCATCGCCGGGATCGGCAACGCGTACAGCGACGAGATCCTGCACCGGGCCAAGGTCTCGCCCTTCAAACTCGCCGCCTCCTTCGACGAGGAGCAGATCACCCGGCTCCACGAGGCCGTCCGCGACACCCTGGGCGAGGCCGTCGAGCGGGCGCACGGGGTGGCCGCGGGGGAGCTCAAGGCCGAGAAGAAGAGCGGCCTGCGGGTGCACGGCCGGGCGGGGGAGCCGTGCCCGGTGTGCGGGGACACAGTCCGCTCGGTCTCCTTCGCCGACTCCTCCCTGGAGTACTGCCCGACCTGTCAGACCGGGGGCAAGCCGCTCGCCGACCGGCGGCTCTCCCGCCTCCTCAAATAGCCGGGCGCCGCATAGACTTCGGCACCATGGCCGAGGAGCAGCAGCAGTCGCCGCCCCGGCGCGAAGTCGTCACCGGGGTCCCCCGGGGCGCCCGCCGCCGGCCGCCCGCCCACACCCCGGCGCGCTCCGAGATCTCCGAACAGACCACCCTCGGCGCCACCTACGTACGGGCCCTCGTGCGCAGCCAACTGCGCGCCGCGCTGGGGGCGCTGGCCGCGCTCGCGCTGCTGGTCGGGACGCTGCCGCTGGTGCTGCTGCTGCCGCGCACCGGGTCGGGGCCGCTGGTGTGGGCGGCGCTGGGCGTGCTGGTGTATCCGGTGATGTGGCTGATCGCCCGCTGGTACGTCACCCGCGCCGAGCGCAACGAGGCCGATTTCACGGGCCTGGTGATGGACCCGGCCGAGGCTCCGGGTCCGGCTCCCCGCCGCCCCGCCTAACAGCGGCGCGTTCAGAAGAGGTGCATCGCCAAATGGCCCAGCGGCAGCCCGAGTTGCCAGGCCGGCGTCCACACCCGCGCGTTCTCGTCCAGCCCCGGCGGGGTGTCCGCGTGTCCGTGCCGGCCCGGGTCGAGGTTGGTGGCGAACAGCTCGGTGCGGTCCAGCCAGCGCCATGCCGCGCGGGCCAGCTCCAGGTCCGGCTCCTCGGCGCGGCCGCGCTCGCGGGCCTCCTCGCCCAGCGCGAGGAACCGGGTGTGCACCCAGTCGCGCCAGGGGTGCCCGTACGCCGTCAGCGAGAGCCACTCGTCGAGCTGGGAGACCACCCGGATCCCGGAGAGCTCCCCGGCCGCGTCCGAGAGGTAGATCGTCAGCGCGAGCGTGTCGCGCCCGGCCCGGAACTCCAGGGTGCTGACCGGGATCAGCCGGCCCGTGCGCAGCAGCTCGTCTGCGATGTACTCGGCGTAGAGCCAGGCCATGGGCACCGCAAGCCCGCCGTCACTGGTGCCGTTCATACCCTCGGGCTGCACCGTTCCACCTTCTCCCGCGCTTCGAGCGTCCCGTCGTCAGCCACGAGCCTTCACCCAGCGGCTCGCGGAGCGGGGGATGTTTACTCAACTTGCACGGTCTGATGCCTCATTCCATGCGGTTTCTGTCCGGTCCGCACGCTTTCGGGGCGTTCTCCGATCCCTTACCGCGAGCCGGGTCAGGCGCCGAGGCCGTACCCGTAGCCCTGGAGATCCTTCTTCAGGGCCCGAAGGGCATAGTACGTACGGGACTTGACCGTCCCGGCCGGTATCCCGAGCTCGGCCGCGGCCTCCGCCACCGAGCGGTCGCGGAAGTAGACCTGCACCAGCACCTCGCGGTGCTCCGGCCCCAGGGAACCCACGGCCCGCCGCACGTCGATGGCCGTGACCGAACCGGCCACCGCGTCCTCGGGCGCCGCCGCCTGCTCCAGCCCCTCCGCGTCCACCTCCTGCGGCCGGGAGAGGCGGGCCCGCCGGGCGTCGATCGCGAGGCGCCGGGCCACCGTGAACAGCCAGGGCCGCATGGACTCGTGCCCGCTCGACAGGACCTCCGGGTGCTGCCAGACCCGTACGAGGGTCTCCTGTACGAGGTCCTCCGCGCGCTGCGCGTCCCCGGCGGTGAGCCCGACCAGGAAACCGAACAGGGCCCGCCCGTGGTCGCGCTGGAGTTCGGCCAGGGCCTCGGGGTCCGTACGGATGAGGGTGGGGGAGAGCGGCACGAGGGGCTCCTTCCGGGGTGCGTGGGGGTCGGTGACCGAGGGCGACACGTCCACCCTGACCTGCACGGAGCCGCCCGGGAACCGTCCGGTCCAGGTGGTGCGCCCAAGCACCCGGGTCGTCCGGTGGGCGGCCGGGGAGGGCGGTGAACGGTCGAACGGCGCGGCGAACGGCAGCCCCTCCGGCGGCGGTCGAGGAGGCGGTTCCGGGCGGGTCCCGGCGCCGCCATCCGGGTGGTGCGGGGGCCGGTGGCCGGATCCGTTCCTTGACTTGAGGCGTCTCTTTCTATGGATTGCAGGTGATCCGATAGTCGTACTAATGAGAGCCGGGCAGATGAACAGGCACACCCGACGGGCCGTCACCCTCCTCTCGGCCCTCCTGCTGTCGGCGGCCGCCGGCTGTTCGGCCGCCGGGAACCCGGGAGCGGGATCGGCGCCGGCCCGCCTCGCCGAATCCGGCAAGCCCGTCCCCTCCAGCGCCGCGGGCTCCCCTTCGGCCAGGGGATTCACCCTGGTCGCGAGCGGCGACGTCCTGCCGCACACCTCGGTCATCCAGCGGGCGGCCGACGACGCGCCCGGCGACGGCTACGACTTCAGGCCGATGTTCTCCGGCGTCAAACCCCTGGTCTCCGGCGCCGACCTGGCCATCTGCCACATGGAGACCATCTACGGGGAGGAGGGCGGCCCCTTCTCCGGCTACCCCGCCTTCAAGTCTCCGCCGGAGGTGGCCGACGGCCTCAAGGACGCCGGGTACGACGGCTGCTCCACGGCCTCGAACCACACCCTCGACGACGGCGCCGACGGGCTGCGCCGCACGCTCGACCGGTTCGACAAGGTCGGCCTCAAGCACGCCGGTTCGGCCCGAACGGCAGCCGAGGCGGCCGCCGTGACCACGTACACGGCCGGGACCGCCAAGGTCGCGCACCTCGCCTACACCTACGACACCAACGGCTACCCGCTGCCCGAGGGACAGCCGTGGGCGGTCAACCTCATGAAGCAGGACAAGATCATCGCGGATGCGCGGGCCGCCCGGAAAGCGGGCGCGGACGTGGTCCTCGTCAGCGTGCACTGGGGCACGGAGTGGCAGACCGAGCCGGACGAGACGCAGCTCTCCCTCGGCAGGGCCCTGACCGCCTCCCGGACCGGCGGCCGCCCCGACATCGACATGATCCTGGGCACGCACGCGCACATCCCGCAGCCCTACGAGAAGGTCAACGGGACCTGGATCATCTACGGCATGGGCGACCAGGTGGCGGGCGAGATGTTCAACTACACGGGCGCACGCGACATGCGCGGCAACTACGGCTCCATCGGCCGCTTCACCTTCGCCCCGCCGGCGGCGGAGGGGCAGCGCTGGCAGGTCACCAAGGCCGAGTTCGTCCCCCAGATGATGGACCTGTCCATCGGCAGGGTCGTCAACCTCCCCGACACCCTCGCCAAGAACCCCGACCGCAGCGACTACGACAACGCCCAGGACGCCATCAGCGAGGCCGTCCTCAGCCGCGGCGCCGCCAAGGACGGCCTCACCATGGCCAGGTAGCCGGGCCGCTCGCGGCCCTAGGGCACGACGGTGACCGGCCAGCGGCCCGCCTTGACCAGGCGGATCGCCACCGAGCCCACGATGCGGTGGCCGGCCTGCTCGGAGGCGCCGACCACCACCGCGTCCGCCGTCAGTTCCTCCGCCGCGCTCACCAGGCCCGCGTAAGGGTCGCCGCGGAAGGTGTGGAACTGCCAGCGGACCGCGTAGATGCCCTTGAGGCGTTCCGCCGCCTCACGGATCTCCGCCACCAGGCCCTCGGCGATCTCCCCGGTGGTGTCGGCCACCGGCGCGCCCAGCGAGGCCCCCGCCGGCATCACCGGCTGGACGTACACCAGCGCCAGCAGGGCGTTCTGCCGCCGGGCCAGCCCCGCCGCGTAGGCCGCGGCCCGCAGCGAGGACTCCGACCCGTCGACCCCGGCCAGGATCACCTTCGGGCCGTCCGTACCGCGTTCGAATCCCGTGTTCACGTGCTCCGTCACCCTTCCGAGGCTATCCCGCTCGGCGCGCGGACGGCCGCCGCCCTCCCTACAGTGCGAACCATGAGTGCCACCGTGGAGGAGACGCGCGGAACCCGTAACCGCTTCCTGAACCGGGTTCCCGACGGATTCGGGGCGTTCTTCGGAGCGCTCGGCCTGCTGTGCGCCCTGCTGTCGCTCTCCCCGACGCTGCGCAGACTGCTGCGGCACGTCGTGCGCTTCCTGGACCTCATCGTCGTCCCGGTCAGCGCCAACCTCGCCTACGCGGTCTTCCTCTTCCTCCTCGCCGCCGCCCTCGGCACCCGCAAGAAGGTCGCCTGGTGGATCGTCGTCACCTATTTGGCCCTGCTGATCCTCGTCGACGTACTGACCATGGCCGACGGCGACTACTGGGTCGGCGTCCCCTCCATGGCCGTCGCCGTGGCCGCCATGGCCGTACTGATCGCCGCCCGCGCCGAGTTCTACGCCGCCTCCCGGCCCGGAGCCCTCTGGCGGGCCATGTTCGTGCTCGGCACCGGCCTGCTCGTCGCCGTCCTCCTCGGCTGGGGGTTCATCGCCCTGTTCCCCGGCACCCTGCCCAGGGGCCAGTGGCTGGACTGGGCCGCCAAGCAGGTCTTCGGCGGCCTCTTCTCCGCCCGGCAGTTCGACGGCCGCCCGCCCCGACCGCTCTACTTCCTGCTCGGCCTGTTCGGCGCCGTCGCCCTGCTGAACGCCGCCGCCACCCTCTTCCGCTCCCAGCGCCTGACCGCCGCCCTGCACGGCGACGAGGAGCCCCGGATCCGGGCCCTCCTCGGCGCCTACGGACGGAGCGACTCCCTCGGCTACTTCGCCACCCGCCGCGACAAGGCCGTCGTCTTCGCGCCCAACGGCAAGGCCGCCGTCACCTACCGCGTCGAAGCGGGCGTCTGCCTCGCCAGCGGCGACCCGGTCGGCGACCCCGGCGCCTGGACCCCCGCCATCGACGCCTGGCTCACCGTCGCCCGCCGCTACGGCTGGCAGCCCGCCGTCATGGGCGCCTCCGAGGACGGCGCCACCGCCTACGCCCGCTCCGGACTCAGCGCCCTCCAGCTCGGCGACGAGGCCATCCTGCACGTGGCCCACTTCGACCTCGACGGCCGCGACATGCGCGTCACCCGCCAGGCCGTCAACCGGGTCAAGCGCACCGGAGCCACCACCGTCATCCGCCGCCACTCCGCCCTCTCCGAGGACGAGATGCAGATGATCGTGGACCGGGCCGACACATGGCGCGACACCGAGACCGAACGCGGCTTCTCCATGGCCCTGGACCGGCTCGGCGACCGGGCCGACGGGGACTGCCTGCTCGTCGAGGCCTTCGACGCCCAGGGCGAGCTGATCGCCCTGCTCTCCTTCGTCCCCTGGGGCAAGGACGGCATCTCCCTCGACCTGATGCGCCGCGACCGCGCCGCCCCCAACGGGGTCATGGAGTTCATGGTCGCCCAGCTCTGCGCCGCCTCCCCCGGCCTGGGCGTACGCCGCATCTCCCTCAACTTCGCCGTCTTCCGCTCCGCCTTCGAGGAAGGCGGCCGGATCGGCGCCGGCCCCGTCCTGAAGCTGTGGCGCAAGCTGCTGCTCTTCTTCTCCCGCTGGTGGCAGCTGGAGGCGCTCTACCGCTCGAACGTCAAGTACGGCCCCGAGTGGTACCCGCGGTTCCTCTGCTACCAGGACGCCGGCTCGCTCGCCCGGGTCAGCCTCGCCTCCGGCATCGCCGAGGGCTTCGTCTCCGTACCCAGACTGCGCACCCTGTGGGGCAACGGCCATCCCAAGGGCCTCACCAACCCCGCCACCACAGAGGGGCTGCCCTCCATCGACTCCCTGGGCCTGGAGAGCGTCGGGGAGGAGGCCGAGGCCGCCGCCCGCGCCGAACGGCTGCCCGAACAGGTGCGCGTCCGCCACGACAAGCTGGAGCGCATCCGGGCCCGCGGCACCGACCCGTACCCGGTCGGCATCCGGCAGCGGACCCACACCGTGGCGCAGCTGAAGGCCGCGCACCCCGACCACCCGGCCGGCGCCCGCTCCGGCGAGGAGGCCACCCTCGCCGGGCGCGTCATGCTCGTACGCGACCTCGGCGGCGTGCTCTTCGCCGTCCTGCGCGACTGGTCCGGGGACATACAGCTGATGCTCACCCGCGACGAGACCGGCGCCGACGCCATGGACTCCTTCACCTCCCAGGTCGACTTCGGCGACCACGTCGTCGCGAGCGGCGAGGTCGGCGCCAGCAAGAGCGGCGAGCTCTCCCTGGTCGTACGGGCCTGGCAGCTCACCGGCAAGTGCCTGCGCCCCCTCCCCGACAAGCGCAAGGGCCTCGCCGACCCGGAGGCCCGCGTCCGGCGCCGCTACCTCGACCTCGTCGCGAGCCCCGAGGCCCGTGAGGTCGTACGGGCCCGCTCCAGCGCGGTGCAGGCCCTGCGCCAGGGGCTGCTGGACCGCGGGTACCTGGAGGTCGAGACCCCGATGCTCCAGCAGATCCACGGCGGCGCCAACGCCCGGCCGTTCCGCACCCACATCAACGCCTACGACCTCGACCTGTACCTGCGCATCGCGCCCGAGCTGTACCTCAAGCGGCTGTGCGTCGGCGGCATGGAGAAGGTCTTCGAGATGGGCCGCACCTTCCGCAACGAAGGCGTCTCCTACAAGCACAACCCCGAGTTCACGATGCTGGAGGCCTACCAGGCCTTCGCCGACTACGACGTGATGCTCGACCTCACCCGCGAGCTGATCCAGGGCGCGGCGACGGCCGCGTTCGGCACGCCGGTCGCGCACAAGGCGGGCCCGGACGGCAAGCTCGTCGTCCACGACATCTCGGGGCCCTGGCCGGTCAAGACGATGTACGGGGCGATCAGCGAGGCCCTCGGCGAGGAGGTCGACGCCGACACCGAGGAGCACGTGCTGCGGCGGCTGTGCGACCGGGCCTCGGTCCCGCACGCCCCCGAGGACACCCGCGGCGACGTGGTCCTGGAGATGTACGAGCGCCTCGTCGAGGAGCGCACCAAGCTGCCCACCTTCTACAAGGACTTCCCGACCGACGTCTCCCCGCTCACCCGGCAGCACCGCAAGGACCCGAGGCTCGCCGAACGCTGGGACCTGGTGGCCTTCGGCACCGAACTGGGTACCGCCTACTCGGAGCTGACCGACCCGGTCGAGCAGCGGCGCCGGCTCACCGCGCAGTCGCTGCTCGCGGCGGGCGGCGACCCGGAGGCGATGGAACTCGACAACGACTTCCTGGACGCGCTGGAGTACGCGATGCCGCCGACGGGCGGCCTGGGCATCGGCGTGGACCGTCTCGTCATGTTCCTCACGGGCCTGACGATCCGCGAGACGCTCCCGTTCCCGCTGGTGCGACGCGGCTGAGCGGTCCCCCGCCTGGTCCGAGCGGGTGACGGGGAGGGGGTGCGTCCGCGCCTCTCGACATCTCCGCCGATGTCGTTGATACGTAGTAATAATGAAAAATGACGAGCCGACAGTAGGGCGACGCGTGCTCCTGCGTACCGCCGTCTTCCTCGGAGTCGCGGCCGCCGCCGGACTGATCAACGCGGGCGGCGAGGGCGGGGTGGCGGGCCGCCCCGGCGCGCCGGGCGCCCCCGGCGGCGCGCCCGCCGGTGGCCCGGCCGGCGCCCCCGGACCGAACCCCGCGGCGGGAGCCCCCGGCAGGATCCACGAGCTGGCCGCCGAGAAGTCATACCGGCTGCGGCCGATGACCGCCGAGACCCCCGGCCGCCAGCGCGCCGCGAAGCCCGCCGTGCGGACCCGCCCCATCCTGGAGCTCCCGGCCGACGCGTCCGCGGCCGGCTCCATGGTCCTCACCTTCGACGACGGCCCCGACCCCCGCTACACCCCCGGGATCCTCGACACCCTCGCCCGCCACGGGGTGCGCGCCGTGTTCTTCGTGTGCGGGGAGATGGCCACCGAGAACCGTGACCTGCTGCGCCGGATGGCCGCCGAGGGCCACGTCATCGGCAACCACACCTGGACCCATCCGCTGATCCCCACGCTCAGTCGGCCGGGCATCGCCTCCGAGATCGGCCGCACCAGCGAGGTCGTACAGCAGACCGTGGGCGAGGCCCCGGTGTGGTTCCGGGCGCCGTACGGGGCGTGGAACCGGGCCGCCTTCGAGATCGGGGCGGAGCTGGGTATGGAGCCGCTCGCCTGGACCGTGGACACCCTGGACTGGAAGGAGCCCGGGACCGGAACGATCGTCTCCAGGGTCCTCGCGGGCGCCGGGTCGGGCGTGATCGTACTGTCGCACGACGCCGGCGGCGACCGCTCCCAGAGCGTCCGGGCCATCTCCTCCTACCTGCCCCAACTCCTCGCCCGCGGCTACCGGATGACCCTCCCGCCGCTACCGCCCCGCTGATCCGGGCGGCCGGAGGGCCGGCCCGCGGCCCGGCTCAGCGGGCCTCCACCATCCGGGCGAAGACGACCACGTTGCCGTCGTAGCCGCGGGCCTTCGAGTACCCGCCGCCGCAGGTGATCACCCGGAGTTCCGGGTGCCCGGTGTCCCCGTACACCCGGGCTCCGGGGAAGGCGTCCTTCGAGAACACCTCCACGCCGTACACCTCGAACACCGCCGTGCGCCCGTCGTACCGCTCCACCTCGATCTGGTTGCCCGGCTTCACCGAGCCCAGGCCGTAGAAGACCGCCGGGCCCTGGGCGTTGTCCACGTGGCCCACGATCACCGCGGAGCCCCGCTGGCCCGGCGAGATGCCGTTGAGGTACCAGCCGGCCAGATTGCGGTCCTGCGGCGGCGGGGCGTCGATCCATCCCTCCGCGTCCAGCCCGACCGTCATCACCGGAGCGTCCACGTTGATCGTGGGGATCCGGATGCGCTGCACCGACGAGTGCTCCAGCACCTCCATGTCCGAGGGCGGCGTCGGCGGATCCGCCGGCAGCTGGTCGGCCGTCACCGCGACGCGCGAGGCCGCGGTGGGCTGGGGCGGCCCGTCGTCGATGTCCACACCGTTGCGCACCATCGCGAGGCCGGTGAGCATGACCAGGGCGAGCACGCCCCACGGTGAGCGTCTGCGCGACGGCCAGGTCTCGTCCTCGCCCATCGTTCTCCCTTCCCGACGCGGGGGTCCCGACCCGCGTTCCTGTCCCACCCCTGTACGCCCTACTTCACGCACGCTAAGGCTGCCTAGGCAGGACGGCGAGAGGGGAGGGGCGAACGGGTGGCGGGGCCGGGAAGGGGCCGGAAGAGGTGCGCCCATCCAGGTAATCGTCACATAAATGCCTGACGGGTCGTGACCTGCGGATCCGTCAGCTGCGTCGTCCGCGCTTCGGCGTGTCGCTCAACCGGGCGGCCCAAAGGCGAAAATGCGGAGCTTGCGGGCCGGCCCGAGGGTTCAACGTGGGAGGCGTTCTCGTCGATCATCCGGGGCCGACGCTCCGGGGCGCTTCCCGCTGGAGGTTCCACCATGCGTGTTTTCCGCGCTCTCACCGTGACGGCGGCAGCCTGCGCCGCGATCGGCCTCAGTGTCCCCTTCGCCTCCGCGAACGCCCCGTTGGGCGGGGGCGGCGGTCCCAGCAACATCTCGGTCAACCCGTACGCCGTACACCAGGGATCCACGATGCAGGTGAGCGCGTCGGGCTGCGGTCACGGCGGTACGGTCGCGTCGCCGGGCAACTTTCCGCCGGCCAACCTGTCGGCCGGGTCGATCGGCTTCGCCACCGTCCGGATCTTCAACCACGCCTCTCCGGGCACGCACACGCTGTCGGTCAAGTGCAACGACAACAGCCTGGTCGCCACCCACCGCTTCCGGATCCTCGAAGGCAACCCCTCTCAGGGCGGCATCGGCGGCTCCTTCGGCCCGTCCACCGCCGAGACCGCCATCGGCGCGGGCCTCGTCGGCGCCGCCGCCCTCGGCGCGGGCGCCCACGTGATGCGCCGCCGCCGTCCGATCCGCGGCCGCGCCTGACCGGCAGACCTCCCCGGTCAGGCAAGGAAAACCGCCGGTCGCCCCGAGTCCTGGCCAGGACTCGGGG